>NZ_CP047393.1:305914-611829 GCF_009858175.1 Pontibacillus sp. HMF3514
TGGCGTTTCTGTAATAGAGTGGGCCCACTTTATTGAGGAGTTTCTTCCGTCTAATCGTTTAGATATTAGACTATCGTACCTTGAAGGAGATATGCGCAGTATTAAGCTGATGCCTAAAGGAGACCACTATATTCGTGTATGCGAGGAGTTAGTAAAATGAATGTGTTAGCCATAGATACTTCAAATCAACCGCTAGGAGTAGCTGTAATAAAAAATAGCCTGGTTGTTGCAGAGTACACCAAAAATATTAAAAAGAATCATTCTGTTCAATTAATGCCTGTCATCAATCAACTTATGAGTGAAGCTGGTTTGCAGCCTAGTGAATTAGATCGTATTGCTGTTGCAAATGGTCCAGGCTCTTTTACTGGAATACGTATTGGATTAACAACAGCTAAAACATTAGCATGGTCTTTGAATATTCCTATTGTAGCGATGTCTAGCTTGGAGTTGTTAGCATACAACGGTTTTTATTCGAACAGCCTTATTTGCCCGTTTTTTGATGCGAGAAGAGGACAGGTTTATACTGGCCTTTATCAGAAGGAGCAAAGAGAATTACGATCTGAGAATGAAGAAGTAAATATATTAATGGAAGATTGGCTTGAATCATTAAAAGAGTATCATCAGCCTATCATGTTTTTGAGTCATGATTTAGATGCTCATCGTGAAACAATCGTTAATACTCTTGGAGAACAAGCCATTTTACCTGATTTACCCGTTCATTTACCACAAACAGGTGTATTAGCGAAGATTGCGATGACTAAGGAACCTGTAGATGTTCATTCGTTGACTCCGAACTACTTACGTCTTGCAGAGGCTGAAGCCAAATGGATTCAGAAGCAACAGGAGTCCTAATGAAAATGGCTCCCCCTGTTGTCCGCACTATGGTAGAAGATGATATTAATACGCTTTTGGATATCGAAGAGGCTTGTTTTGCAACTCCTTGGACATGGGATTCTTTTCTTTATGAGTTGAAAGAAAATCCTTATGCTACGTATTATGTAATGGAGCTAGATGGTGTTATCATTGGCTATTGTGGGCTGTGGTTAATCATTGATGAGGCTCATATAACAAATATTGCGATTATGCCTGATTACCGTGGTTACAAATATGGGAATTTTTTATTTTCTCATGTTTTAGAGAAAGCGAGAGAAGCTGGTGCTATTCAGCTCTCATTAGAGGTACGTGTATCAAACATCGTTGCACAGAAAATGTATCGAAAATACGGACTAATTCCTGGTGAGATACGTAAACGTTATTATACCGATAACCAGGAAGATGCTTTAGTGATGTGGGTGAAATTATGAGTGAATATCAAGATCAGTATATATTAGGTATTGAAACGAGTTGTGACGAAACGGCTGTAGCGATTGTTAAAAATGGTCGTGAATTGATTGCAAATGTAGTGGCATCACAAATTGATAGTCACAAACGATTCGGTGGTGTAGTGCCAGAGATTGCTTCAAGGCATCATGTTGAGCAGGTCACGATGGTACTGGAAGAAGCGCTAAACGAAGCTGATATGTCTATGGAAGATATGGATGCTATAGCTGTTACAGAGGGACCTGGATTAGTGGGTGCTCTTTTAGTAGGAGTTAATGCTGCAAAAGCATTGGCTTTTGCCCATAATAAACCACTTGTTGGGGTTCATCATATTGCAGGACATATCTATGCAAATCGTCTCTTAAAAGAATTTGAATTTCCTTTATTATCTCTTGTTGTCTCAGGAGGTCATACAGAGCTGATCCTAATGAATGAGCATGGTTCTTATGAAGTTATAGGGGAAACACGTGATGACGCTGCAGGTGAGGCTTATGATAAGGTAGCACGAACCTTACAGCTTCCTTATCCAGGTGGTCCTCATATTGATCGTTTAGCACATGAAGGAGAAGTTACGATTGATTTTCCACGTGCTTGGTTAGAAGAGGGATCATATGATTTTAGTTTCA
The DNA here is from genome assembly GCF_009858175.1 of Pontibacillus sp. HMF3514. GTDB lineage: Bacteria > Bacillota > Bacilli > Bacillales > BH030062 > Pontibacillus. The sequence continues at coordinate 307,861 of NZ_CP047393.1, forward strand.
GTGGATTAAAGTCTTCAGTTATTAACACCTTACACAATGCTAAACAAAAAAATATTGAGCTGTTGCCTGAAAATATTGCAGCAAGCTTTCAAGAGAGTGTTATCGACGTGTTGTCCACAAAGACACATAAGGCTGCTCAAGAATATGGTGTGAAGCAAGTTATTGTGGCTGGAGGAGTAGCTGCAAACAAGGGGTTAAGAGAAAAACTTGAAGCTACTTTTGCTGATGAAGAAGGTTTAGAATTACTGATTCCACCTCTTCATTTATGTACAGATAATGCAGCAATGATTGCAGCTGCAGGTACGATCGCCTTTAATAAGGGAGAGCGTTCTGGATGGGATATGAATGCAAATCCAGGACTTCCATTGTAAAAAGTTATCCATTCACATGTGGATAACTTTTTATTAAACAATGATGTTAAGGCTTTCATTATGTGGGTAAAAATTGTGGATAACTTCGCATTTTCTTGTGGATAATGTGTATAAACTTGTGAAAAACGATTATTATCCTTCTTTATATGTGAATAACTGTGTGGATGAGTGGATAACTGTTTTTTACAATAATTAGCATATTATGAGTAGGGACAAGTCCACTTATGGTACTTGTCCCTTTGTTGTTGAACGGCCACTTGCGCTTTTTTTATAAATCATCAAATCCGTTATCTTGATAGTCTACTTTTGTGTACTGGCGAGATTTTTGTTCAAAGAAATCAGATTTTCCACTATTCACGTCTTTATACGCTTTTATCCACTTTAATGGATTCTTAGAGTATCCTTCAAAGGGTTTTTCCGCGCCAAGTTCTTTACAACGTTTATTGGCCATGAATTTGATATACGCATCAATGTCATCCATAGACAGTCCTTCAAAGTGATCTCCAATAATGTAATGTCCCCACTTAATTTCTAGTTCTGCTGCCTCTTTAAACGTATTGGTTACAAACTCATATAATTCATCTGTTTTATAGGATGGGTTCTCGTCTAAGACTTCTTTAAAAATGTGGACAAATAAGTTTACGTGAAGTTGTTCGTCGCGATTAATATAATTGATCATGGTGCTTGTTGAGACCATCTTCTGATTTCGTGCAAGGTTATAAAAGAAAGCAAAGCCTGCATAGAAGAATAAACCTTCTAGAACTACATCATATACAATCGATCGAAGGAAGCTATCCACAGTTTTTTCTTCCGTGAATTTTTTGTATCCTTCTGCTATAAAGGCGTTTCGCTCTAATAAAATCTCATCGTGTTTCCAATACTCAAAGATCTCGTCTTGTTCTTGTTTATCAACAAGAGAGGATAGAACATATGAATAAGACTGATTGTGGACAACTTCTTGAAAAGAGAGTACTTGCATAAGTGCTGTTAGGCTCGAATCCGTTAAGTAGTCTGCAACCTTAGCACTGTAATCCGTTTGAATCGAATCAAGAAAGGCGAGTAAGCCAATGATCTTTTTAAAAGAGTCTTGTTCCTTACTTGAAAGTTCCTTCCACTGACGGAGGTCATTAGCCATGTTGATTTCACTTGGGATCCAGAAGTTTGCAAGCATGTTTTTGTACATCGGGTAGGCCCATTTAAAACGGACATCGTCCCAATTTAATACGTTAGAGCTCTCTCCGTTAATAATGCCTGTAGATCTGTTAGGAGCATTTGTGTCATATAAGTTTCGTTCATGGATCGTATTCATATTTTTCTTCCTCCTTTATGATGAACAGCTTTCACAATCGTCAATGTCTTCAGTTGAAGTGGAGCGCATGTAATAGGTCGTTTTACATTTTTCCTTCCATGCATTGAGATGAAGGTTCAGTAATTCCTTTGCTTGTACGGTGTTTTTTACATAGATGTTAAAAGAAATCGATTGGTCGATGTGACGTTGGCGTGCAGAATTTTGTCGAATACTCCATTGTTGATCGATGTCGTATGCTGATTTGTAGAACCAATACGTATTAGGCGTTAAATCTGGAACGGTAACCGGGATCTTATAATCCTTTTTCTCTTCTGAGTAGAACTTTTTGAAAATCGGATCGATGCTAGCCGTACTTCCTGCTATAAGAGAGGTGGATGAGTTAGGCGCTACAGCCATCAGGTAACCGTTACGTACGCCCTGATCTGATACTTTCTTTTGAAGGTCCTTCCACATAGGACTGTTGTAGCCTCTATCCTTAAAATAGTCTCCTGTATCCCATTTCGAACCTTTAAAATATGGATAAGCCCCTTTTTCCACAGCTAACTCATTGCTTGCATTGATTGTGAGGTAGGCTATTTGTTCATATAAAGTATCAGCAAAATCCACAGCTTCTTCAGATTCCCATTGGATCCCTTTTAAAGCTAAAAGATGATGCCAGCCAAATGTTCCAAGACCTATTCCTCTATAACGCTGGTTCGTTAATTCAGCCTGTAAAACAGGGATCTTGTTTAAATCTATAACGTTATCCAACATTCGTACCTGAATCGGAATCAATCGTTCTAACACATTGGCAGGAACGGCTTTTCCTAAATTGATGCTAGATAGGTTACACACAACAAAGTCTCCGGCATCTTTAACCGTAATAATTTTGCCGTCCTCTGTGAAATGCTCTTGAACCGTTGTTGGACTTTGGTTTTGCGCAATCTCCGTACAGAGATTAGTACAATAAACCATTCCTTTGTGGCTGTTTGTATTTTTGCGATTAACTTCGTCTCGATAGAACATAAAAGGAGTCCCAGTCTCGAGTTGAGAAACCATGATGCGTTTCATAATGTCTATAGCTGGAACACGCTTTTTATTTAGACTGGGCTCCTCTACGCATTGCCAGTATTTTTCGCGGAAACTTCCTTCGCCATCTTGTTCATCATAGTAGTCTTCTAAACTAAAGCCCATATTTTGTCGAATTTCATGAGGGTCAAATAAATACCAATCTTCACGTTTTTCGACAGCTTCCATAAATAAATCAGGAAGGGTGACTCCTGTGAAAATATCATGTGTACGCTGGCGTTCGTCACCGTTATTTAACTTAGCATCTAAGAATGAAAAAATATCATGGTGCCAAATATCAAGATAGACTGCGATGGCACCCTGACGTTGCCCGAGCTGATCTACGCTTACGGCAGTGTTGTTCAGTTGTTTCATCCAAGGAATAACACCTGAGCTAACCCCTTTAAACCCTTTAATATCACTTCCACGTGATCTGATTTTGCCTAAATAAACGCCGAGTCCTCCACCACTTTTTGATAAATTAGCAATGTCCGTATTGCTATCAAAAATCCCTTGTAAGCTATCATCTACTGTGTCAATAAAGCAGCTAGATAGTTGACCATAGCTTTTTCCTGCATTGGCAAGGTTAGGCGTGGCGACCGTCATATATAAATGACTGAGTGCCCAGTAAGTTTCTTTTACAAGTTCTACGCGTTTGGAGGGTTCTTCGTTAACCATTAGAGTCATGGCAATCACCATAAAGCGCTCTTGCGGCAATTCATATAAATAACCTTCATGATCTCGTGCAAGATAGCGGTCTGCTAATGTTTTTAAGCCGATATACGTAAACAGGTCATCACGTTCTGGATCAATCTCTTGTCCAAGCTCCTCGATTTCATTGCGAGAGTAGTGCTGAAGAATAACATCACTGAATATGTTTTTGTTATGTAATTCTTCGATAAGTTGATGAAAATTCGGATAAGGAGTAGAGCCTTCATGGTTACGTTGTTTTTTAGCTTGTTCGTATAGAGATTGAGCAAAAATACGAGCACATACATACGTCCAATCTGGCTCATATTCATCCATCTGATCTAAGCCTTTCAATATCATTTCATGGTACATCTGGTCGATGTTGCTTGTGGATTTAGTTTCTGAAATACGGTTAACTTCTTCTCGAAAAGTTATGATATCTAGATGAGGGAATTCTTTTTCGACTTTTTGTAAAATCGATTCAACTTCTGTTCCATTCTTTTCTTGAGTAAACATGATGATCGCCTCCTATAATAAAAAAATCCGTTCTCTTTTCTTCAGAGAACGGATCAAACGATAGTACAACAGCACGAACCGGCGCCTAGGCTCGATCTGTTGATGCTATCGTTTCATCTTCTCAATCCCCGAAGAAAAAGAAACTCGATCGAGCAAAGGCAGGTCTCCTGACTTGTGTATCGTCCTACTCTGAGACCTTCCCATGTTGAACCAACACAGTGGAATCTCTCATTTCGTCCACACTTACAGTTGCGAGGACAGTTCTGGAATTTCACCAGATTCCCTATTATGCCTAAGTATAGGCACCTTTTAACTCGAAAAATTCTATATATGGTATTTTTATTTTTATTTTTATTATTAACTATATATTGTGTATAGCTTATAAGAGATAGGCTAAGAAATCAAGCCTTGAATTTTATAATGAAGAATAGTAATGGAATCTATTAAAAACACCAACCTAGTACTAGGTTGGTGTTTTCTTAATCCTCTTGAAGTTGTTCCCATTCTTCCATAAGGGCTTCCATCTTTTCATTCGCTTGTTCATTCTCTTGAGTAAGTTCTAGTGATTTTTCGTGGTCTTGATAGATTTCAGGATCACACAATAGGTCATCATTCTTTTCGATGGTTTCTTCTAATGCTGAAATCTCTTCTTCAATTTCTTCGATTCTTCGTTGGCGTTTTCTCTCTTCTCGCTTTTGTGCTTTATCTTGTTCATAATCGACCTTTGTTTGTGTTGTTTGAGTGGATTGAGGCTGTGATTCTGCTTGTTCTAACTCTGCAATCTCTTGTTCCTCTTGTTTTTTATTAACATAGTAATCGTAATCACCAAGGTAAAGTGTCGTACTGTCACCTTCTAACTCAAGAACCTGAGTGGCGATACGATTGATAAAGTAACGGTCGTGGGAAACAAATAGAATCGTGCCTGGATAATCAGCTAGAGCGGCTTCCAATACTTCTTTACTATCTAAGTCAAGGTGATTGGTCGGTTCGTCCAGTACAAGGACGTTTGCCTTCTGAAGCATGAGTTTCGCTAATGCGACACGTGCTTTTTCTCCACCACTTAACTCATTCACTGATTTTAATACATCATCTCCTGAGAATAAGAAGTTCCCTAACACCGTACGAACATCTTTCTCATCCATCATTGGGTACTCATCCCATAACTCATGTAAGACCGTTTTGGATGATCTGAGTTTTGCTTGCTCCTGGTCGTAGTACCCTAGTTGAACGTTTGATCCGAGCTGAATGGTTCCGTGCTTTTGTTCTAAATCACCGATAATGGTTTTGAGTAGCGTTGTTTTTCCGACACCATTCGGGCCTACTAAGGCAAGGCGGTCTTGTCGATTCATATCGAATGAAACATTTGAAAAGACCGTTTTATCTGCATTTGGATATTGAAACGCCAAATCTCGAACTTTTAAGACATCGTTCCCTGTTCGACGTTCAATATCAAACATGAATTTAGCAGACTTCAAATCGCCTTGTGGTTTATCCACTTTCTCCATTTTTTCAAGTTGCTTTTGCTTACTCTGTGCGCGTTTACTCGTACTTGCACGGGCGATGTTTTTTTGTACAAATTCCTCTAGTCGTTTTACTTCAGCCTGCTGTTTTTCGAAACGCTTTAAATCACGTTCGTAATTTGCAGCTTTTTGTTCCAAGTATTTCGTGTAGTTACCAAGGAACTTCTCAGAAGAATGTCGAGAAATCTCATAAATGGTATTTACCACTTTATCTAAAAAGTAACGGTCGTGCGACACGATTACAACGGCTCCCGGATAGCCCTGAATGTATTGTTCAAGCCAGTTTAACGTTTCAATATCCAGATGGTTGGTAGGCTCGTCCAAAATTAAAATATCAGGTTTAGATAAAAGCAGTTTACCAAGAGCTAAGCGTGTCTTTTGGCCACCACTTAACGTAGCAATAGGTGTTTCAAGGTCAAAATCATGGAATTGGAGGCCATTTAGGACAGCCTTAATATTAGCTTCGTATTGGTAACCACCCTCACTTTTAAATCGGAGCTGTTTCTCGTCATAGTCTTGCAGGAGCTTTTGATATTGATTATGATCCTCCATGATCGAAGGATCTGACATTTTTTGCTCCATACTGCGAAGTTCTTTTTCCATTTTGATGAGATCTGTAAAGACCGTTAGCATCTCATCCCAGATGGATTTATCAGACTCTAGGCCTGTGTGTTGTTCTAAATATCCTAAAGAGGCGTCTTTCGATTTATGAAGCTCGCCTTCTTCAAAATTCATTTCTCCAGCCATAATTTTTAATAGAGTAGATTTCCCTGCGCCATTGCGTCCGACAATAGCTGTGCGGTCATGACTGTGTACTTCTAATTTAATATTCGATAAAATAAGATCAGCGCCGAAGCGTTTTGTAATATTATTCACTTGCATTAAAATCATGATCGTTCACCTCAATGTGTTAAGTGTATCTAAGCAAAACGCTTTAAGCAAGGAGTAAGAAAAGCGTAAGCGCCCGGGTAGTGACGTATGTGTAGGAGTGAGACGCAGGACGCATATAAGGAAACACGAAGAACGGGTGATTCGATGTTGACTTATCGTGCGGAGGTGAGCGATACACACAAGTCACAGGGCGCTGGAGCTAGACATCTATGAACAATGAACTTAATGATCAAATAAAGAAGCATTCTTCTTCAATAGAATAGTTATGGAGGGAAATGAGTGTGTCTGATTTTACACATATAAATGAACAGGGACGAGCACGTATGGTGGATATTTCAACAAAGGATGACAGTGTTCGAATTGCGGCGGCTCGTTCAAGTATTGTAGTTAATCAAGAAATCTATAAAAATATAACAGAAAAGACAATGGAAAAGGGAGATGTGTTATCAGTCGCTCAGGTAGCTGGGATCATGGCTGCTAAAAACACATCTGATTGGATTCCTATGTGCCATCCTTTACAGTTAAAAGGTGTCGATATCTCTTTTGACTGGGAGGTAAAAGAAGATAGCTACCGTCTTCTAATTACTAGTCAGGTGAAAACGAAAGGCAGTACAGGTGTTGAAATGGAAGCTTTAACAGCAGCTTCTGCGACTGCTTTAACCGTTTATGACATGTGTAAGGCTTTGGATAAAGGAATGGTTATCGGTGAAACCTATTTATTAGAAAAGACTGGCGGCAAGAGTGGAGATTATAAACGATAAGGGGGAATGGATGATGGATATGGATTTAGATCAAACGAAAATACCGCAAGCAACAGCGAAACGTTTGCCATTGTACTATCGGTTCATTAGTAATTTGCATAGTCAAGGGAAACAGCGTGTATCATCCAAGGAATTAAGTGATGCGGTTAAGGTCGATTCCGCCACTATTCGCAGAGATTTCTCCTACTTTGGAGCTCTTGGGAAAAAGGGATACGGCTATAATGTTAATTACCTCTTATCGTTCTTTCGAAAAACGTTAGATCAAGATGAAATCACAAAGGTTGCCTTAATCGGTGTAGGAAACCTTGGAACAGCTTTTCTTCATTACAATTTTACCAAAAACAATAACACAAAAATCGAAATTGCTTTTGATAAACATAATGAAAAAGTAGGCTCAAATATCGGTGGTGTACCGGTATTTGAGATAGATGATTTAGAAGAACATTTACCTGACGATGTTAATGTAGCTATTTTAACCGTACCGGCTCAAGCAGCTCAGGCGATTGCGGATCGGTTAATCGAAGCTGGATTCATTGGGATATTGAACTTCACACCAGCTCGTATTTCAGTTCCAGAGCATGTTCGCGTTCATCACATTGATTTAGCTGTTGAGCTACAAGCATTGGTTTACTTTTTAAAACATTACCCGCTTGAAGAAGGACAAGAGGATTCAGTGGATATATAAAGGGGCTTAAAAGGCCTCTTTTTTATGTTTTTTATTGCTTTACCTCAACCTAAATAGGGGTAAGACAATACTGAGTTTTTTCAATAACATTCAGTTTAGCGTTATGGTATAGTAGAGAATAGTTCGGAAGTCGAAATATATGGAAGAGGGGATACACCATGAGTAAGTTATCTAACAAGTGGCTCGTAGTCGTTTCCGTGTTATTTGGAACATTCACAGTCATTTTAAATAACAGCATGTTGAATCCAACCTTACCGCGTTTTATGAAAATTTTTGAAGCGGATGCCGTTAGTGTGGGTTGGATGCTCACCATTTTTATGGTCGCTATGGGTATGACAATGCCTATAACAGGATATCTTGGTGATCGGTTTGGGAAGAAAAAGGTCTATCTAAGTGGGCTATCTATTTTTATAGTCGGTTCCATATCTGGATCATTGGCCCCTAACTTAGGGATAGTGATTGTTTCTCGTGCGATTCAAGGTATAGCAGGAGGGCTTATGATGCCAATTGCAATGGCACTCATTTTCCATGCTTTCCCTAAAAATGAACGTGGGATTGCTGTAGGTACATACGGAATTGCAGCAATGGTTGCACCAGCTATTGGACCTACAGTAGGTGGCGTGATAATTCAGTACTTTTCTTGGCCATTTTTGTTTTTATTTAATATTCCTTTCGCATTAACCGGCATTATATTGTCTACAAAATACTTAAAGGAAACAGAAAAAGATACTGGGTTGAAGTTTGATATCGGTGGCTTCATTCTTGTAACGCTAGGTATTGGATCTATTTTGTATGCCTTAGGAAGAGGGAAGAAGCTTGAAACACTAACGACCAACAGTAATATTGCTTTGATTGTTGGTGGGGTAATAGCCATCATTCTATTTGTTCTTTATGAAAATCGAAGGAAACAACCATTATTGAATTTATCGGTGTTTAAAGTGCCGACATACTCTTTTTCCATTGTAGTAACGGGAGCGGCTTCGATTGGGTTATTCTCTGGTATATTTCTTCTACCTCTTTTAATTCAAGAAGTATATGGTCTAAATGAGATTAAAACAGGATTGTTATTCTTACCCGCAGCTGCATTAAGTGGGATCTTTATGCGACTTGGTGGTAGGATTCTGGATAAGCGTGGTCCGAAGTCCGTGATACCAATTGGATTGTTCGTCATGGGATCAGCTACAGTTGGACTTGGTTTTCTCGAGCTATCCACACCATATTGGTTAATCCTCATATTAAACGCCATTCGCGGTGGGGGCATGGGAATGAGTAATATGCCAGCGACGACTGCTGGAATGAACGCTATTCCAGATCCTTTGGTTGCCCAAGGATCTGCGATGAATAATGTATTACGTCAAATCACTTCCTCATTCGGAATTGTCTTTTTTTCCGTCTACTATGAAACAAGACGTGCGATTCTATCGAGCACGGGTATGGATATGACAGAAGCAACGTTGCAAACATTAAATGAAGCGTTTCTTGTGTCAGCAGCAGTACTTTTCTTAGCCATTCCATTTTCATTAATGATGAAGGGCACGGACAATGATGAAGAAGAAGCAACATCTTAAATATCGAGCGCAATAGAGCTATTCATCTCTATTGCGTTTTTTGTTGGATTTTGTAGAGAAGGCGATACATCAAAACTAGAGGGATTTCAACAGTAACAGACAAACTTCACCCCAATAAAAAACTCCCGCACCAAGCGGAAGTATTTATCATTTCGAGTTCCATTCTCTTCTTAATAACCCATAAAGGAACATATCATAGTTCTTACCATCCCGATATAAAAACTCACGATGAGACCCTTCTTTTGTAAAACCTAGTGACTCATAAAGCTTTATCGCACGGTCATTGTTCTCGAATACCGTTAGCTGCACTCTATGAAGATTTAATTCATCAAAAGCGAAGCGGAGTAAAAGCTGCATCGCTTCTTTTCCGATTCCTTTCCCCTGGTGATCCGCACCAATGGCGATCGATAACCATCCATTTCGTTGGTTCCAAAGGATGCCGTCCAGCTCAACGTATCCAAGAAACTGTTCCTCATGGTCTCGGATCCCGAAGATAAAACCGTTACTTGAGTTTTTGTTATTCTCATACCATTTCTCAATTTCTTGCAATGTCTTTGGTTTAGCGGCTACTGCATCAAGTAAACGCATAAATGTTGCATCTTGGTGCCACTTCACGATGTGGGGAAGGTCTTCTTTATGTAAAGCTGTTAGGGAAATTCGTTCCCCTTGTAACATGGATGTACTCATCATAATTCTCCTCTCATCATATAAAAGAGACAGACTCAGCTATCGAGTCTGCCTACCTATTGTATCGGCCAATATAGAGTATGGTTTAAAAGGCCTCTTACTTATCATCTTTCTTTGAATTGTTAATACGGAAATGTAAAGAAAACAATCGTATAGCAACTGCAAAGTCAAAAGTAGCCACTATAGCTAAGATGATTGTCGTAAAGTTCCATATCGTCTCGTTAGCGCTTTGAACGGCTATATAAGTGAATACAGCCCCCATTAAAAAATACAAAAAGGCCATAAATAATGGTGACGTTCGCATGATCCGTTTTAGCCTCCAATTAAAATAGTCTGTAATTCTTCTAGCTGTTTTTCCATTTTTTCAATGTCGACATTTAACTGAATGAGTACAACAATTAAATTCATCATCATATGAGCAATAATCGGTACAATGATTCGTTTGGTTTTTACATAAAGGAAAGCAAAAACAAAGCCCATCGCACTATACTTTAAGATGTGCTCGAAATCCCAGTGTACAAAAGCGAATATGAGCGATGATGAAAAAACTGCAATCCAAAAGTTCGTTACTTTATATAAGGATCCAAAAATTATCTTCCGGAAAATGATTTCCTCTAAGATTGGTGCAATTAAAGCGATAATGATTATGAAAGCAGGTGTCGCTTTCGCAATTTCCATTAAGTTTTGAGTGTTTTGCGACTCGGGTTGAATACCGAGTGCAAGTTCAATAAGACCTGCTACAATCTGACCTGCATAGGCAAGTAAGATCCCCAAGAAGCTCCATAAGATTAAGTTCCCCGTTGAAGATCCTTCTCTTAATGAAGTTTTCTTCATATCCGGTTTTAAAATGAATAGAATGAGGACTAGGCCTAAAGGAAAACTTATCAAGCTCCAATATGCAGCAATCTGACCTTGGTCAGTCATTCCTGTGATGGAGTGTAAGATTGGATATCCAATAATTCCGGAAAGTTGTATAACAATGTAAGTTATGATGACATACCAATATCTGTTTGGCAAAATGAACGACTCCCCTTAGTTTGTACACGTTTGTTCCATTCTACGTATTGTAACACAAATTTAGAATCAAATTGAAACGTTTAGATTGTACATAGGGTGTCATAATGGTGTAGGGTGTGGTTGTTAACTTGTTTGAAAAGTGGAGGAGGTTATTCTGAGATGTCTAGCTCGGGCTCCCAGAGGCTAGTGTGCCCTAACAGGTCGCTTCCGCTTTTCAATTAGGAAATATTTATGAGAAAATTGCATTTAAAATGCTTGCATATTTTCGAAGAATTCATTATTATAATAAATGTGTTAGCACTCAGGTTATGAGAGTGCTAATAAATCAGATTTGAAAACCAATTAAAGACCAATTTGAGGAGGGTGTCTGATTTGTTAAAGCCACTAGGTGATCGTATTGTAATTGAGGTAGTTCAACAGGAAGAAAAAACAGCAAGCGGTATCGTTCTTCCGGATTCTGCTAAAGAAAAGCCTCAAGAAGGAAAAGTTGTTGCTGTAGGTTCTGGACGTGTAACAGAAAACGGAGAAAAGGTTGCACTTGAACTTTCTGAAGGCGACCGCATCATCTTCTCGAAATTCGCAGGTACCGAAGTAAAATACGAAGGTACAGAGTACTTAATTTTACGTGAAAACGATGTACTAGCTGTAATTGGTTAGAAATATAATTAAAAATGTGCGTTTTATTCAATATAGATAACTCTAAGGAGGTTGTTTCATAATGGCTAAAGATATTAAGTTTAGTGAAGATGCTCGTCGTTCCATGCTACGCGGTGTTGACCGTCTAGCGGACACAGTAAAAGTAACACTTGGACCAAAAGGACGTAACGTTGTTTTAGATAAAAAATACGGTTCTCCACTGATCACGAATGATGGTGTAACAATTGCGAAAGAAATTGAATTAGAAGACCATTTCGAAAATATGGGTGCACAGCTTGTATCTGAGGTTGCTTCTAAAACAAACGAAATCGCTGGTGACGGTACAACTACTGCAACGGTTCTTGCGCAGGCTATGATTACAGAAGGTCTGAAAAACGTTGCATCTGGTGCTAACCCAGTAGGCGTTCGTCGTGGTATTGAAAAAGCGACTGAGGTAGCAGTTAATGAACTGAAAAGCATCTCCAAGCCAATCGAAGGCAAAGAATCCATTGCACAGGTTGCATCTATCTCTTCTGCTGACGAAGAAGTAGGTCAACTAATTGCTGAAGCTATGGAACGTGTTGGTAACGACGGCGTTATCACAATTGAAGAATCCAAAGGCTTCAACACAGAAATGGAAGTTGTAGAAGGTATGCAGTTCGATCGCGGATATGCATCTCCTTACATGGTTTCTGACCAAGATAAGATGGAAGCGGTTCTTGAGAATCCTTACATCCTAATTACAGATAAGAAGATCACAAACATTCAGGAAGTTCTTCCTGTTCTTGAGCAAGTGGTACAACAAAGCCGCCCACTTCTAATGATCTCTGAAGATGTTGAAGGTGAAGCATTAGCAACACTAGTTGTGAACAAACTTCGCGGAACATTCAACGCTGTATCTGTTAAAGCACCTGGTTTCGGTGATCGTCGTAAAGCAATGCTTGAAGACATCGCTACAATGACAGGTGGTCAGGTAATCACAGAAGACCTTGGCTTAGACCTTAAGAACACTACGCTTGAGCAGCTTGGTCGTGCAAACAAAGTTGTGGTTACAAAAGAAAACACAACAATCGTTGAAGGTGCTGGTGACCCACAAGAAATCAGCAACCGCGTAAATCAAATCCGTACGCACTTAGATGAAACAACTTCTGAGTTTGATAAAGAAAAATTACAAGAGCGTCTTGCTAAGCTAGCAGGTGGCGTAGCAGTTATCAAAGTTGGTGCAGCTACGGAAACTGAGCTTAAAGAACGTAAACTACGTATCGAAGACGCATTAAACTCCACACGTGCTGCAGTAGAAGAAGGTATTGTAGCTGGTGGTGGTACAGCACTAGTAAACATCTACAACAAAGTAGCTGAACTTGATCTATCTGATGACGAGGCTACTGGTGCGAAGATCTTACTTCGTGCACTAGAAGAGCCAGTTCGCCAAATTGCTCACAACGCTGGTCTAGAAGGATCTGTAATCATCGAGCGTCTTAAAGGCGAAAAAGTAGGCGTTGGTTTCAACGCTGCATCTGGCGAATGGGTAAATATGATCGAAGCTGGTATCGTAGACCCAACAAAAGTTACACGTTCCGCACTACAAAACGCAGCATCTGTAGCGGCAATGTTCCTAACTACAGAAGCGGTTGTAGCAGACCATCCAGAAGATGATAATTCTGGCGGCGGCATGCCTGACATGGGTGGCATGGGCGGAATGGGCGGCATGATGTAATAGTCGCTCAAACCCTTGATATGAGTGGGTTTTTAAGTAAGATGAGAGTGAAATGCTAACATTTTGCTAACATTGAGGTTTTTAACGGAGGCTTCTCATTAGTTCGCTGAACTTTTGGGAAGCTTCTTTTTTCATTTCTTGCGTGACATGGAGGTACACATTTTTCGTTGTTTGATCGTCCGTATGACCAAGACGATCCATGATTTGTTCAAGCGATACACCAGCTTCAGCAAGAAGTGACGTATGTGTGTGTCTCAAACTGTGTGGTGTTAAATCTTCATTTAGACCTGCAATTTTAAGGAGCCTTTTCATGTGGTCTCGAACGTTTTTGATTACAATAGGATAACCAAACTGTCGCTCCATCTTTGCAAAGATAAAGTCTTGGTTATAGTAATCATTACCTAATTGTTCAATGACTTTATTCTGAACCTTCTTATGCTCCTTCAAAGCATTAATGACATCTTCATCCACAACAATTTTTCTTCTCGATTTTCGGGTCTTCGGTGGGAGTAATTGATACTCTAAGGCGTTATTATTCGGATTGTAGTACGTCTTGGTAATACTGATCGTGTGGTTTTTGAAGTCTACATCCTTCCACTTGAGAGCAACTAACTCACCAACCCTTATTCCGGTATAAGCGAGGATCAAAAACACCAGGTCATCATGCTCGAGTCCATGAATTCCGGCTGTTTCTAAAAATAAGGCAAGCTCTTCTTTTTCAAGATACTTTGGAACTTCCTCCTCTTCTAACTGTTCAATCGTTTTCTTATCCTTCTTTACATAAGCAAACTCAGTAGGGTCCTTCTTAATTAGCTCCAGTTCTAGAGCCTTCCGAAAAATCATCCTTCCTGTTCGGTTGATGCCCTCTCTTGTACTATCAGAATAACCTTGTTCCTTTAAATCGTTTAGAGCATCTTGATACATCTTTCGTGTGATATCTTTTAATTTTAATTGAGCAAAGTAGGGTAACAACTTTCCGATTTCATGAAGACGGACTCTAATGGTTCCAGGCTTTACATCTTTAGAATCGCTGTAGATGGGAAGCCATTCTATTGTAAATTCGCTGAAGGTTTTATCAGATTCCTCTAAATAAGTTCCTTCGTTTACTTCATGAATTAGAGCGGCAGCAGCAGCTTCAGCTTCCTGTTCCGTATTAAAACCACTCTTTGTCTTCTGCTTTCTCTTTCCGGTGATTGGATCGATTCCAATATCAATGGTGAAAGCCCACTTTGATCCACAAGTGCATTTTTTCTTTTTGCATTTACAGCCTCTTCTGTAGAAATGTCCTTTCATTCGCATCCTCACTTTCTAAAATTTTTTGTTGCTCGAAGTACATTATTGCCAAATACAATATCAAGAATTCATTTAGCTAATTCAAGATGACTAAAAACAAAAATTAGAGAAAGGTTTTTTGTGTCGCAAATCATCCCGTTTGGAAAGCTAATTATTGATTAAATGGTTTATTATCTTGAATTCAAGATTTCAAGATTAGGGCCATTATGTTGAAGACTTGAATTCGAGATAATGTAAAGGAAAAAGAAGATTTATACTTCCAAAAGCTTTAAATTCTCTTAACAATTGAAGAAATAAATTAGAGGTGCTTGGTTTTTCAGTACCTCTTTTTCTAATGGATAACTTTAATTATAAATCCAATTTAATCCTACAGATGAAGAATTTTTGTATTTATTAAGAAATTGGTCCATTTTACAATATAGTATCAGAGAGGTTACATAACTTGTAATCTTTTTAATATTTGTAACACAACAACAAGGAGGAAACATCTTGAGAAGTTTTAGGAAGTTCATAAGTTTATTTATGATCATGGCTTTACTAGTTCAATACATACCAAATCAAGTATTGGCAGAAAGCAATATTGTAGAGCCGCCACATGATACGACCGTGGAGGACCAAAATCAAAAGTCCGATATTGTCGGTGAGATTAAAGAAAAGCGGGAAAAAAATGTTAAACACTTTTTAAAAGAAGATTTAACTTATGAAGCCGCTGTATATAAAAAACCCGTTCACTATAAAGAAAACGGTGAATGGAAAGATATTGATAACTCTTTAGAAGAAGTTATGAATTCAAACAATAAAACCGTTTTTATAAACAAACAAAATGATTATAAAGTTCACTTAGCTAATAATTCAAATGCGAATAAGTTAGTAACGATTAAAAAAGATGGCTACGAAGTGTCCTGGTCATTGAACAATACACTAAATGTAAAAGCTTCAGTAAGACCGGAGGATCAGGAACTATTAGATGGTCTAGATAAAAATGAACGTAGGAAAACCCTCACGAACCTTAAATCGATCGTTGATTATAAGGGGATTTTCACAAATATTGATCTATCTTATGAGGTATTACCGGAGAGTGTAAAAGAAAATATTATTTTACAAAAACCTGTAGATTCTCCTGAGTTTTCCTTTACTTTAAACTCAAAAGGCCTAATCGCCAAACTAAAAGAAGATAATACAATTATGTTCTTTGATGAAACACAACCGAATACTAAAATATTCGAAATGGAAGCCCCTTTTATGTATGATGCTACGGGAGCTTTATCGAAAGATATATCGGTTGATTTAACTCAAAATAAAAAACATGAATATCAATTAACTGTTAAACCAAGTCAAGAATGGTTATCCGATAGCTCAAGAGAATATCCAGTAACGATTGACCCAACATTAAGTACATCCTTAGATTCAACCAAAATTTATGATAACCATGTTTCAGAAGGTTATCCAAACACCAATTATATCACGAGTGTGATTAATAAAACGGGATATGGATCTTCGTCAGGACGAAATCGTACATTTATAAAGTTTGACCTACCAGAATTAAGTACCGGTCACTATATCACAACAGCCTATTTCCGTTTATTCCCTTATTCCTATAAAAATACAGGCGCTCAAGTAAATGTGCATAAGGTTAAGGAAAGCTGGGATACCAATACCATTACATGGGCAAATCAACCACAACATAACGAATCAGTTGTAGATTACCAGATGATTGACGGGGATGATTACTACGATTGGGATATCACAGAAATTGCCCAAGAATGGTATAGCTCTAGTAATAATAATGGTTTGATGCTCAAAAATAAAGATGAGAATGCGAATTATACAGATTATGTTTCATCAGATACGTCATCCACGTATGAAAATATCCGCCCACAAGCTGTATTCCAATATCAGAATAATTCAGGTTTAGAGAATTATTGGACATTCCATGCTCATGGAGTTGGGGGAGCTGGTACGGGGTATATCAATGATGCCAATGGGAATTTAGTATTTATTCGAAATGATATGTCCTACAGTAGTGAAAGAATGCCAGTGAGCATTAAGCACGTCTACAATAGTAACGATAAACAGAAGTATATAGGGTATGGACCAGGATGGCGTTTAAACTTAACGCAAACTGTTGAATATCAAGAGATTGATAACACAAGTTATTATGTGTATACAGATGAAAATGGTTCAAAGCACTATTTAAAGAAGGAGTCAACGAATACCTACAAAGATGAAACGGGCTTGAACTTAACGTTAACGGTTGACTCTGCATCTACAGATAAACGTTATGTAATTGAAGATAAGAAAGATAATCAACTTAGCTTTAATTCAAACGGGAAATTAAAATATATCGAGGATTCTGATGGAAATACCATTAAGCTGTTCTATAGTAATTCAAGGTTATCCGAAGTACAAGCAGGGACTAATCATACGTTCACATTAAATTACTACTCAAATAACCAATTAAAATCCATTACGGATGAAGACAACAAAGTAACCACTATTGATTACGCAAGCAATAGTCTAACTATTACTTCACCGGATGGTAAGACAGCAACCTACACGTACGATAATCAAAACAATTTGGATTTTGTAAAAAATTCAGATGGTTATCAAATGGATTATTCCTATTATAATGCCAGCCCTTATCGTGTTAAAAAGATTGAAGAAAAGCACGTAGATTCCTCAGGTGAAACATTAGGGAAATATTTGAACATCGAATACCAAGAAAACCAAACAGTATTTACAGACTATCGAAATAAGCAAAACATCTATCAGTTCAATGATTATGGAAACACTGTTTCTATTCAAAACGATCGTGGGTATGCAAAGTATTTCGATTATAATGAAACTCCTGGTGTAAACAAAAATAAGTTAACAAATCAATCTAAACTACAGAGATTATCCATGAACCATATAATGAATCATAATATTGAACAAGATGGAAATTGGGATGCACTTAGCTGGAGTGGATCAACAGCTAACTTAAGCTTAACATCTGAAGCTAGTTATATTGGAAATCGTTCTTTGAAAATTGATAAAACGAATCAAACGTCACGTCACTATTATTCTCAAGCTGTAACTCTAGAAAGAGGGAAAACCTATACCTTCTCTGGATATATAAAAACTGAGAATATGACTGAACTGAACAATAAAGGTGCTTCATTAGTGGCTACGTACCAAGATGATAATGGGAACTGGATCGATAAAGAAGGTCAATTTATCAATGGTACAAATGGTTGGAAACGATATGAAATGAGCTTTACATTGTCGGAGAATGCTGCTAGTAATACGGTTAATGTTCGACCAAGTGTAATACAAGAGTCCGGTGTAGCTTATTTCGATGCTCTACAAATAGAAGAAGGGCATACGGCAAACCGTTATAACCTAATAGAAAATACGGATGTATCAAAAGGAAGTGGTACTCCAACATACTGGACGGAGAACACTCATAATGGTACTGAGGATCAGTTGAAATCATTAAAGGATACAGGTGAACCCTTACCTCCTGAACCATTAGATGAAAGTGTATATCAGGTTAAAGGAGAACACGATAAACGGAAGTTTATCTCTCAAACCGTTATTGTATCAGGTGAAAAAGATGATGTATTAGTATTTGGGGGCTGGGCAAAAGGAGATTCAGTACCGTTAGATGGAAGACGTTTCTCTTTAGAAGTTGGTGTTAAACGTAATGACGGAACGTATCAATGGAAGCGAGTAAACTTTAATCAAGACTCACCACAATGGCAGTATCTCTCAGGCAAAGTAATCACGGATGCTGCTTACCAATCGGTGACATTATATGCGGAGTATTACTACAATGAAAACACAGCTTACTTCGATGGATTGCAGTTGTACCGTGAGCCTTTCAGTACAAGTTATCAATATGACTCAGAAGGAAATATCCAGTCAACCAAAGACTTAAATGACAAAAAATCAGAATTTAAGTTTGATGGAAATAACGATTTAATTGAGTCGGTTGACCCGAAAGGTAGTAAGTTTGAGTATGATTATGATGACGATACAAATGATGATGGCAAAACGAAACACCACCTTGAAAGTGCAACATCTGCGACGAATGTGAAGTATTCCTTTCAGTACGACAGTAATGGAAATGCAACAAAGTCAACAGTTGGTGATGACTTTCTCTATAAAAGATCATACACCTCATACAGCCAAAGTGGTCATTATCTAACAAATTTAGCCAACCCAACTGGTAACTCCTATACGTTCAATTGGAATGAGTCTGCTGATGAGTTAGATCAAGAAACCGATCCTAAAGGAAATGTGAAATCGTATCAATACGACGATAGCAGCCGTATCACAAATGTCACAAAAGGAAACTCAAGTAATACGTACACATACGAAAATGGTCGTATTAAAACAGTTGCTCATAATACTGATGTCGATTCTCAAACCGATGATGATGTCACGTACACTTTCTCCTATGATCAATTTGGAAATAAAACCAACGTAAAAGTTGGTAATCAAACACTTGTTACCAAGAACTATGAACAATACACGGACGCAAATGGGAATGTGATTCATACTGGGAGGCTAGAAAGTACAGAGTATCAAAGAGATGTTGGGGTTACTGATAACATCAGCTATCAATATAACGCTGATAATCAAGTGACCGACCTTTCTTTAAATGGAATCAGCCAATATCAGTACTCTTATAACCGTTCTGGATTACTTGGCTATCACAAAGACTTAGTAAATGTTCGTAATTATCATTACTATTATGATCTTTCGGATCGTTTGAGCCGTGTAACCACGAGTGATGGGTTTAGTAAGTTCTACGAGTATGGCAAGAATAATCAACTCGAAGCATTTACAGAGGTAACGTCATCAAATGATAGTTATCAAACATCCTATCGTTATGACAGAGATAACAGAGAAAAGAATGTTTCCTTTACACGCTTACCAGGTTTTGAAGATACGGAATACTTCCAATTAAATGGAGGCTTAAAAGGTTCTAAAGGAACAAATCCAAAGAGTCATGAGGATACGTATGAAAAAGATACGAATGGAAAGTCTGTTTTAGCTGTTTATGAAACAACAACAAACTTATTAGATAACCCTTCCTTTGAAGAGGCAACGTCATTAAGTAGTTGGTCTACTGCAGACTGGGATGGTTCTACTGGCGTTTGGCGTGCTGTAAACGATGGTGTTGATGGTGGAACAAGTCTTGAAAATGTGGATGGTGATAATCTCACAGATGGCAGTACGACTAATTCAGTAGCTAATCAAGACTATGTATTTTCATCTGAGACCACTTCTTCTAGGGTGTTTACTTTAAGTGCCCAAGCTAAGAGAATAGGAAGTACCCAGCCGAAACTCTCTATACAGGCATTTGATTCTGCTGGAAACCTGATTTCTGGTTCCTATAGTATCGTCAAGAAGAACATTCCTGAACATGAGTGGACGAAAATTTCAGAGTCCTTTACGATTCCGAGTGGCACGAAAAGAATAAAAGTCATGGTTCGTACAAGTGTCAAAGACAATGATATTGTTCGATTTGATAATATTCAATTTGAAGAAAGTCCTTTCTCAAAACCATTTACGAAAAACACAACATCTAAACCTTCTGTTCAGTATGACTTAGGGGTTAGTGATGATGCTGGATCCATGTCAATGTGGTTTAAAACGTCTGAACAAGGAACAAAACGTACAATTCTATCCAATAAGGATAGCAGCAATGGTCAACTGAATGTCATTGTGGATTCAGATGATAAGGTGAAAGTGACGACTGAAGATACAGCTGGTACGATAACACCTATCGTAACAGGGTCAGAAACGATCCAACCGGACCAATGGTATTTTGTTACAGTGAAATGGATCAATACAAGTTCAACACTTGATACAACGTTGTTTGTGAATGACGTAAGTTATACTGGAAGTACAAGTGACTTTAAGGACTTTTCCGGTGGAATAACAACGTTAGGAAGTAACGAGAACAGTGAGAACATATTAAATGGTCATCTAGAGCAATTCACTTACTCTGATCTTGTATTATCGAATACCTCTGTCCAAGAGATTCATAACAAGGGTCGAGTAAATACTGTTCATTCTAAATATGATCAAATCGGTCGTTTATCATCAAAAACTGTTGACACAGGAAAAGCTGAGTTTAAAACAACGTACACCTATAAGCAAGGAGGATATGGTGCATCCTCAACCACAACATTAATCGATACGCTTAATGTTGGTGGAACTCCTATAACTTATAATTATGACGCGAATGGGAACATTATCAACATCACAAAAAACGGACAGACGGTTTCGTATGAATATAACGGACTTAATGAATTAACTCGTGAAAATAATGAGATGCTAAACCAAACTGTCATTTACTATTATGATGATGGTGGGAACATTCTTGCGAAAGAAATCTATGATTACACCACAGCTTCAAGATCTAATTTAGGTTTGCCAAATAGAACCATTGATTATCAGTATGGGGATAGCAATTGGCAGGATAAGCTGACTAAATTTGATGGAAAGTCTATTTCTTACGATTCGATTGGAAATCCACTGTCCTATGATGGTTACAGTTATAGTTGGACATTTGGAGACCAACTTCAATCCATCACAGGAAATGGAGTCGATCTATCCTTTAAGTATAATGATTCCGGCATTCGTACCGAGAAGAAGTCAGAGTCGAATGGCGTAACGACAACGACCAAGTATCGCCTAGAAGGAAATAAAGTCACGTATCAAACCAACGGAACGGACGAGATCTATTTCACGTATGATTCTGCGGGAACGCTCGTCAGCATGAATCTAAACGGTGAGGACTACTACTACGTTCGAAATGCTCAAGGGGATATCATTGGAATCTTAGATGAATCCGGGACAAGAGTAGTTACGTATCAATATGATACGTGGGGCAAAATTGAAGCTATCACAGGCTCCAAAGCTGATACTGTAGGAGAAAAGAATCCCTACCGTTATCGTGGTTATCGTTATGATTCTGAAACAGGACTATATTACCTGAATGCAAGGTATTATAACCCTGAGTGGGGGCGCTTTTTAAATGCAGATACTTATGGAGGGAAAGTGGGAAAAATTCTTTCTCATAATGTATTTGCTTATTCATTAAATAACCCAGTTATGTATAGCGATCCTAGTGGTCAGATTCCGGTTTATTCAGTAGAACAACAATATCAAAATATGATTGATAATAACCCATTAAGTATGTTTTGGCCACTCTTTGAAATAGGTAATACTATTAAAAGAGGTGCTGTAAAGGGGACTAGTTGGGTTTCTAAGAATGTAAACAAACTAAAAGATAAAGCCTCTAATTTATTGACTAATGTTACAAAATTTAATACTAAAACCGTAGATGATTTAATTGATGGTGCTAAACCTCTTCAACAAAAAAAATCTACAATATTTCAGAAGTCAGGTGGATATAATCAAGCAGTAAAAGACTTTAAAGCATTAAAACCTAAAAACGTAAAGCCTATTTTAGAAGATGGTGTAGAAATTGGAAAAAGAGGTAAAATAAATATGAATGGTAATACAGTAGATATCAACGTACGCATTAAAAGTTCAGGTAATGACCCAACGATTGAGATTATTAAGCATAAATATGACAGAATAAAATTCCGCTATTAACAGGGGGGAGAAATAATGAGAAAATCTCATTGGCAAAAATGGGAACCTTTTGATGGCTTTCCAAATAAAATATCGCTAGAGTGCCTTTTACAAAATAAGAACGGGTTAAAAATTCAATTTGAAAGTTATGATGAAAAAAAAATTGATATTGTTTTTGGTTATTCAGCTTTAACATTAAAAGTAACTGATGAAGGTGATATGTTAAAATCAATCAATTATTGGTCACAAGAATACGGAAATGATTTTTTTACTTGGCCTGTTTATAAATCAACTAACTCTTCATTTATAAAATGGTTTAATAAAGAAAGCTGTGGGAAATTTGCAGATGTGACTATAGAGCATTATTTATTTATTACAGAGGATGATATTGTAGAAGTTATCTCAGCTACACCACCACAAATAAATATATACTAGTGGATTAAACAATAAAATTCCAACAAAATATTGCTCATTCTATTAAGGAATTTCACACTTGAAGTTATTTGTGGGAGATATTAATTCATATTTTATAAAGAGATGTTCCATATTTTTGGGGGCATCTCCTTTTTTGTAGGAAATTAAGAGAACTTTGTCGAAATGCAGAAAAGAGTATAAAGTGTGTTCATATAACATGTTTTTTAGCACTCAATGGGATGACAGATGTGGCGAATAAATAAGGAAAAGCTTTGAAGAAAAGTAGAGGTATTATCATACATGAATGAATTTGAAAAAGGATGATGCACCTCTAATTTGGTGGTGCTTCATCCTTTTTCGTTGTGTTCCATCATTGTTATTTTATTATGTTTCTAAGGTGAACTTTCACAAGTGATTCCGTTATATGGTCAATGGCAATGGTTTAATCGAGGATATACAATGAGATGAATTTGGATTTAATGGTGGAGGGGAAAAAGCACCTTTTGCTTATTACGGTATCATTACTGACCCAGAAGTTCATAAAGTTACTTTAAATGGAAGAGAAGTTGAAATTGTAAATATAGAAGAAAATCACCGTGTTCCGTATTACTTTGGAGACGAAGAATAAATTGTTCCAATTGTGAAGGATTAGATGTCTTTTCTAAAAATGGAACTATATTTCATATGATATGATTGACTAACAATGAAAATAGAATAAGGCTTTTAATATGCTAATTTAAACTAACGTATGCTTAGCTGAAGATCCTAATTATCTCGAATTCAAGTGTACAGTAAACGGGCGCAAAACTGGAATAAACAGTAAATGGAAAGACCGGAAAGTATGCAAAGTTTTATACAAAACTTTTATTTTCCGGTCTGTTTTATATACAAAAAACAGACTGCCATGTCATACATAAATTAAATGCCAAATACAATCACAAAGTAGTTGTAATACTTTTTAAACCATCATATTTGAATTTTATTGGAATTTGTGAACATTGTTAGGTGAAACCCCAATTGCCATGTACCAGAAAGGTGACTTGAAAAAAGCTCATAAACAATTTGAGACCTTTAAATTCAATTAGAAAAATAAATATTTTTGAAGGTCGCGAAGTCCTGGAATAAGGGTTTCTCAGTCCTTTTAACGTGTTTGATCTAGCCTTCATGCATCGCATCATGATTTACATAATTCACGCGATAAATACCATGGGGCGAACCATGAAAGAGTTCAAGAAAGATATTAAAACGCTGAATATTCCTCCAAATGAGAAGGCAGCTGAGTAGGTTCTCTAATTTTAAGGTGAATGAATACAATATACTATTCTGTTCAGTTAGTATAGCGGGTCAACTAGAAAAAAACTTTAAATTTTTTCGCAAACAATACTGTTTCAACCTAATTATTCTAAGGAAATTTAACGTTACTTTCCCAAGTTCACTGCACTCTGTAAATGTTATAATTATCCTAACAGGCTTGTTCAAAACTAAAATGGGAGTGAATTATATGAATAAATTTAAGTCGTTAATTTATCTAGTATTATCAACTTTGATTATTAGTTTATTACCGACCACGAGTTTTGCAGAAAAATCATCACGTACTTCCATCTACGATTATGAACAAATTAATAAGGTTTTTGATGTTGCATATGGGGCTAAAGATGACCAGTTAGGATTTACACCAAACGGAACCGAAGGGGAAATCGGAACTGGCGTAGTAAGTTTCTATGTCCAAAATAACAATGTATACTTTCTAGATAATGTGAATAAAAAGGTTTCCGTGTTTGATGAAAGCGGGTCATTTATCAGCTCTTACGACTTGAGCTATGCACGATGGTTATCGGATTTAATAGTTCTTGATAATCAAACGATATATGTATTAGATTCAGCGAAAAGGTTTGTATATGAAATTAACAAGGATGGAGAAAAAGTTAATTCATATGATGTACCTAAAGAAATTACAATACCTACTGGATTGGGTAAGACAATTAACAATAAAATAACAGTAGACCAATCACAAGATATAATAGTTGAACTGAAATCCGGAAATAAATTAGGTAAATCTAACCTTCCGAATGTTGAGGAAAAAATTAACGAAAATAAAGGGAAAATTACATTTAATAATGGGGAAACAATAGGAGATTTTACAGTTAACTTCGAGGAATCATATGGTGGTTTAACCGTAAATTCAATTATGCCGAATCGTATTATTTATACTAAAACTGAGGTTGCATCACATATACCAAAAATTATGGCCGAAACACATGTATATGTTGCAAATAAAAAAGGGGAAACAATAGGAGCTGTAAGAATTCCGTTAGAAGAAATGTATTTCGCCCCACGTCACCTTGTTAGAGTTGATAATAACAAGATATATCTTATATCACCTAAAGAGAATCATTTAACGTTATATGAACTTAAACCAGGAAAAACCTTCGAAAAAAGATTAGATGATAGAATTAATAATTTTACAAAAGACATGTCTAATAAAGTTAGTAGCTCCAAAGTTTCAAGTACTCAAACTGAAACAAATAATGATGTTTCAACACAAAGTAATACTGGGGAAAATGGTTATCTTCACAGAAGTGATGCTGGTTCTAGGGCTAACTCAATGATTAATGAAACATGGACAGTAAGTAGTTCTAACAAAAGTCAAGCAAGTGGAACAGTACTTCCTGACTATGTAAGCAATGCCTCTAGTGGTTCAACTCTAGAAAGTATTCCATACAAATGGGGAGGTGGAGATGCCCATGATATAGGTGCAGGTAGTAGAAATAGTTTTAACTACTATCAACAAAATGGCTACCAAACAGGCGATGTAGATACAAATGGTTATGGAGTAAGTTCGGTTACTGGTCTAGACTGTTCAGGCTTTGTTGCACTAGCTTGGTACAGAAGTGACAAAAAATACAGTACTAGTTCTCTTTATGAAATAACCCATAATATTACTAAATCAGACTTAAAATATATGGATGCGCTAAATGATAGTGGATTCCATACACTCTTATATGTCAATAGTGGATCAAATGGAATATATACTAAAGAAGCTACTACAGACGGAAACCAAAGTGCACAAGATTATAGCCGTACATGGTATTGGTTAGAAACATCGAATGATTTTATACCAGTAAGATATGATAGAATTGCAGATGATGGAGACCCACTTCCTATTTACTAATTTCTTTTTAGATACAGATAGCCTAAAATGGCTATCTGTATACCTTTATTAAGGAGTTGAATATTTTGAAGAAGTTATTCTCAAGCTTTTGCCTTTTATTTTTACTAATTTCATGTTCGAATGATGCAGATTATAGTGAAAAAACATCTGTATCAAATAAAGCAGATTATAGTGAAAAAACATCTGTATCAAAGGATTTTAAAAAAGAGTTTGATCAATCAATTGCTCATTTAAAGGACATAATTGATCAGAATCAAAAACAAATAAAGGTATTGGAAAATAGAATAGCATCAAATAATCTAATTTTAACTAAACAATTTGATGTAGAAGTTTCTCAACTAAGAAAATTAGTAAATCACATTCCAGGTTTAGAGCACAAATATGGCTATATTAAAGAGATTAATCAAGAAAATTTATCAATGTATATAGAATTCGTCAATAAGAAAGCCGACAATAAGGCTCCAAATGGCTTTGAAATTGAAATGAAGGAAAGTAAAAGGGTTTCTGTATCAAGTAATGCTGATTTTTACGTACTTAATAGTAATGATTTGATTAAAATATCAGAAGCAGAGGAGCTACAGAATAAGGTAAATGAGCACAACCGATTATTTAACTTGTATTTTGTCAATAAAAAATTAATATTAGCTAGTGAACAATATTTACCGTAAAATACTAAGGGGTTTGTATTTAAATCAACTAATAAAAGTTTATTTCTTTAAGCATTAACTAAGGATAATTCTAAATTGAATTTAGCAATAAATAAATTGGAATAGAACAATGGCAAGAATATACACGGTGAATTTTGATACTTAAAACAAAGGGGTTAGAGTAATATAAATAGGAAATATACCTCGAATTCAAGTCTTCCGTAATGGGCGCTTACTTGGAACAAAAAGGGTTGGCATCTTTAGGAGAAGCTGTAGAATATAAAGTTAACTACTCAGTTCAATACCGTTAAAGATCTTATTGTAAATAATTATTTAAAACAGGTCGTTTCGAATAGTATTTGACTAAATATGGAAAATGATATATATTGAATTAAAATTTTGCGACGATGAGGATAAGAGTTATTGCAAACGGTTATCAGAGAGGGAAGGAATGCTGGGATCTTCCTAATGCAGTGTAGTAACTTACCACCTTTGAGCTGTATAGATGAAAGAAAAGTAGTTCATACCGTAAAGCTACGATACAGCATTACCAAAGCCATTCCTTAAAGGTAATGGAAAATTGGGTGGAACCACGGGTGAAACACTCGTCCCTTTATATGGGATGGGTGTTTTTTGTTTTGTTTGAGAGAAAGAAAAAAGAAAGGAGTATTTGATTGGTAAATTTAGAGGATATTGTTCGTGATTTGGATGCTAAATTTGAGATTGAACGGTTTGGAAAGGACCCTGCTTTTAGTAGGTTTATCCCTCAAGTTTATGCAGGAAAGGTAGATTGGAAAGAGAAATTTGAACCTAAATTTAACGAGCTATTTAATGGTTTAATGATAAAAGGTAATCCAAATGTACAAAATTTATTTTTGGCAGTTTTTCCAACAAAAGATGTATTGGAAAGTTTTATAAGTAAAGGAGCAGCTGGTGATTTATTGTTTATGCACCATCCTCTGTTAATGGAGTGTGGAGATCCAAACGGGAAATGGGGGAGAGGGTTCGTCCCGATCGATGAATCTCTTTTAGACCAAGTAATAAATAAGGGGCTTTCTATATATACTTGCCATGCGCCTATGGATTATCATAAAACTTTAGGCACAAGTCAAGCAATTGCGGAAGAAATGAAAGTAGAAATAACAGAAAGATTTATTCATAATGAAAGACATGACGATATTGGAATAATCGGAAACATAAAACCAACCCATACAGATAGCTTAATAAAACAACTTCAAAGTATTTTTGATATTCCTTATGTAGATTTTGAAGGAAACAAAATAGAGGTGAAAAAAGTGGCAATTGTTGCTGGTTGTGGTGATAAAACAAAGTGGATGCAAATCGCTGAGGATAGAGGAGTAGATGCTTATATCTCTGGTGAAATTCATTGCCATATAGATAATGATTACGGAAAGAAAAGATATGACGAAGTTAAAAACTATGCAAAACATACTAAAATGTCATTAATAGGTGTTTCGCATTCTGCTTCAGAGTATTTAGTAAAGAAAACTTTAATGTATCGTTGGTTTGAAAAGAATTTTAATTTTAAAAGCATTAATTTAATTCCCCAAAAAGAATGGTGGCTATAACTAATGGCAATATAATGGCATTTTATGATTTATCTCGAATTCAAGTGTTCATTTATAGGGCGCAATTCTGGAGTAAGGAAAGACCGTTTTTTATTTATCTTGATATATTATAACCTAGGTTTAACTGGATATTTGTTTGTTATAAGAATTGAATTAGTTGTGAGAAAATGTACTTATACTAACGGCTAGTTGAGTTAAAAAGAGAAGTACGAAATGTGGTGATGTTATGAATGATAATTCTTCCTATCAATGTTGTTTTTGTGATAAGAGGATAATATCAAAAAAACCAGATATTACTTCAATTATAGTAGTATCTAATTGGGATAAGGCTAGTGATACTCAGCAGGAACAACAAATGTTTTGTCATATGGAATGTTTGAAGAAATCAGTTTCAGACAATTTCCCTTTATATATCGCTGATTTAGAAGATTAAAATGTGTGAAAATGAATTTAAACTATTTGGTTAGGGTAAACGTTCATTTTGATAATTATATTGAATTCAAGTATTCAGTTAAAGGGCGCGTTTGTTTAAATAGGGTCATATTAACAGGATGCTGGAAAAATAATTGTTTTAGTCGATATACTAACTATGCAGTTACCTTGAGAAGTTAAATGGAAAAATCTATAGTAAACTTAGCTGACAAAGAGGTGTTCGTTTTGAAGTTACTAAAATTTATGTTTGGGGATATGAATAAAAGAAACTTATTTACTAAGGGTTTGTACATATTTTTAATATTATATTATTTTGGAGCGTTAGTTTGGAATTTGTATATTTTAATAGATGGAGAAAATTATCAGAATCCACCTAATTTGATCTTATTTATTCTGGTATTATTAATTGGGCCATTAGGTGTTCGGGCAGTGTATAAGAAGTTTAATAATATATTTTAAATTGGGATAATAGGCTATTAATTAATCCTTTACTGCTATTATCTCGAAATCATGTCTTCAGCAATAGGGCGCTTATGTGGAACTATGAAAGTCCATGAACATGCAGTCTAATGGGGAGTTCAATTAAGTATTAATTCTTATATAATTGAATAAAGCAAGTATTAAGTACACTCTCCAAGGTCATACTAGATTCAAGATTAATTGGATTATAACCTTGGGGAGTGAATTAGTATGCTTTTATCTGATGTATGGCATAAATATCAACTAGATAAAAAGATTGAAGGTTATTCACCTTTAACATTGAAATCGTATTGCTACCAGTACAATACACTACTGAGTCATTTTGGGGACGTTGAGGTGAATACTCTTACTACTGACCAATTAAAAAATTATTTGGTTGAAGAAGGTGAACATCTGAAGCCATCCAGTATGGGGCATAGAGTACGTTGCCTTAGATCTCTATTTAAGTGGACATATGAAGAAGGATTCATACAGATGGATCCAGCAACAAAATTGAAAGAACCTAAAATAGGTAAAAGAATCCCAAAGTTTTTATCAGAGTTAGAGATAGAACATTTGAGAGAAGCTTGCCATACTTCTATGGAAAATGCGCTATTCGAGTTCTTTTATTCTACAGGATGTCGTATAGGTGAGGTCGTAAAGTTGAATCGAGATGACATTAACTTTGCTACCAATTCTGTCATTGTTCATGGTAAGGGTGACAAGGAAAGAGAAGTGTACTTTAATACTCGCTGCTCTCTGTGGTTAAAAAGATATTTAGAAGAACGTGAAGATGAGTATGATTGCTTGTTCATTACAGAAAGAAGACCGAGGAAGAGAATGAGTATTGATAATATACGATACATTATTAAACGGATCTCTTGCCGAGCAGGTATCAATAAAAATATACATCCCCACCAACTTCGACACAGTTATGCAACACACATGATTAATAATGGGGCTCCAGTAGAAGTTATTCAAAGCTTACTTGGTCACGAGAAGAGTGAAACAACCAAGTTATACGCACAACTTAGTGGTAAGATGAGACATGATTTATATACGAAATACTTTTAAACACGTCATTGAGCGTGTTTTTTTATTTTAGTAGTAAAAAATTGAGTTTTAAGAATAGTTTTGAAATAATTGGTATTAAAATGAGAAAAGCAAATATACACATGGAGGAGGAGTTATTATAAATGAATATAAGACTAGCGGAATCAAAAGACATTGATCAACTAATAAGGATGAGGTGGGATAATACAATTGAGTTCGATGATAGTAAAAGACAATCTTCATATAATGATTTTGAAAGAGAATGTCGATCTTTTTTAGAGAACGCGATGAAAAATGGTGAGTGGTATATATGGGTAGCGGAAGAGGAAGGAAAACTAATATCTCACATTTACATAGAATTAATACAAAAAGTTCCAAGGCCTGGGAGAATAACATATCCATTTGCTTTCATGACAAATGTATATACTGTTAAACAGTATAGAAATATGGGCATTGGAAGCAAGATAATTTCTACAATTAATAAGTGGGTTAAGGAAAATAACTTTGAATTCATTATAGTATGGCCTAGCGATGAAAGTATTAATTATTATAAAAAGAATGGTTACGTCCATAGTACTGAACTAATGGAATATTTCCCTTCTTAATGTTGGAGATGGTTAAAATAAAAGTTGCTTTCTTTGATAGAGATGGAACAATAATTGAAGATTATCCTGACGAAAAATGGTCAAGTATAACTACTCCCGAATTTGTTTCAAATTCTATTAACACACTACAAAAAGTACAAAAACAAGGATATAAAATTATTATAATAACCAATCAATATTTAATTAATGAAGGTTACATAACATTGCAACAGTATGAGCAAATTAACAAGTTAATGATTGAGAGGTTATCTTCTCAGGGAATCAAGATTCTCGATGTATTTTATTGCCCTCATAGGAGGGATGAAGGTTGTAACTGTATTAAACCCCAGACTGGCATGATTCATAAAGCAATTAACAAATACTCTAATATAGATATAAATGAATCCTTTATGATCGGTGATTCTAAAGCAGATATAGATTTAGCCATAAACATGAATATGAAAGGTTTTGGAATAGGAGTAGATGCAATAGATCCAAGAATTAAAAAGCTTGATAATGTGAAAGACGTAATTAGTTACATATGATTTAAATTAAGCTTGAAAAGCCGCAATTTATCTTGAAATTGAGATTTCCGTTAT
This sequence comes from Pontibacillus sp. HMF3514, assembly GCF_009858175.1. GTDB lineage: Bacteria > Bacillota > Bacilli > Bacillales > BH030062 > Pontibacillus. The sequence continues at coordinate 339,114 of NZ_CP047393.1, forward strand.
CGGGCGCGTTTGTTTAATAACGCGTCTTTCTTACGGATCAAAAAAAAATAAACTTGAAGGATTTCATAATGAGTAACTTGAAATAAAATTAATAGAGGTGAAAACTGATGAAATTCAAATATTATAATGATACTGGAAGAAATGTAAGTATTCATCCGGGAACAAAGATTAACGGTACTATGTGTAGTATGGAGCATATCAAACCACAAGAAGAAAGAACATTTCATTTGCCTGAGAATACCTATCCGTGGGTGAAAATGTGGGACAACGGAAAGGATGAAGGATTAAGTATATTGGTATCACCCCAAAAAGATAAAGACTAATGTTTCTAAATAGTATTTGATCGAAGTAGCATGGAGTTAGACAAGTAAAGGTATATAATTGAAGAACCTATAGAAATTAGGTGGAAACTTGGTTAATAAACAAATAGTAAAAGAAAAAACTATTGCTATGATGGAAAAAGAGTTAGATGCACTCCTCAAAGCTAAAGGTTTTTCTAGAAGGAAGAACTCGACTAAATATCTAAGAAACTTTAAAGAGTCTTCGCAGGGTGTAGAATTAACTACAATAATAAATCCTAAATATCAATCGCATGCCGAAGCCCATCTATATCCTTGGATAAAAATAGAGGTTCCTAATGTTAATAAAATAGCCCTAAATATGGTGGGTGATGAAAAACTATTAGCTAATAAACCAGATATTACATTAAGGCAACCATTGGAAACCTTGATACCCAAAAGTTATCAAAAAAGGTTATTTTTTTATGAAGATGAAGGATATCTTCAAATTGGAGAGAAACTTAAATTCTATATGATCAATTGGGTATTTAATTTTCTTGATGAGGTTTCAACAGCAAAAGGAATTGTTAAGAGCTATGAAAATAAAGATGCTCGACCATTAAAATCTGACCAGTGGATAATTTATGTGACAGCTTCCTATATAAGTCTAGATGAATATGATAAAGCTAAGAAGGTCTTAGAGGACAATTTTTCTAGTATAGGAAAACAAAAAAGATATAGAGAAGCATTTAATTATTTGGATAAACTAAAGAAAAATAATTATTAATATATTTGTAAAACCTGGATAGTTTCAAGGCTTATTGGAGGCTTTGAAGAATATTATCTTTTAATTTATCTCGAAATCAAGTCTTCAGTGTTAGGGCGCGATTCTTTAATAAGAATTAGCGTCTTTTTTTATTTTCAGAATGTAAAGACAGAATAATTCCCTGCTCAATCTAATTGGGGAATTATGTTAAAATGGAGGGGCATTGTGAAAAGATGATCTTAAACTAAAGAAGCAGTATTGTTTAATAAAAAAAGGGGGGAGTCGATGCGAAAAGGTATTTATTTTGTGCTAATGGCACTTATTATAGTCTTATTGGGTGTATTGTCTATCAATCTATACCAAAAAAATGTAGAAGCTAAAAGTGCGATACTAAAAAAAGAATTACTTATCTTTCAAAACCACATAAGTGGTACTGTTAGAGCAGTTGATTCAAAGAATAATGTTCTTATGAAAGATACATTATTAAGATTAAATACATTTGAAACCTTCCATTCAAAATATATTGATACAAAACCTCAATTAGTATTATCGTCTTACGAACAAGGACTTCGATATTTACTTACTACTAAAACTTCAAACTATAATGAAATAAAAAATAATTTAGATATTATTTTTCAAACCGTAACCTCTTATGATGACGAGATATTAGACCAGGAACAATTTGAGAAAATAATTGATGAACTGTTACCACAGGTTGAAGAATTTCGAGATAAAGCAAAAACGTTAAGTGAAGAAGGATAGTACAATTTCATCTTTTGCTACCGGAGTGCGTTAGTGGAAGAACATATTTGTAATTTATCTCGAATTCAATTCTTCAGTAAACGGGCGCTTTCCTGGAATAAGGGGAGCCCCCTTTTTATTTGTCTTGATCATAAATATATCAGATCGCCTTCTGGATATTTATGTTAAAATATGAAGGGATTTAGATTTGGTGTTCTTCAACTAACGAGGCAGGATAGTTGAATAAGGAACACCGTATTTCCAGAAAGATTTAGCTTAAGAAACTCAGTGTATTATCTGAAATTTTGCTGATTTAGGAGGAGGTTTTTATGAAAGGAATTTTCGTATTTCTGTGTTCATCAATATTTTTAGTATTAGTAGGCTGTACTGAAGATTCTTCAGAAAAGGTATCAAATGAACTTGAGAACAAAACCAAAGAGCAACAAGCTTCACTAGAAGAGTATCAGGACGACTTACAAAAGGCAGAAGAAAAAAATCGTCAACTCGCAAATGAATTGGATACATTGAAAAATGACAATGAAATAAAAAATAGTGAGCTTCAATTCAAATCAAATAAGATTAACAGTCTTCAAGCACTCTTACAACAAACCTATGAGGTTATGGGGAATGAAATTGGTGAGAATAAAGCCTTTAAAATATTGGGTCTATTCAAACCAGAGAGTATAACGGAAGATTCTCAGGTTGGTGCTGTTACTGTGCAGAATATTAAAATGGAGAAACAGAATAAGGAAATTAGAAGATATCGAATTGATTTTAACGGGGAATTAGAATTAACTGGTACGGTGAGATTAGATGAAGCACATGGCGGATATGTATTCACAGTAAACAATAAGCATTTTAACCAAGTACCTCACACAATGTATGATATAACAAATGGAACAATATCCTTTAAAATTAAAAATGAAGAAGCATTTATAGAAGCTCTAGGAGAAGACTTATCAATTGGTGAGATCAAATCAATTCATGCTGTTTTTAAAAATTACAATTCAGTCTACATTGCAGAAAGTCACTCCTCTGATTATGCGACATTTGTTGAAATGATTTCTGATTAAATATGTTTATTTCACTAACGGGTGCGTTAGTTGAAGATCCTAAGTAAGATCATCTCGAATTCAAGTCTTCCGCAAACGGGCGCAAATCTTGAATAATGGTGTTTGCGCTCTTTATCTGTTTCCGGGCCATTATGTCGAAGACAAGGATTCAACATAATGCCTATAAATAATAAAGATTACATTCTATTTGTATGATATTATTTATGAAGAATTTGAGTATCAAAATAATGTGTTTGCTAATGGACAATACGCACAACATCACAAAAAGGAATGAGGGATATTGTGAATTCTAAACCAATTAAGATGCTCTTAGTATTATTGATCCTTTTCACTATTTCTTGTTCAGGGGAGACATCAGAGAAAGTAGTATCCAACTATTATAATATGATTAAGCAAGAAAAATATATTAAAGCTACATCTTATATGACATTTGAAGAGTATGAAGAAGTTTATATAACTAAAGAAGATTATATTTCCGACCTAGAAAAGGAAGCAAAAAACGGCTTTGAGCTAATAGATTTTGACATTTTAACAAAAAAAGATAATGATGGATTACATTTTGAAAGAGTGGATGGTGAATATAAAAAAATAGAGCCTGAAAAGCGGATAAATATTTTTGTGATAGCTAAAGAGCAAAGGGAGTTGGAAGGAACAAAGAATCAATTATATGAACTTGAACTAATTCAAAGAGGTGGGAAATGGAAAATTGCAGGTGTCAGTAAACAGATTTTAGGAGCAATACCTTTTGAACTAAGAAACATTTTTAATAACCCTCAAGATGTCGAGAATTATGAGTTTGAATCTAAAACATAAAGCATACATAACTATATCGAATTCAAATCTTCATTTATAGGGCGCTACTCTTTAATAAGAATTAGCGTCTTTTTAGTATTTTCGGAACGTAAAGGAAGAAGAATTCTCTACTCAATCTTGTTGGATAATTATGTTAAAATTGAGTAGCATTGAGAAAAAAAGTGTAAAATTCACGGATTGCTAATTAAGCGTTAGGGGTGATGAACATCAAAAAGAGTTTGAAAATCTACATTATCTTATTATTAGTCCTAGCAGGTTGTTCTGACAGCAACCATAATGAATACAAAATCGTTGTAGAAAACCTAAAAGGCGTAGGAGATTATGGCAACTCCAAAGTGATAACAAATGAAGAACAAGTACAGGAAGTAATAAAGATTTTAGATGATACACTTTGGAATGATATTAAAGTATCTGGATCAGGTCCTACCTACACTCTCCATGTACAAAGTTTAAAAAAGGAAAATGTCAGGAAGTTTAACGAATATTCGATTTATATCATAAAAGATACAAACATTATTGAGATGGTTAGGGGGCAAAATGAAGGGTATATCAAAAAGTCGGGAGAAGATGCAAAGACCTTAAAAAGAATCCTTAATAAAAAGCCTTTCGAAAAAGAGAGCTAGAAATGAATGGTTCGATTTTAAATTTTAAGGAAAGTTTATCTCGAATTCAAGTAATCAGCAATCGGGCGCGATCATTGAATAAATGGTAGCGTCTATATTTTTAGTTAACATCCCTAAATAAATTGATATTTATGCTAATATGTGTGGAGATTGTGAAAGACCGTACCCTAATGTAAATAGATTGCTTTACTAAAGAAGTAGTTATGGAGTAAATTTGCAAAACTCACAAAAATAGGAGGAATACAGAAATGAAATTCAAAGTTTTGGGGCAATATGTCGTCTCCCTTTTAATCGGGATAGTATTAAGTTACATATTGCTAGCGATTGCTCACGGACCAGAAATAATAGAGAGCTGGATACCCTTGATAGCTGGTCTAGCAAGCTTACCACTATCAATTTTAGTATTTAAATGGCGAGAACAAAATGACGCATATGAGGAAGATGAAAAGGGATAAACCGATGAAACTTGCATGTATCCAAGATTGTGAAATACTTAAAGTATCGGGAGCGTTTGTTGAAGACTCTTATTAAAGATAAAATGTCTTCTTCTAATAAGATAATTTCATACAAGACCTATTCGACTGGAATATAAAAAATAAAGTCGCATAAGAATGCGACTTTTCATTTTTAATCTATTTCATTTTTATCCTTACTTAAAACAATAATCCTGTATTTGTCCTCACGTATAGATTTATTTTTTTCATTACTTTGGATAAATACATTGATTTCTGAGCGAATTTCATCAGCTATTTCTGAAGCATCAGAATCATTTGCATCCAATGATGTTTTGATCTTGATTTGTAGTGGGTAGGGATGGAAAGAATAAGCAAAACCAATTACAGGTAAGTGTTCTGCTTCCATCAAAGCACGCCCAATGTGGCTAATTGCATTTGTTTTTTCCCATCGTTTCTCCTGTTCTCTAGCAATCTTTTGTACCTGTCTAACATCTAACTTAACTTTATCCTCATATGATTTTGCTTCTTTTTTAAGAATATCTTTTAACTGTTTGATTCTAGTTTCTGATTCTGGCACTGTTACGTTTACAAACACACCTTCCGTATCATTTATTCTAACTGATACGGGGAACAATAATTCATATCGTTTTTCCTTCAAGCGTTTCTTCAAAGTGTTTTTAAGTTTTTTAGCATCCTCCATATTTTGTTTCCATTCTTTTGATTCTTCGGGGCTTATCTTGGATTGACTTTCTTCCTTTTCATAACGTATTGCTTTGACAGTGTACTCCTGAAAACCATTATTTCCTAGATGTTCCTCGATATTTTGTGCTATATCTTCATAGTCTCCAGAATATCCTTTTAGTTTCACACTCACTTCCTTTGTTTCAGTCATTATATTTAAATCCTTAAGGTCTGTGCCGTTCCTTTCAACGATAGGGACCACAAGCTCCAAGATTTTTTCCATTTCCTCTCTGTTTTGCTCTTCTTCCTTAATAAAATGACTAATGAGAGGAATATTGGCAAAGACATTACTCATGTATGGTACAAAAAGCTCAAATGAAAATAGTATGATGAAAATAGCAGCAACTGAACTATACAGTAATTTACGAGATTTATTCTTTCTTTTATTAAGATTATTAAGGCCATAGAATACCTTATCTTGATGTTCTTCAGTGAACTTCATTTTTTTCACTTGCTTAGGGTACTTCCAATTATTCTCCAAGGACCATTCCTCCTTTCATGTATTCCTTTAAGTTTCTTCTTGCTCTATGAAGTCTACTTTTCACAGTATTAGAATTTACATCTAGAACATCAGAAATTTCATCTACCGTTAACTCCTCATAATAATAGAGGATTATAACTTCTCTTAACTTTACAGAAAGCCTTAACACCTTATGAAATAACTCCTCGCTTTCTTCTTTTTCTAAAACTTCAGTAGCAACAGATCGCATGTTATGTTCATACTCTACTTTCGTCATTGACTTGGGAATTAATTTCCGAAAAGCCCAACTTCTTACATAATCCTTGCAATAATTCACAGTAATCCTATATAACCAGGTTTTATAAGAGGAACGATTATCAAAGTTATGAAGGGATTTATAGCAACGTATAAAAATTTCTTGTGAAAGATCCTCAGCTAGCTTCTCTTCTTTAACGTAAGTAAAAGCAACTCGGAGAACCATATCGCCGTACTTTTCCATTAAGTCTTTTAATATATCTTGATAAGTATGATCATCTTCCATATCCTTCCCTCCTCTTTCATCATGTTAGACGAGAGCAAAGTTATTTCCGTTCCCTTAAATTTAAAAAAGTAATTAAAAGAAGGATGCTGTTTTATGAAATGAGTATTTCTGAATATAATGGAGTAACTGTATCATATATGTCATTGGTTTAGCGCATTTTGATTTGTGAAGTTATGCTTCTATAGAGTATGAAGTAAAAGGGGGGCAGTGGAAGAAAAGTAAATATCCCTCTTAAAATTTCAGGTATTAGGTACCTCATTAATATGTAAGTACAAAATAAACAGAGTGAAAGCGCCTTTTAAAATGGGGATAGTGATGATACTTACAATGTAAAAGGAAGGAAAATGGAAGTAATATCTAGAATTGAAGGGTTGATATCTTACCGTTTGATGGAGCCGTCGGAGAATTTAGGAGGGAGAAATAAGTGAAAAAAATAATTTTAGTAGTCTTTGCTCTCATATTAGGGTTTTTATGGTGGCATCAATATAAAGAAAACAAAGAATTTATGGACAGTTTATTACTGCATCAACCGATTGAAAGAAGTCAAGTCCATATTGCTAGGGTGTGGGAAGCGAATAATAATGAGAAAATAATTCAAAAAGAAGAATTAAACAAAATAATAAGTTGGTTTAATGATTACCCCGCAAACAAAATAGCTGATCAATCTAGGATTGATGGGACTTCTCAAAATTCTAAGGTGAAAGCGGGAATCAATATTGAACTGAAATCGGGATATAAAATTAAGATATTTTTTGTAAATGGGGATTCTATTTATGTAACAAGAACCGATATTAAAGGCGGTATGCAAATTACTTACTCTTTTCTTGAAGAAGCATCTAAATTAGAACATTATTTTGAAGACTCTTTAGAACAATAAAAAGGCTTTTTGTAAACTGACGGATGCTGAGGGAAGATCCTAATGGTGATATCTCGAAATCAAGTCTTCATGTTTAGGGCGCATACCTGGAAGAAAAGGTTGTGCGCTCTATTATTATGTTTGGATCACATAAAATTAAATTGAAATATATTGTTATTGTGTTAGAATATTACAATGTGTTTTTTCTGAAAATTTTAACTATAACTGTTACTTATGTAATACCTGACACCTGTTGACTGTGTTTTTTTAGTAGCACGAGAACGTAAGTTTATTATCGAAATAAGGAGGTAAGTTTCATGAAGAAAATAAAGAGGAGTGATCTGCGATATGAAGCTATATTCTCATAAACCTGAAGGGTATGAGTGTCCATTTTGTCGTATTGTTTCAGGTATTGAAAAAGATAATAAAGGAACGAAGCAAAGAGACATCATTTATCAGAATAAATATGTAACTGCATTTATTGCTAGCAAATGGTGGCCAAACAACAAAGGGCATGTCCTTGTTGTTCCTAATGAACATTTCGAGAATATATATGAACTTACAGCAGAAATGGCTGCTGAGATTCATCGTGCTGCTCAAATGACAGCGTTTGCAATGAAACACACATATGGGTGTGATGGAGTTTCTACTCGACAACATAATGAGCCTGCTGGTAATCAAGACGTATGGCATTATCATCTTCACGTTTACCCGAGATATGAAAACGACAACCTCTATCTAACAAAAGGATCTTATACCGAACCAGATGAACGTCCTTTCTATTCAGAAAAGTTACGTTTGGGGATAGAAGAACTTTTAGCTAACCAGGAGTGATCTTAAAATTCACTATAAGGGGACGATCGTAATGAACATTAGAAATTCTGCAAAAGGCATTATAATAAAAGGAAATAGGGTGTTACTTACAAAAAACAAAGATAAAGAAGGGTTTTTTTATCTTTGTCCTGGTGGTGGTCAAGAACATGGTGAAACACTACATAATGCATTAAGAAGAGAATGTATTGAAGAAGTTGGATACGATATAAACGTAGAAGAACTCTTACACATACGAGAGTATATTGGAAAGAATCATGAATACTCGACATTTGATTATGATGTTCACCAAGTTGAATACTATTTCACTTGTGAATTGAGGGATAATGTAAATTACAAAGAACCTATCAACCCTGATAAACATCAAATAGGGATAGAATGGGTGGATGTCACCGAATTGATGCAATATAGGCTATATCCTAAAGAGATAAGAACACATATCGTTAAGCATTTTAATAAAGAAAAATCCCCCATTTATCTAGGAGATGTTAATTAACTTAATAAGCTAAGGGGCTATGGTGAGAGATGAGGGGGTTGTTGAGATGGAAATATTATTGATTAGACATGGAGAATCTGAAGCTGATATTTTAAATGTTCATGAAGGTAGAGCTGATTTTTCCTTAACGGATTTAGGTAGACAACAAGTAAGTTTAATGGCTAAGAAAGTAAAATTAGAATTTCCACCAGATTTTATTTGGGCAAGTACGCTACAAAGAGCTAGTGAGACAGGAGAACTACTTTCAGAAACAGTTAATTGCCCAGTAGAGTATGAAGAACAATTAATGGAGTTTAATAATGGAGTCCAAGCAGGACTAAGCTTTGAAGAAGCAAAAAAATATCCCAAACCCCAATATTTGCATGAACGATATAGAGAGGGGGAATCACATATTGAATTTAGAATGAGGATAGAAAGTATATTTTCAGAAATAATTTCTGTTAATAATTACAACCGAATTGCAATAGTTGCTCATGGTGGTGTTATAAATTGCATACTCCGTTCATTTTTTGGAATGGGGATATCTAAAGATTACTATTTTAAATTAGGGGACACTAGTATTAGTTTTTTAGAATTAGTAGAGCGAAATAAAATTGTTCATTTTATAAACAATATTTCTCACTTAGATCCCTTAAAGCAACTAAGATAATCTAATGAAGAAAGTAAATTTTAGCCGAAAATGGGAGGGGAATTATGGACAAGGTAATACATGATATAGCCAATCTGTTAACCAATAAAGAACAAAAAGTAATCATTGGGATTTCGGGTCATGGTGCTTCAGGAAAGACAACTTTTTCAAATAAACTTAAAAAGATTTTGGGGCGAAATGATGTGAATTATATTAATACCGACCCGTATATTATCGGTTCTCACCTTAGAAAGTACACTACTATTGACTATGAATATAAAAATGAGCATCATCAATATAAAATGACGGCTTGTCATCCCTCAGCTCATAATATAAAAGCATTAGAAAGAGACATCAATATGATGAGAGATGGTTTAAATTTTTACACAATAGGAACTGATTATATGGAGAGCACTTTAATTTCTTCACAAAACAAAATAAATATTGTAGAAGGGATGAGCGTTGCATTTATTAATCCTAATTTATTAGATTTAAAAATTTTCTTATATACTGGTGGAGATACCGAGTTAAATAGAAGAGGTGTTAGAGATGTTTCGGAAAGAGGGACAAACATCAATTATTTAAGGCAATCTCATGAAGAGCGTAGAATTCAATATGAGTTATTTATGCACCCTTACCATCAAAATTTTGATGTTGTTTTAAAAAATTCCAACGTAAATTTTCTTATGGAAAAAGGTGATTATCTAATTAACCGGTTTTAATTAGATATGGAATCAGAAGTGTTAATAGTGCTGGAAAATTGTAATAATCAATGAAATAAAGCCAAGTAACTAAATAGAGATATCTCGAATTCAAGTGTTCCACATAAGGGCGCTTTCCTGGAATAATCTATAGTGCACTTACTTTAAATTGAAAACAATTGAAGAAGAGTGGTAATTTTTTAATTGAGGTGTTTCATTTGAGTATAGAAAAAAATGATATGATTACAATTGATGTATCTACTATTAATACAGTACAAGAGTTACATATATTATTAAAAAAAGCCCTTGAATTTCCTGATTTCTATGGTGAGAACTGGGATGCTTTTTGGGATGCAATAACTGGACTTATTGATCTACCAATGAAGTTACAGTTTATTGGATGGTCTAATCTTGAGGATAAATTCCCTTCTGATGCCAATATATTATTAGAATGTCTTACTGAATTTAACGAAGAATTTCCCGAAGAGAAAAGGTTATTCTTATTTCACTAAATGCTACTAAGATGAAATATACTATTAAGAATATCTCGAATTCAAGTGTTCCGTTAAAGGGCGCAAATCTAGAATAAACAGTAAATGGACAGACCGTCAAATCCCCCCCTAATGATGAAAGGGGGGAAATGTAAACAATCTCTAGAATATTGATATATATTAGTTACGGCAAAACAAAATATATACTAAGTGAGACAAGACTCATGGAATCCTGCTAAACATGCTTAACTTATGCTTCTCATGAGTTTTCCAAACTTGTTAGAAGCCTTTTTCTTCATTTCCTTTGTCACATGACGATATATAAGTCTGGTAGTATCGTCATCAGAGTGTCCCAAGCGTTCCATAATATCCTCTATTACAACCTCTGCTTCTGCCAGTAATGATGTGTGAGTGTGGCGCAAAGAATGCGGAGTTAGGGTGTCACTTAATCCTGATAATTTTAGTAACCGCTCCATTCGGTCTTCAACTGTTTTAGTAAAGATAGGGTAACCAGGGTGTCTTTCTAGTTTGGCAAAGACAAAGTTTTGATCGGCATACGCATCTCCTAAACGCTTTTTGGCCTTTTCCTGTGAACATTTCAGGATTTCAAGTGCACTTATTACATCCTCTTCAACGGCAATCGTTCGTGCAGATGTAACTGTTTTAGGTGTGCCTAAAGTAAATTGAACCGTGTTATTATTTGGGTTGTAGTATGTTTTAATAATTCGAATTGTATGTTTGTCAAAGTCAATATCGTCCCATTGCAGTGCGACCAGTTCCCCTACACGCATCCCAGTGTAAGAAAGTGTGAGGAAAATAGGAAAGTCCATCTCTAACCCCTGTTTAGCAGCTGTTTTTAAGAATAAAGCGAGTTCTTCTTTTTCCATGTATTTTGGGATATCCTGTTCCTTTAATTGTTCGATGGTCTTCTTTTTCTTTTGTAAAACAACAAACTGAGTGGGGTCTTTTTTTATTAACTCCTTTTGAATAGCTTTCTTGAAAATCATTCTTCCGGTGCGATGGATACCATCTACAGTATTCGGAGCATAATGTTTTTTAAGGTCTTTTATTGCATCTTCATATTGGTCTGATTTGATATTTTTAAGTCTCAAATAAGCAAAGTAGGGCATTAACTTTTCAATTTCATGTTGTCTAACACGTATAGTGCCTGGCTTAACTTCCCGTTCTTCGCAATATAAAGATAGCCATTCTGGTGCGAAGTCCTTGAACAATTTATTACTTTCATCAATATATGTTTCATTTTTTACTTCATAAAGGAGTTCCCTAGCGGCAGCTTCTGCTGCTGCAAGGGTGCTAAAACCACTTCTTTGTCTTTGCCTTCTCTTACCAGTCATTGGATCTGTACCAATATCAATGGTAAAAGCATATTTAGCCCCGCAAGTACATCGACTAGATTCCTTTCCACATACACAATCTCTTCTATAGAAAGATCCTTTCATCATAAACAACCTTTCTTTTCACTTTAATTCGATTTTTGAAGGGATTTAACCTCACTCGGACGCATGCCTATATGGGAAATAATGAATAATATGGCATAAATCTTTTTTCTTCTTGAATCAGTATCTTTCACTTCTATAACTCCCTTTCTTTAGGAAAACTTAATATTGAATTTTGGTGAATCAATTTTATGAAAAGTTAAGGTAGCGAAAATAACAAATAGTGGCTGGTTAGTTGTCCGACCTTTCTAGTTGTTACTAACCCTAGCCTATCTTTGTTCTGTTTTCTTCTCTTTCTGTTGTTTAATCCACTGCTTTAAATCAGCTTTTTCAACTCTTTTAGAAATTCCAATTTCAAAGTTTGGAATACCACCGTGCTCAACATGGATTTGAAATAACTCATATACCCTTCTTCTAGATATCCCTAAGTATGCGGCAATGTGCTTTGCTTGCAATGTTTCTGGCAATGATTCCCATGTTGTGAATTCTTCTGTTCTGTTCATAAGTTCCCTCCTGTAATCAACAGAAAAAACCCCACAGATGTGGTAGAAAGACATACTGCGCCCAAGATAATAAGATCATAGATTTCAATCTTATTCCTTGGATTGGCAGGTTCTTCCTGATCCAATCTGTGGGGTTTATCCCATTTGATTTATATTATATTTTGTTTGAAAATTTTTGAATAACTTATGTTACATACTATAAAATGTCGAACTTCTGTTTGTCAAGAATTATTTTTGAGCGGAAAGTATATTGTCTCAATTCTATATCCATAAAAAAGAAATAACCCACCCTGTAATCTGGTCGATTTAGATGGGGTTATTTCTTCTCCCGTAAAAGCCACTGCATTTATTGGGATAAGCATAACTAAATATTGAAATGAAATTAAAATAACAAGATATATGGATGTTGAATCTTCTTCTTGTTTTATGGTTAAAACCAAATAAATACTAGAAACAAAAATTAATCTATGAATCTGTTGCCTTCTAAATGTTAATTTGTGTATAATAAAATCAAAGGGGAACTAAAGTATCTCCTGTATCCAAAAATACAAAATTAAATATCTTATATAAAAAGAGGGAGCACCTCTATTTGACAGATACCTTATATGGTACCTGCAAATAGAGGTGCTTTTCTTTTTGTAAAAAGGAGGGGGAAAATGCAAAAGGTTCCAACCAGCACAGACGATAAATTGTTAAAGGAAGTTCTACAATTAAACACAAAAAAGCTCTTTAGGATTAGTGAAGATGGAAATAATTCCCTTGAAGTTGCTGGTTTCGGAAGAAAAAAACAACAAATTGACAAAGTAAAAAAACTTTTAACAAAAAAATGTATAAAAGTGGAAAGCGTTGTTAAGAATGATGGAAAAGCTAATGTAGTTGAGGAGCTGATTTCCATTCTTAACAATGTGAATATCCAATTAGATGGGGTTATTAATAATCGGAAGGTTGAAAAGTCTAAAAATCTTGGTGAAAAAGGGGTAACAGAGTTTTTATTAACGAGATATTTATCCAATATATCTTCAAGAATTTTGCGTGACTTTTTAAAGGGATATAGGAAGATTAAGCCTGCTGCATTATACAGGTTAATAAATTCAATCATTGAATTTGAAGAAAAGCTCTCCGTTAAGTACAACAAAGATCCTAATGACTTAACCGAGAAGCAACTAGCAGATAGTGAAATCATGAAGAGCATGGTAACAAGTGGATTCTTCGCTAGGAAATATGAGCACCTTTATACCTTTATAGATCCAGCTAACACTATTGAAATCAATCACAAGGCAAAAACTAAAAATAAACTAGAACATGCGATAACGAATCTATACCTAAAGGATCTCCAGAGACGTAATGCATCTAAATCAAGAGTTGATAAGATGAATCAGCAAGTTAAGCATCACTTTAAATGGCTGTTAAGTTACAGGGAATTTGAAGGATACACGATAAATAGTATTCCTGTCTGGCTTGTAACTAGAGAGCATCTAATAGAATACAAAAACTACTTAATTAGAGAAAGTAAGGTAGGAAACACAACGATTTATACGAGTAATCGCCGCTTTAAGGATATAAAAACGTACTATAAGCGCTTATATGAATTAGAGCTTATAAAAGAAAACATAGGAGAGCATCTACCAAACATTAAAGCGAGTGATTATTTTTATAGAAAGTTACCTAAAGATCAAGAATTAGAAGCACTTTTTAACGCTATTACAATCTACTCTGATGATCCTGATAAAGATCGATTATCCTATGCTTTAATGCTATTGCTTGGTTTTAGAATGTGTGAACTTCACCGGATAAATTGGGAGGATATAAACCTTTCCTTGAGGACACTTGTTGTTCATTCCAAAGGAAAAAACACTCATATCTTACCAATACCAGACGAAATTTACGATCTTTTGAAGAGTATGGAATTTTTTGAAAAAAAGGGGCCTATTTTTAGAAGACCGAATGAAAAAGAGGGTACCTTCCGTAGTAGGTTTGTGGAGAATTTTACTCTATTTAAGACTTTAGCAAACTGGAATATAGATGGCGGACCTCATATGTTAAGACACTGTTATATCACAAACCTTGCCCGGAACAATGTTAGTTTAATCGACATTAAGACTTTAGCTAGACATGATTCATTAGTAACCACTTCAAAGTATATTCATTTTTATTCAAATGAACTTAGAGAAGCCCTTGATCAGGTGAAGATTGGGGGTACTAAAACATGGCTGCTCCAAGACAGAAATTAAAGAACGTTGAGTTAAACGAACAATTAAATGATTTAATCGGAAAGTTTGGCACAAAACTTGTAGAAAAACAGTTAAAAGAAATGGGATTAGCAAACAAAGAGATGGAGGCACCAAAACCAAAAGCAATTCCTACATTAGATGAAGCCGAAGATATTTTTTACAACTCTTCTACTTCATACTATATGCATAAAAGAGAAGTGACCAGAAAGGGATATAAAAGTGAATTAAAGACTTTTAAAAATTTTTGCAAAGAAAATTTACCAAAAAAGTCAAGAACACTCATTACCGAGATATTTAAGCCGGACTTTCTTAGTGAATATATTAATCAATATAAAAATGGTGGCACTAGAGATAAAAAGATAACTTTTCTGCGAGTTTTTCTTAAATCGGTTGCACTAGATATCTTTGATAAAAAGCAGATTAATAACCTTCTGAGAAATACGCTTAAAGTTTCGGGGAAAAATGCAGAGAATGATGTTCCAAAGGCGCTAACTCCCAAGCAGGTAGAGTTCCTTTTCGAAACTGTTAAAGAGACGACATCTGCTATAAGGAATTATACGATTTTGTGGGTGTTGATTGGATCAGGGATAAGGGTAAACGGTTTGGTGAACCTTCGAATTGAAGATGTTTGTTGGGAGGACCAAGCTATCATGGTCATTCCAAAAGGGAAAGAGACTAAAGAGAAATTTTATATGACACCAGTATCATTTGAAGTACTTACTCATTATATTGAATTTCGACATGGCAACAAAAAAAAGGAACTTTCGAAAGCGAAGTATGAAAGTATATTCATATTCTCTTCCAACACCAATAGCAGAGCTATTGCAACAAGTACAGTTCGAGAAATGATGAAGAGCTTAAAAATGAAGGGTGTCCAAGCTAATATATTTTCTGAGGACGACACGCTTTCACCACATATTATGCGACATACATTTGCTCTGTACGCGTTGGAATCCGGCATTGATATTTATAAGATCCAAAAACTACTAGGACATGATTCTGTTGATACAACTCAAACGTATCTACGACTATTTTCACATCAACTCAAAGAAGAGTTGAAAAAGCATAGGTATGCAAATGTAGAATTAGAGTTTATGACTAATAAGGAGGCCTTATATGGAAAATTTAGTTCTTGATTCGGTCTATTATGATAAATGGTATAGACTAGCGAATTTAAAAGACAGTTCTAAAGAGCGGATGAAAATACCCCTAAAAGAACTTGGAAACTTTATTAGGGAGTTTGGTTACAGTGGTGCAGAGTTAAACTTTGATAAATTTTATTATTCGGAAGAGGATGATGGCTACGAACCGTTAGACCTTGATTTTGTTGAAAGTTATGTTGAATTCCTTAAAGACAATAAAACAGAACAATCCCTGCGCTCGCACTTCAGTGCAGTAAAAAGTTTTTTCAACTTTCTTGAAAGTATGGAGATGATTGAGGAAAATCCTTTTGGAAGATATCCAACTTCTTTTCATAAACAGACCTTAAAAAATCGGGCACTAAGCCCTGATGAAAGTGATAGTCTATTACAAGCAGCCGCATTGCTTGATCCATTTTTTCTTCAGTATGCTGTATTAATTCTTACATGCTTAACTTGTGGGCTACGATCAAGAGAGCTATGTAATTTAAAGCTCTCGCAAGTTAATTTTGATATAGGAACGATCGTAATCAATAAAGGACAGAAAACCTTTGCTGGTTCAGTTCACATGTTACCATCCTTGTTAAAGTATATGAAGGCTTACGTTGAACACCCATACTTTTTAGAATGGCTTGGACAAGAGAGGGATAAAGAGCTATTTTTCATGGATAGCAAGCCACTAACAAATCAAAAGTTGAATGGATTAATCAAAAAAATAGCAGAAAAAGCGAACATTAAACGAAATGTCACTTCTCATGATTTACGAGCAACTATGTGTTATTTAATGTATCTTGAGGGTTACCCCATTCACATAATCCAAAGGCAAATGAGGCATAAGAAAGAATGGACTACACTTAGTTACTTACCTATCAAGAACAGACTTACTTAACAGGAGTGATGTAAATTGCTTCAGATAAATCTTGAAAATAATTTATCGCCTTTAGTTGAAATCAAGTAAAAGCTCAAATATAGTTAAGATAGATCAAAATTAATTAAGCAAAGAAATGCATTGTTTCTAGAAGAACTAGGGCGATGGATTAGTGACCTCACTATCCGTCTGCCCTTTTTTATTTGTTATTTTTCAACTGGTGTAACAATTGAAAGGGGTGATTCATGGAAAACAATAGATGCTTCATACATGTCAAAATACGCGTTTGAGAGTAAAGCAAAACTTGAATTAAGAGTTACATTAAATATAAAAATCAAAAACAAGTAAGTATGTGAATCAATGTTTGTTAATAGAAACCTTACATACTTAAAAACTGGAGGTAAAAGGATGCCTAAGAAAGTATTTGAAAATGAAAAGAAGACAAGGTATGCAGTGATTTACGATGTGAAGATTGACCCACAGACTGGAAAAAGCTATATGAAGCAAAAATCATTTCCAACAAATGAAGAAGCTGATCAGTTTCTTGAAGAACTTGGTAGCGATAAAAGTGAAATTAGTATTCTATTGGGTACAGAACAAAAAGAGCAACAGGCAAAAAAGGTCCGTTTTAATGAATTCCTAGAAGACTCGTTTTATGGGGAACAAGCTCATATGATTTCAAACCAGACTTTCAGAGTGAAACAAGCATTATTAAACAAACATATTGTTCCATACTTTAGTGGTAAGTATCTTCATGAAATTACTGAACAAGAAATAGCAGAACTGTTTGCGGAAAAAGACCGTGAAGGATATTCGAAAAGTACAATTAAAAACATTCATGGCATATTATCTACCTTGTTTCGCTCAGCTGTGCAAAGAGGTTATCTTGATAAGAATCCTGTGCGCTTCATGAAGAAAGTAAAAACTCCGAATGGTATTACTAAAGTTTTGAGTGAATCAGAAGTGAAAAAGCTCCTTGAAGTGGCTCACTTAGCAGGCGAAGGTATTATGTATGAACTTGAAATATATACAGGCTTACGGTTAGCAGAGCTATTGGCGTTATCATGGAGTGATATTGATTTAGATAAACAGACGATAATTGTTAAGAAGAATGTTGCAAATGAAGGGCATGGCACACATACCATAATGGGAATGAAAAGCGGTTCCCGAAAGGTAGTAATACTCTCATATTTGTTACCAATGCTACAAAAACACAAAGAAGAACAGCAATTAATGAAGAAAGAACTTGGCGACCGATATGACAATGAATTTGATCTTGTTTTCCCGAAAAAAGACGGTGGGGTTCAAAGCCCATCTGCCGTTCGTGCTAGGTTTAATCGTTTAGTTGAGCAAGCGGGCATTCAAAAAATTACCTTCCATGACTTAAGAAGAACGCACGCTAGTTTGCTTGTTAAGGCTGGGGTCCCTCTATACCTTGTAAGAAAGCAAATGGGTTACAAGAGTGTCGATACACTTTTTCACTTTTTGCCACAACAATTTCCCGATTCAATGAAATCAATTAAACTCTTTAGAGGCAATGACAAAGAAGATGATTTTGATAAGAAACTACCTAATGACTTGTAATAGTGAACTTAAAAGAAGCTCAGACTTGATGGTTTGAGCTTCTTTAATTTCTCTTAGCTTCTGAATGGTTTGGTACTTGTCGTTTTTTAGTTTGTGTGTGTTTTCAAAGAGTGTCTTTTACTTATAGTATATGAACACAATTTACGGGGAGGAATTACTATGAATAAATCAAAACAAGAATTTGTTTTTAAATTGATGCAGAAGATTTAACATGTGGTGTGGATTTTGAAGTAATCACTGACACACTATATCACGAGATTGATAGTGAATTGGCTAACCATTATATGACACGGTGTTGTGAAATTCAAACTACTAATAAAGCTCACCTATTCAAATAAAGATTCTATTTTTAATTTAGAATTGATCTTAAATTTAAACCAATAATAAATCATAAACAACACAGTGAAATTAAGTTAGTAATTTAATTATCAAAAAGTATTGACCTGGTATTTATAATGGTATATATTTAATTTAACAAATCTTAGTAATCGAATAACTAACTTAATGCAAGGGAGATGTTAACCTTATGGAGGATAATGTGTTATTTAATCAATTGGATATATTGCGTGGAGATTTACCACTAGAAAAAATGAAAAATGTAGCTATTCCAATTTATAGTCTGCAGTTTCTTAAAAACAATCAAAAGATTCCTGAAGAAGCTACGGTTAGTAACGTATTAAAACATGAAGATAACCTGGTGGGAAGTTTAATACATGCATTTAATATTGTTGAAAACGAATATCCGGAATTAAAGGGTATATATGATATCTTTCCGTCAAAAGAGTTAAGTCAGAAAGTGTTATTTAACTTCTTACTTCAAGTGAATAATATGAAGTTTGCTAATAACGTTTGGGCTGACTTAATGGAAAAATTGTTTAACTATCTTTATGAAAACGAAGGTAAAAAAGGTGGTGCGCATTATTCACCAGAAAGTGTCAATCAGTTAGGGATTGCATTATTACAACCACAATCAGGCACTTTTTATGATGGTGCTGCGGGTGTAGGTGCGACGACTGTAGAAGCACAAAAGTATGCAAGAGAAACTAATGGGAACATCCAACTGTTCGGGCAAGAAGTGAATTATAACAATTGGGCGTTGGCGAAGTTCAATTTACTTTTTCATTGTGTAGAAAATGCTGACCTTCGGTTAGGAGATACACTCCTTAAACCAGCATTTGTTGAGGGGAAGAATATAGAAAAATTTGATCGAGTTATGATGGATTTTCCATTTTCGATGAACATAACTGATTATGAAAATTTGATAGATGATACGCTTAATCGTTTTATTTATGGCAAGCCACCAAGAAGAAGTGCTGATATGGCTTTTATTATGCATGGATTGGCATCATTAAATCAAAAGGGAAAGGCAGTTTTTGTTGTAACTAATGGCACATTGTTTAGACAGGGGGTTGAAGGAACAATTCGTCAGAACATGATTACGGCTGATGTTGTTGAAACGGTAATCGCATTGCCAGAGAATATTTATGCTGAAACCGGCATTCAGACGAATTTACTTGTCTTAAATAAAAATAAGCCTATTGAACGTCAAGGCAAAATATTATTTATTAATGCAGAAGAAGAATTTAAACAATTAAATAGACGAAGAAAACTTTTGAATCATGAAAATATTAAAAAGATTGTTAATGCGTATGAAAAAGGAACCCAAATAAAAGGTTTCAGTAAATTTGTTAAGACAAATATGATTGAGGATGCAGATCTGTTGTGTAAACGTTACTTGGAAGATGGTGAAATTGAAGTCGATACGTTTGGAAAGGTAAAAGTTTCACAAGACAAAATTAATAATCAACCTAATAACAAATCTCTATCCAATTTAACGGAGTCCATATACAGGGGCTTAAATGTTTCTTCTAAATCAGTAGAAGAAGGGGTTGGAGAATATAAAATCATAAAACTTTCAGATGTGAAAGATGGCGACATTAATCTCGAGGAACTAACGCAAGTTACTTTAAAACGTAAATCAAAAGTGGAAATGTATCTCGTACAACGTGGAGATCTCATTATTTCGAACCGAGGAACAAGTATAAAGATAGCTGTTGTACCACATGTCGATGAGAATATCATTTTGTCTCATAATTTCTTGGGGATTAGGTGCAACAATCAACTAGATCCATATTTTCTCAAAGAGTATTTAGAAAGTCCAGTCGGTCAATACATGCTTACAAGTAAGCAGATAGGTACGAACATCTTAACGATAAATCCTAAAGATCTTGAGGATATAAAAATACCAGTACCAGAAATAGAAGCACAAATGGAAATTGTTGAGGGATTTCACGACATGAAAAGTAGTATCCAAGAGAGGCTACAGCAGTTAGAGGAAGAGAAGAAGCAATTACAACTACAGTTATATGATTATATGGGAATTCGAGATTCATTTGAAATTATCTAGTGATGGAGGATGATAAATCATGGAATCGAAATATTGGAAGGTTGTGTTACGTTATGGTCATGTAGGACAAAAGAATGAAGTAAGTGTAGCGAGGTTTCTGTGACAGAAGCCACATACACCCCAATTATGGTAATGGATTTAGCTTCTGAAATGTCTGGTGTTAAAAGTAATGGGATTTGTCAGGTTAATGAGGTGAATCAGGAAGATTACCTTACTGGTAAAAGAACAGAGGTTGAAAACTTTTATCTTCAGAGGTTAAAGGAAGAAATCAGCATTATTGCATAAAGGTCTGTAATGTAAATGTATTTTACGACATATGACAATGATAATAAGTGGGGAGGAAATAAACAATGAGAACAGCTCAATTATCACTTGAAACTAAAGGAAGTTTTTACACCTTTTTAGATAGCAAAAACAATTATGGGCAAGATTACTTAAAGTGTATGGAAAACACAGTAAACAATCTGGTGAAACAACAAACATCAGCCAATAAACCTGGAATGTTACTAGGGAAAATTCAATCCGGTAAAACCAGAACTTTCCTTGGAATAATGGGGTTGGCTTATGATAATGATTATGATGTTGTTATTATTCTAACCAAAGGCACGAAAGCATTGGTTAAACAGACAATAGCTAGGTTAAATCAGGAGTTTGATGGAATGATTACTCGTGATAAGATGCGAGTTTACGATATTATGACTCTACCTTCGAATTTAAGTAAGTGGGAACTAAATAAAAAGCTTGCCATTGTTGTCAAAAAAGAAACTAGAAATATGGATAGGATCAGTGATGCGTTGTTTGATACCTATCCAGAACTAAAGGATAAGAATATATTATTTATTGATGATGAAGCAGATTTTGCTAGCGTATCCTATGAGAATAATTCTGAGAAGAATGTTATTGATATGAAAGTTATAGCAACAAAGGTAGATAATATAAGAGCAAATTTAAATCAAAGCTCTTTCTTACAGGTCACAGCAACTCCTTATTCACTTTACCTTCAGCCAGATGAAAGAGAAATAAATGATTTTCTCAAATTTGAACCTGTTCGACCTGCGTTTACTGAATTAGTACCAATTCATGATAAGTATGTAGGTGGCGAAATGTACTTTGATGAGTCAAAAAATGAAGATTCACCAGCATACTTTTTATATCAGGAGATATCTGAAAATGATCTAGAAGTTATGAAAAAAATGGATTTACGGCGTGTTCGAAAAGAAAACCTGTTAGCTCAAAAGAATTTATATAACTTAAATCAGGCTGTTATCAACTTTATTGTAGGTAGTTGTATAAGAAGGTGGCAACAAAGGTATCAAAATGATGATGAAGAGAAATATTCTATGGTTGTTCATACTGAGAGGGGAAAACAGGCACATGATTGGCAACAAGAGCTTATCAACTTAATATTAGAGGACTTAGCTGACTTAGTTAAAGAGAATAATAATTTGTTTGTTGAATGGGTTAAAGGTTCTTATAACCATTTAATGAAATCTGTAAGATTAGTCAACATGCCAGAACCCTCATTTAATGAAGTTTTAGAAGAGGTTAATGAAGCATTAATTCAAGAAATGGTAGTTGTGTCGACAGTTAATTCTGATAAAGATGTGGAAGAGTTATTAGATTCTACTGGACAACTGCAACTTCGGACACCAATGAACATTTTTATCGGAGGCCAAATTCTCGATAGAGGAATAACTATAGGTAATTTAACAGGATTCTTTTATGGTAGAAACCCAAAATCTTTTCAACAAGATACTGTGCTTCAACATTCACGAATGTATGGAGCAAGGACCATTGAAGATATAGCTGTTACTAGGTTTTACACTACTAGAAAGATTTATAATATTATGGAGAGAATTCATGAATTTGATACCGAATTAAGAGAAGCTTTTGAAAAGGGACATGATCAAGGGATAGTTTTCATTCAGAAAGATACATCAAATAAAATTGTTCCTTGTAGTCCGAATAAGATATTGCTTTCAAACCTTATAACTCTGAAGCCTCATAAGCGATTATTGCCTTTCGGATTTCAAACTGGATATAAGACGCATATTAGAAAAAAAGTAGAAAAGATCTCTGAAATGGTTAATGAAATAAAACAATATTCACCACAGGTAATTGAAGGTGATGCGTTTTTAGCACCTTTAGGTGAAGTGAAGAACATTCTTTCAAAAATCCATGAAACACTTGTTATGGAAGATGGATATGAGTGGGATTTAGATGAGTATTTTTCTATTTTGGACTATTTAACATTAGATGAAGAAGAAAAGCTTGTTTGGATTATAGTACGAGAAGAAAGAGAGATGAGTAGAATCGATTCTCAGGGTAAGTTTGAGAATTCTCCTGATTCATCTAAAGGAAATAAATCTGAATTGAAAGTTGCCAAAAAAGTTGCAGTTGATCGCCCTGCTGTTATGTTACTAAAACAAAAGGGTGATGCAGATAAAGGATGGAGAGACACACCTTTTTGGTGGCCAGTAATGTTAGCTCAGTTAAACATTGAATCTACGATTTATGCTAAAGATACTATTAAGTAATAATCTATGGAAATATCAACTGCTTCTAAAATTCCACAGGATAAAGTGGGGTTTTGAAAGAAGTAAAAGTTCCTGATTTCTGTTTTAATGAGTGTATTAGAAAGTGATTAAGTGTTTTTTAAAAAAAGAAAAGGTTGGTGGTAAGAGTTGTTAATGAACTTTTACTGCCAACTATTATATGTGGTTTGACATAGTGATATAATAACTGGATGGAAGAATTAAGGAGGTATCTGGATGATAACAGGTGAAATAAAAAGTAAAGTCGATAAAATATGGGAAACATTCTGGACCGGTGGTATAACAAACCCACTAACTGTAATCGAACAATTTACGTATTTATTATTTATTAGAGGATTAGATGAACAAGAGATAACGAAAGAGCAGGAAGCGGAGTTTCTTGGTATGGAACATCAAGGCTTATTTCCTAAAGACAAGCAACATTTGCGCTGGAATCATTTTAAGCAACTTGGTTCATCTGAAGAAATGTATGAAGTTGTATCTGAAGAAGTGTTTCCTTTTATCAAGACTTTGCATGGCAAAGAAGAATCAGCATATTCGAAATATATGAATGATGCAATGTTTATGATACCAACTGCCAATATGCTTTCTAAAATTGTTGATGGCATTGATAACATCCCTATGAAAGACAGAGATACAAAAGGGGATTTATATGAGTACTTGCTATCAAAAGTAGCAACTTCTGGGACAAATGGGCAGTTCCGTACACCACGTCATATTATAGATATGATGGTAGAACTCATGAAACCAACACCCGAGGATGAAATTATTGATCCAGCAATGGGATCAGCAGGTTTTCTTGTATCTGCTGCTGAGTACTTACGTAAAAACCATAGTGATTTGTTCTTAGTTCAAGGGTTAAAAGAGCATTTTAACAATACGATGTTTTACGGGAATGATATGGATAGAACAATGTTACGTATCGGTGCAATGAACATGATGCTTCATGGTATTGATAATCCTAATATTGATTACCGAGATTCACTTGCAGAAGTGAATCAAGATAAAGAGCAATATACGCTAGTATTTGCAAACCCTCCATTTAAAGGTTCTCTAGATGAAGAAGGGGTTTCAAATGAATTATTAAAACTTACAAAAACAAAGAAAACAGAAATACTATTTTTATCTCTTTTCATCCGTATATTAAAATCTGGTGGTCGTGCAGCTGTTATTGTACCAGACGGAATATTATTCGGAGGTTCAAAAGCTCATAAAAAAATACGAAAAGAAATTATTGATACACATAAACTTGAAGCAATTATAAAAATGCCTAGCGGAGTATTTAAACCATATGCTGGAGTATCAACTGCAATTATGATTTTCACAAAAACAGGTTCAGGTGGAACTGATAAAGTATGGTTTTATGACATGAAAGCAGACGGTCTTTCTCTTGATGATAAAAGAATTCCAATAAAAGAGAATGATATTCCAGATATCATTAATCGATTTAATAATTTACAATTTGAGACTGAAAGAAAGCGTACTGAACAATCTTTCTTTGTGACAGTTGATGAGCTACGTGAAAATGACTATGACTTATCTATTAACAAATATAAAGAGATTGAATATGAGGAAGTAGAGTATGAGGAGCCTAAGCAACTACTAAATAAAGTAGAGAAATACGAACAAGAAATATTGGAGAATATAGGCGAATTAAAAAATTTAATTAGCTTGGATGTGAAATAATGAGTATCAAATCAGTTAAGTTAGGAGATGTTTGCTCAGTAAAAGGGGGCTATGCTTTTAAAAGTAGTGAGTTTGTAAATAATGGTGTACCTGTATTGAAAATTGCAAATATCACCAAAAATTTAATTCATTTTGATGAAAATTCTAGTTTTTTCGATGAAGCAGAAATTCATAAATACAGCGATTATATTGTAGAAGATGGGGATATCTTAATAGCTTTATCTGGAGCTACTACAGGGAAATACGGAATTTTTAATTATAAAGAAAAGGCTCTACTTAATCAGCGAGTAGGTAGAATTAGACCAATATCGAATTTAATTGTTCCAAAATATCTTTACTATTTCATGAGTAAACTTCAGGAAAAGATATTGTATAAAGCAGGGGGGGCAGCACAACCGAATATAAGCACTAACGAAATTGCGAAGTTGTCAATACCACTGCCACCTTTAGAGTCACAAAAGCAAATTGTGAATGTATTAGATTTGGCAAAAGAGTTAATCAACAAACGTAGAGACCAAATTTTAGCATTAGATGAGATGACACAATCATTGTTTTTAGAGATGTTTGGAGATCCCAAAATAAACCCTAAAAACTGGCCTGTTGGAACTATTGAGGATCTTTCTATAAAAACTCAATACGGAACAAGTAAAAAAGCAGATGAACAAAACGGTAGTTATTCTATATTGAGAATGAATAATATTACTTATAATGGTGGTTGGGATTTCAGCAGTCTCAAATATATTGATTTAAATGACAAAGACAAAGAGAAGTTTTTAGTTAACAAAGGTGAGTTACTGTTTAATAGAACTAATAGCAAAGAGTTGGTTGGAAAAACAGCAGTTTATCGTGAAGATGAACCTATGGCTTTTGCAGGTTATTTAATTAAGTTGATCTGTAATGAGAAAGCTAATGAAGAGTTTATATCAGC
Organism: Pontibacillus sp. HMF3514; assembly: GCF_009858175.1. Classification (GTDB taxonomy): domain Bacteria; phylum Bacillota; class Bacilli; order Bacillales; family BH030062; genus Pontibacillus. The sequence continues at coordinate 364,966 of NZ_CP047393.1, forward strand.
ATATCTCAATTCCAAGTATGGAAAAGTTGTTTTAAATTCTATGGCAAAAAATATTGTCGGCATGGCCAATATAAATGCAAAAGAGTTGAAAAGCATTTCTATATATATTCCTCCGAAGGATTTGCAAGATGAATTTGCTGACATTAATTTGAAAATAATGAAAAAAAGAGAGCTATTATTAAAAGGATTAGATAAATTAGAAGAACAATATCTATCACTATTACAAAGCGCCTTCAAAGGAGAATTATTTGCTCAAGCAAAGGTTTCTAATCTATAAATGAGGAGGTATATATTTGACAACAAACTTTGGTTTTCTTAAAGAAAAAACTCAATATCTTAGTTTTACTAATGCTTGCTCAGAAGCAGAAAAAGCATTAATTGTGAGTCCAGCGACGTGTGCAATATTAACACGTCGCGCTCTTGAGCTTGCTGTGAAGTGGCTTTACAGTTCTGACAGTGAATTAAAAGTTCCTTATCAAGAGAATTTATCGAGTTTGATTCACGATCCTAATTTTTTATCTATTATTGATGAAGACTTACTACCTTTGTTAAAGTATATCGTTAAGCTAGGTAATGTTTCAGTCCATACCAATGCAAATATTGATCGTGATGAAGCAACTTTATCTCTACACAACCTACACCAGTTTATTGCTTGGATTGATTACTGTTATTCGGATGAATATACAGCAAAAGAATTTGATGAGTCTTTATTACAACATGGGGAAGAGAAACGTGTTCGACCAAAAGAATTGCAAGATTTATATGATCAATTAAGCTCTAAAGATAAACGCTTAGAAGAAATGATGAAGGAAAACGAAGAGATCCGTAAGATAAATACTAATAAGCGTGAATCAAATAAAAACCAATATGATTTCCAAGTCGATGAGATTACTGAATTTGAAACAAGACAGAAGTATATTGATCTTGATTTGAAGTTAGCAGGCTGGGAATTCGGTAAGAACGTTATGAGGGAATACGAGGTAACAGGAATGCCGAATGATCAAGGCGTTGGTTTTGTTGATTATGTATTGCTTGGGGAAAATGGTAAACCAATAGGTGTGGTAGAAGCTAAAAGAACGTCGAAAGATCCTGGTGCCGGTAAGCAACAAGCTAAACTTTACGCTGACTGCATTGAACAAATGTATGGGCAACGTCCTGTTATTTTTTATACGAATGGCTTTGAGACTTATATTTGGCATCAACCATATCCACCACGGAGAGTATTTGGTTTCTATAGTAACTCCGACTTAAAATTAGTAATTGATCGTCTCACAATGAAGCGTGAACTAAAAAATATTGAAATTAACGATGACATTACGAATCGTTATTATCAAAAGGAATCAATATTAGCAGTTTGTGACGCGTTAGAACAAAATCAGCGAAAGATGCTTTTAGTTATGGCAACAGGTAGCGGGAAAACAAGAACAGCAATTTCTATTGTGGATGTTCTTTCTCGACATAACTGGGTTAAGAACGTTTTGTTTCTAGCAGATCGTAAGACCCTTCTACTTCAGGCGAAGAAAAATTTTAATAACCTTTTGCCAAGCTTATCGTTATGTAATCTCTTAGATAACAAAGAGAATCCCGATGAAAGTCGGATGGTCTTCTCAACTTATCCAACGATGATGAATGCCATTGATGAGGTAAAACGGAAAGATGGCAAGAAGTTATTTACTATAGGTCATTTTGACTTAATTATTGTAGATGAGTCCCATAGAAGTATCTATAAAAAATACCGTTCAATCTTTAATTACTTTGATGGCATGCTTCTAGGATTGACTGCAACTCCAAAGGATGAAATTGATAAAAATACGTATGATGTATTTAACCTTGAAAGTGGTGCGCCAACATATGCTTACGAGTTAGAGAAAGCTGTTGAAGATGAATATCTGGTGGATTACAGAACAATTGAAACAAAAATGAAATTCCTCGAAGAAGGTATTCGTTATGATGATTTATCAGATGAAGAGAAAGAATTATATGAAGAAACGTTTGAGGATGAAGTAGGAGAGGATATTGATAGCGGAGCCTTAAATGAGTGGTTATTTAATGCTGACACTATTGATACCGTTCTTAAAAATTTAATGGAAAAGGGAATTCATGTTGAAGGTGGAGACAAACTTGGCAAAACTATTGTCTTTGCTAAAAATCATCAACATGCGCTGAAGATAGTTGAAAGATTTGATGCACTATTCCCTGAATATGGTGGGGAATTTGCCAAAGTCATCGACTATAGTGTGAACTATTACCAATCATTAATTGAAGATTTTTCTACACAGGAAAAGATGCCACAGATAGCTGTGTCAGTTGATATGCTTGATACTGGTGTAGATATTCCCGAAGTTGTAAACTTAGTGTTCTTTAAGAAAGTCCGCTCAAAATCAAAGTTCTGGCAAATGATTGGTCGAGGAACACGGTTATGCCCAGATCTGTTGGGTGTAGGACAGGATAAAACACACTTTCTAATTTTTGATTATTGCGGTAATTTTGAATTTTTTAGAGAGAACCCCAAAGGTATGGAAGCGAAAGCGACTGAAAGTTTGACGGAAAAGCTATTTAATTCAAAGCTTGAAATTATCAAAGAGCTTCAGGGGATGGAATATCAAACAGAAGATTATATATCACATCGTAACGAAATTATTAATGATGTCTTTGCAGATATTAATGCATTAGATGATGAAAATTTCCGGGTTCGCCAACATCTACAACATGTTCATAAATATAAAAATAAAGATAACTTGAACTCTTTAACCGTAATGAACGTAAATGAAATAAAAGAACATATATCACCTATTATTGTTCCATTTAATGATGACGAATTTGCCAAACGCTTTGACCTAGTATTGTACACAATTGAGTTAGCTAAATTACAAACAAAAAATGCTACTAAGCCTATTCGTAGCGTTGTTACAACTGCAGAAGCATTATCTAAGTTAGGAACAATTCCTCAAGTGGTTGAACAACAGCCTATTATAAATAAGGTTCTAACAGAAGAGTTTTGGGAGAGTGCCGACATCTTTGAACTTGAAAGTGTACGTGAAGCATTGCGTGATCTTATCAAGTTTATTGAAAAAGAAAAGCAGAAAATGTACTTTACCAACTTCAAAGACCAAGTACTTGAAGTGAAAGAGAGCGGTCCAATCTTCCATGCGAACGATTTGCAAAATTATAAGAAAAAAGTTCACCATTATCTTCAGCAACACAGAGATCAGTTAGCGATTCATAAGTTAAGAAATAACAAGCAGTTAACGGATCAAGATTTAAAGTCCTTAGAAGATATTCTTTGGAATGAATTGGGTACAAAAGAAGACTATAAAAAGGACTTTGGGGATACCCCTGTAACAAAACTTGTGAGGCAAGTAGTTGGATTAGACCCACAAGCTGCCAATGATGCATTTTCCGAGTTTTTATCTACTGAAAATCTCAATATTCAACAAAGTAGATTTGTTAAGCTTATTGTGGACTATGTTGTAAGAAATGGGGTAATGGATAAAAAAGTTTTACAACAGGATCCGTTTAAGTCAGTAGGAAGCATAGTTGAATTGTTTAAAGATAATATGGATGATGCCCATAGGATTATTGGGATTATCGATGAGATAAATAGAAATTCTGAAGAGATTTCTGGAGCATGAATTATATTTGGCACTAGTTCAATTGAAGGCACTTAATATTATTTTAGGTGCCTTTAATTTTACCAATGGTGACTAACCACAAACCTTGGGCTCTATCTCTAGTAATTCGAATTCTACAGAAAGAATAATACTTTCCAACATTTAAAATCATATTAGAGAATTATGGGCATTGGTAATACTAGCGGATAATTAGTAATAATATTCTTCATTCATAAGAATACAATAAATTTCGAAGTTTTGTGGAAGTGTGCTTACTGATTTAATTAGGAATTACATAATAGAACTAAAATAAGTAGATATTGTAACTAAGACAAATGAAAGCTTCATAAAGTAGAACTAAGTTTATAAGAGATGACTCCGACATTTAGCCGGAGTCATTTTTTAATGTAGTAATCAAATTTCTCATATAAAAAATCATAAATTGGGAAGGAAGTCGTGATGGTTTGTCGAATTTTGGAATAAAGGAAACGTTAATTTTGTCATTGAGTTAAGAGAATAACTAGGTGGTGATAAGGTTGAGTAAAGAAGGTAAGACGAAAGGTTTATTCCCTTTTAAGCCAGGTTTATGTACTAAAAGTGCACACATTAATTATAGTCAATTCCCACGTTCTTCTGAATTTGAAACTAAATATTTTGAAGATACAAAAGAAATTGCCCAGAAGGACTTAGAAAACATAGAAGCTAAAAAAAATACAGATTACCAAGCAGGAATCACAATATCTACTAATAGAGCTCTTAGAACAAAAGATAGGGAAGTGAAAAAACCAATTTTAGAGGAGCAAACAAAAAAGCCTTATTTTGGTAGGCTGGATATTTTGAATGAAGAAGGGGATAAAGAAACTGTATATATAGGAAGAAATGGTATGGCAGATGATAATGATATTCGAGTGTACCATATTCTTTCAGCTTTTGGAGCTATATACAATCAATCAAAAATTGGTGATTTAAGCCATGATAAATTAGGGGAAGTCACTGTAAATTTAAAAAGACAAATAGAAAGTGAAAATGGTGAGTTTATAAATTTCCATGACTTAAAGTGGGATGAGGAAAAAGGTTATTTTGATCCTGTATTAGAAAAAAGGCTGAATGATAATGCAAAAGAAAAGTTGTCAGAAATTTGGGAGACAATACAAGCCGAGCAAGATTTAGTTATGAGGAAGAATATATCAGTACCGATATTCATTCAAGGATCTGCCGGGAGTGGAAAAACAGTCATAGCACTCCACCGAATTTCTTATTTACTATACGAGCATAAAAATATAAATCCAGATAAGATATTAATAATGGCCCCTAATAACATGTACTTAAACTACATTAAAGATATATCTCCGGATATCAATAAGGTAAACCAATCAACTTTTGAAGAATATTGCATAAACAGGTTGCCTTTTAAGAAAAATAAATTCAATATGAAAGATTATTTCCATTATTTTAAGCAAAATATGGAGGATGATTCTGAATATCTATCTATAAAGGAAAAAGGTAGCATTGAATATAAAAATAAGCTTAATGATTTCTTAGAAACAAGTGATTTCCTTGAAAAGTATCTACCAAAAGAAGGTATAAACATTGAGTTTGATGATGTGAATTTTACTTTTACTTTAGAGAGAATTCATAAATTAGCAAAGGATTATATAGAAAACTCCTCTTTTAAAGTAGCTAAAGAACGAGTATTAAAAACTATTAAACAGGAATCTAAATCAAAACAAGGAAAAAAAGACTGGGGATTTGACGACAGAGGATACGAAAGGTTAATTGATAAAGAAATTTTGAAATTGGATAAGTCGTGGAAAATCCCAAGTGTATTTGAAATATATTTTGATTTTTGCACAAACATAGAAGTAATGAAGGCGATTATGGTAGAGGAAAAAGCTGAACTTATTGTTGAGAATAACAAAATCAATAAATCAAAAAAATTAGTAACGTATGACGATTTACCTGCTTTACTGTTTATTCAACAAAAATATTTTGAGGGAATTGGTATTCTACATAAAAGGAAGAATCAAAGTCAACCTACTCAGGAAGGCTATGATTATGTTTTAGTAGATGAGATTCAAGATTATAGTCCTTTCCATATTTTTATGATTCAGCAAGTAGTTAAAAATTCTAGAATGACACTACTCGGAGACTTGGGACAAGGCATATTTTCTCCAAGAGGAATAGATAATTGGGATACAGCATTTGCTTCATTACAAGGTGATGCCAAGGATGAATATGAATATATTGAATTAAGCACAATATATCGCTCAACACTAGAGATTGTAAATTATGCGAATCAAATATTAAAACCATATAGTCAAGATAGATATACACTATCCAATCCAATTGGTCGTGAAGGTCCTAAACCAAGACACCACAAATTTAATTCGATGAATAACCAATTAGATCAAATAATAAGTTTATGTAATGACCTAGATGAGCAATCTTTTGAGAGCATAGCTATCATCACAAAAGATTGGGAAGAGGCGTTTGCCCTCTACAGTGGACTAAAACACAAAATCAAAAATGTAGAGTTAGTTGGTGAATCTTCCAAAGAGATAACTGGAGGTATTATTATTAGTCCAGTATATCTTACAAAAGGTTTTGAGTATGATTCAGTAATTATTGCAAATGCTTCAAGGGACGTGTATGAAGACTCATATTATTCACGAAAACTATTATACGTAGCAGTAACAAGAGCACTACATCAAGTACATGTACTATATAGAAATGAACTAACTTTACCTTTAATGGAAATTCAACAGCCTTCAAAGGCAAAAAACATTAGAGAAGAATTAAAGAATAATCAAAAGATAAAAGATGAAATTGATCAAAGTTTGGAAACTAATAAGAAGAGCCTAATAACAAAAGTAGAAAGCGAATTGAATACTATTTTTAATAATCAAGCAGAAGAAATATATGAGTTGAAAAAGAAAGTGGCTAGGCTTGAGCAAGAGGTTGAGTACTATAAAAAGAAGTACTTAAAAAATAAAAAAGGTTAATTTCTATCTATTCTCTTATTCAACCAATTAAACATTACTTATTTTTCCAAATTAACCTATAAACTTTTATATATGTCTTAATAGAAATAATATACTTGTTGAGAGGATTTTATCTATGCCATATACGATCAAGTCTTCTGAGAAACTTAGACCGGCTGGTGCTGAATATGAGACGAAGGCACTGTTATACTTGATGAACTTTAGGGTTGATAGTTCTGAAGTCTATTATTATGTTGTGGACTTTTTTAACGATTTAACAGGAATGAATAGAACTGGCAGAAAAATGTGGGACATTCAATCTAAAGGGGCAAAGAATTCTTCACCTAAAGCACTAGGAAAAGAACTAGTTACTTTATTTAAAAATCATACAAGTGATTTTGAATTCGATTGTTTTGTATTATTTTTAGGAGGGGTGTCAACTACTGTCAGGACCGATCAAAGTAAAAATATTTTTGATATCAAAAATATTACACCAAGCGCATATAAAAAAATGAAACAAGGATTATTAGAAGAGTGCTATGATAAAAGTTATATAGATAATAAAAACATTAACGATAAAGAGCTAGATGAATTTTTGTGTAAAGTTCAATTTGTTGTTGATGATAAAAAGCCCCATGAATATGTAAAATCTATTATTAAGACCCATACAAAGTTAATTCCTAATGAAGAAATATTAAATACTATTTTTAATGAGATTAGAGATAAACAAGCAAGTAAAAAATATGCCAGTGTCGTGGAGAGTATTACCATTGAAACAACTCATGAAGCGTTAAACCATTTTCGGCATCTGACTACTGGAGAGATTAGATTATTAACTATTTCTCGAATTATTAACAGAAATCTTTTTGATAAAGGAGTTCCTTTATCCTTTTATATTATTTTAAATAGTGTACCAGATGAAAGGAAAAAAGATGTGATCCTAGAAAGCCAATTGGCATTGTCTAAAGCTTTGTTTAATAAAAATAATGCAGATAGTTTTTGGAGCTTATTTGAAAATATTTATTCAACAATAGTTCATAATCCTGATGATAATGTAAATATGCTTTATGAAAAGTTAAATCATGATAAAGTCGATCAGTGTTACGATTTTGAGGTTATTTCATTAAAGTATTTTATTTCTTTAATTAAGGACGGTATTGAATAATGCTAATAAAAAAAGTTGCTATAGGTAATGAACATGAAGCATTTATTGAAAACAGATTTTCGGATAAAATGAATATTATTTCTAGTGATGATAACAACCGAGGGAAGACAATATTAATTCAAGGTATGATGTACGCACTAGGCAATAATCCTGTATTCCCATCAACATTTAATTATACTAATTATTATTATATAGTTGAATTTCTTCATAACGATATTATATATAAAATATGTAGAAACAAGGATTTATTTTTTATTCAATTTAATGAATCTTTGATAATTTTTGAAAATGTTTCCGAATTGAAGCGGTATTGGCATAAAAATATAAGTTCATTGCCAATTATAACTAAAAATGATTTCAAACGAATAGTTGATCCAGAACTTTACTTACAAGTATTTTTTGTAGGACAAGACAAAAAAGATACTTCTAATATCGCAAATAAAGGATTGTACAATAAAGAAGATTTCAAAAATATGCTTTATTCACTAGCTGGAATAAAGAATGATATTGTGGATATCGATAATATTAAAAACATTAGACAGAAAATTTCGAATTTAAAAGATGAGAAGAAGCTTCTATTGAAACAATCAAAAATTTTGAAATCTCAGAAGAAACCTATAGCATATTTAAGCAGCACTAATGACAGAATAAATTTTAAAGATAGTCTAAAAAAAATTGAAAAAGTTAAGGGGAAATTAACAGAATTAAATAAAGACCGTAATAAAAATATAAATAGAAAATTTAAATGCGAAATAACGATTAAAGAGTTAAATTCTTTAAATAGAAATTTAGAATCCGGTGAATTGGTATGTTTAGAATGTGGATCCAACCATATTGGTTACAAAGCTACCACTAAGCAAAAGTATTCTTTTGATATATCAACACCAGAAATACGAAAGCAAATTCTGGAGTCTCTTAATAATAAAATTCAGGATTATCAAGAAGAAGTTGAACGTATAACTTTATTAATTAATAAGGAACAATCTAAACTTAAAGAACTATTATCTGTTGAGGAAATATCATTAGAATCATTAGTTGCATATAAAGATGATGTGCTTAGTGTTTCAGACGCTGAAAACAAATTAAACTCTATCGAAGATGATTTAAAAAAATTAGAAAATCAAAAGAAAGAAGCTTCAAATGACATAGAAGGTGTTAAAGAAGAACAAAACAACCTCTATTATTCGATTCTAAGCACAATGAATGAAAGTTATAATTCAGTTGATCCTTTAGGTAATATAGAGTTCGATAATATCTTTACTAAAAAAACAGAAACTTATTCTGGCAGTGAACAAACTATTTATCATTTAGTTAAAGTTTATTCTCTAGCCAAAATACTAAAACATGATTATCCAATTGTTGTTGATTCATTCCGTGCAGAAGATTTATCGACTAAAAAAGAAAAAGTTATTTTAGATTTATTTAAAAAATTGGATACTCAAATAATATTAACAACCACCTTGAAAAGTGAAGAAATTGGAAAGTATGACAAAAAAGAGTTTGACTTTATTAACCATATTGATTATTCTAATCATTCTCCAAGTAAAATTCTTCAATCTAGGTATGTAGATGAGTTCAAAAAACTTCTTGGTGGTTTTTCTATAAATTTTAGATGAGGATAATGGGGTACACGGGATTGTTGATTATATTAACCACAACTTTTTCTTTTTAATGGTGACTGAATAATAAATATTTCGAGGAATTGTGAAGAAGTTCTAGAGGTTTTACATAAATTTATTACATAGCCTTAACGAATCCAAATCATACATGTCCTGTTTTTGACTTTTAATCACCACGATTAATTATTAGTAAGCAATAACGAAAAAGGTAAATATTACTACATCTTTAATTTTGCAATCACCAAACAACCCAAGTTGTGTGTGTAGATAGAACAAATTCCACTTTTCAAGGAGCTAAAATGCTAACATTTTGCTAACGCAATCCAGTAAAAAACGATAAATTCCTGTTAAAGATGTTACAGCCAACAATATTCAAAACGTTGATTTACCGCACTGTACGCATACACCGTTAAAGATATTACACACTCTCACCATAGGGGCGGCATGATGTAATCATCCCCCTTATCCATGAATAAATTAAAAAGCTTCTCATTAGGTCGCGACCTAGTGAGAAGCTTTTTTAATGATGAAAAGAGTTATACATAGTGTGATGTTCTATCTATTCGGGAAAAGGAACAAAAAGATGAGATAGAGGTATTCTTTTGGAAAAGAGAAAAGTAATTTCTTAAGAACAAAAGGAGAGGAAACATTAATGTCTAACCAAACCTCAGAAAATCAAGAAACCATCAAGAAAATTAAAGACTTGATTAAAGATGAGAAAGTGGCGATGCTGACCACGGTGTCCCCAGAAGGCAAGCTGATGTCCCGACCGATGCATACGCAAGAAGTAGCAATGGATAAAGAAGAGATTTGGTTTATTACAGAAAAAGATACAGAGAAATATAGAGATATCAACTATAATTCTGCCGTCAACCTAGCATACGCAGGTAAATCCTATGTTTCGATTAGTGGCACTGCTGAATTTGTTCAAGATGACGAGAAAAAGAAAGAGTTCTGGAATAAAATTGTCGAGAAAGTGCTGAACATATCTGCTGATAATTCGGATGTGATCCTAGTCAAAGTGACACCTGAAGTTGCGGAATATTGGGAGTCTGGTATGAGCGTCAAAACCGTTAAGGAGTTTGTGAAAAAAATGGCCAGTAGTCATACAATAGATGAAGACAATGAGTTAAAAGATACTGTCAAATTTGATGAAAATACGAGATAACTTATTGTTTGGGATATTTTGAGCAAACAAAATAAGCTAGCCTCCACAATAGAGAGACTAACTTCTTTATCCCTTACTTCAATGCTTTTATTTAAATAAAATAGTGATGGGTTCTCTTGTTTATTATTTCACTAAAACCGTCCCTGTTAAAAGAGCGCTTCAGTCATGAAGCGCTCTTTGCGTCTGATTACTGGGCTTGGTCTGAGATAATTTCTTCCGAACGCTTTCATTCAAAGCATCCATCTCTTCAATGAACTGTTCACTGGAAGCGATGATCCGTTCGGACGAGTGCTCTGTCGTTTGAAGTGCTTCGAATACGTTATCAAAAGACTCCTGTACCTTGTTTAGTTTGCGCAGGGAATTGTGTGCATGAAGTGGTCATTCCCAGATAAAAAAGATGGCGAGCAAATGCTCACCATCTTTTTTATAAGAAAAATAGAACAAATAGTTGAAGATACACCTGAACCATTAGATAAAAGGCAATGGCGTATTTATAGTTAAATAACAAACCGTTCTTGACTATGCTGATTCGGTTCAACGAACTTAAAATGATCGATGGTAAAATCAGGGGAGATAACATAATCGAAATCACACTCCCTGAGGTAATCCCCAAAACGATAATTTCTGGTGGATAGGGCAAATCTACTCCTTGTAGGATCCCTGATACGAGTACAATAACGGTCAGTGGTCCAAGTCCAATAAAACCTAATAGGATCACGACAAAAGGAAGTACCCATAAGAAGTTTAAGAATGGTAATGCTTCAGTCACATAAAAGAGACCGTCAATTATATATTTTCCATAGCCCGATTGATTTACAGCATTGATTAAAAATCCAGCTGCTAGGAGTATGGAGAACTGTTGGGCTTTGCTTGGGACACTTTTTGCAAAATAAGCTTTTCCATTCTCCAAAATAACACTGGTTCTTTTTCGGACGATAAAATAAAGGATGACCCACGCTACAATGACAATAGGGATAATTAGCAATAAATTTGCGTCCCATATCGCGTTTAGAAAAAAGATCGAACCGAACAATGTCACAAATAGAAATCCGAATTCGAGGGCATCGCGATTGCCTTTTGTATCTTGTTTCTTTTCCTCTGTAATCTTAGCTAGTTCCCCTTGGATACCTGCGGTAAGATCTACGCCGTAATGACGTTCTTGAAAATAGGAGAAGAGGACAGATAATAAGATACCGGCGAAGGAGATGACAAAGCCTTGTAAAATGGCTAACGCTAACGAAGCATTAAGCGCATGAACGGCAAAAATAAAGCTCGGTATGCTAACCACCCACATCGTTGTTAAGGAGAACGCACGGAGTAAGGCTGTTCCTTTATAATTCTCCCATACTTCTCCTTTTTGATTGTGTAAAAATTCATTGATCATTCCATATACCATAGGGATCGAACCGAATAACAAGAAATAAGAAATAATTTGCGTTATAACCATCATCCCAAAATAAAACTTACGGCTCGTATTAAGTAAGTTTTGAGCGAAGTTAATGACAGACTGAATGTATGGTTTCTCTTCTAATACCCAACTAATTATAGGGACGATCAGTAAGATAGCGATCAGTCCACTCATCACAGCGAATCCAGATATGATCCCTTCTACAAGAGAAGTACCTGCTGCAACGTGAATCATCAATGCGATTATAAGAAGTAAAATTGATATACTTGCCTGTTTCAAAGGTAAGAAGAAATAACCGAGTAGAAAAGCAGTCAAACCGAATAAGGAAAGAAATGTTGAAAGCAATTCTCCACCTGAGAAATAAACAATAAAATGCATAACTACATATAAACTTATAAAAAAGGTATAACCTCTTTTGGCAATTTGCACCATTTTGGATGCTCCGTTCTGGTTCAAAGTGTTAACTTTACACATCGTATCACAAGGTATATAAATTAGCTCAGGTCATGCACGCTAAAAGCTATTACATTTAGCAAAATAAGTTCGATTCTGAAGTCCCTAGTATTTATGTCGCCATAAATCAAGAAAAGTAAACAAAAAAGCCCCCCAAAAAGGGAGGCATCTAAGATATGATTGAACTTAAGAAGAATGAATTTTCTCTTCTGTAAACTGCTCTTCTTCCGTAGATCCTTTCAATGCAACGGTTGAAGAGGTCCCGCCAGAAATAAGTTGAGCAACTTCATCAAAATACCCCGTCCCTACTTCTCGCTGGTGGCGTGTTGCTGAATAGCCGTCTTTTTCACTTGCAAACTCTGCCTGCTGCAACTCAGAGTAGGCTTCCATGCCTCTGTCCTTGTAATGTCTGGATAATTCGAACATACTATGATTCAACGCATGGAAACCTGCTAATGTAACAAACTGGAATTTGTAGCCCATCTTGCTCAGCTCTTGCTGGAATTGAGCAATGGTTTCATCATTTAATTTCTTCTTCCAATTGAAAGATGGGGAGCAGTTGTATGCGAGTAGTTTACCCGGATACTGTTCATGGATAGCTTCTGCAAACTGTTTCGCCTCTTCTAAATTTGGTTCAGAGGTTTCGCACCAGACTAAGTCAGCATAAGGGGCATAGGAAAGTCCACGTGCAATTGCTTGATCCAGTCCTGCGCGCGTCTTGTAAAAGCCTTCAGCTGTTCGTTTACCAGTAAGGAATGGGGCATCAGCAGGATCGATATCACTCGTAATTAAGTCTGCAGCGTTTGCATCTGTACGGGCGATAATGACCGTCGGAACGCCCATTACATCCGCTGCAAGTCGTGCAGAAATCAAATTTCTGACGGCAGTCTGAGTAGGTAGTAACACTTTTCCACCTAAGTGTCCGCATTTCTTCTCAGAAGAGAGCTGATCTTCAAAGTGAACAGCTGAGGCACCGGACTCTATCATACCTTTCATCAGCTCAAACACATTTAATTGACCTCCAAATCCAGCTTCTGCATCTGCAACAATGGGAGCAAACCAATCGATGTCGTTCTTGCCCTCCATATGATGGATTTGATCGGCACGTTGGAGAGCTTGGTTGATTCGCTTTACAACTTGAGGCACACTGTTTGCAGGATAGAGGCTTTGGTCAGGATACATGTGACCAGAAAGGTTCGCATCAGCGGCTACTTGCCAGCCACTAAGGTAGATCGCTTTCAGTCCAGCTTTCACTTGCTGCATCGCCTGGTTTCCTGTCAGTGCCCCAAGTGCGTGAACGTAGTTTTCTTCATGCAAAAGACGCCAAAGTTTTTTTGCCCCTTTGTCAGCGAGCGTATAATCAATATCCATAGATCCTCTTAGTTTAATAACATCCTCTGCATCATATGGGCGTGTAACAGATCCCCAACGATTTTCATCCTTCCATGACTGGCGCAACTTTTCAGTACGTTCATTTGTCATTTTCGTTTCCCCCTTTAAGATAAATGCTCATACGCATCGATTGTTAAAAACTCAGCAAAATTATCATCACCAATCAATTTTTCAAATAAGGCTTCTGCCTGTTTATAAGGTCCACTCTCAAAAGCTTGAACCCCAACTTCCTGTTGAATGGCTTCCATTTCTTCCTGCTTCCATTGCTCAAACATTTCAAACGTGACTTTCCTGCCATCATTCAAGATTCCCTTAGGATGACGAATCCATTGCCAAAGCTGGGCACGTGAAATTTCTGCTGTTGCTGCGTCTTCCATCAGGTTGTGAATAGGAGCTGCGCCTCTACCTTCAAGCCACGATGCCGTGTATTGAATGCCAACATTGATGTTCGTTCGTACACCAGCTTCCGTTATGGATCCTTTGGGTACTTCAAGCAATTGGTCTTCTGTGATGTGGAGATTGGTAATTAACCGATTGATCTGGTTAGGTGTCCGCATGTTCTCGTTAAATACCTCGAGAGCTGTTTCAACCATCGCAGGGTGTGCGACCCATGTGCCATCGTGGCCGTCAGACACTTCCCGGAGTTTATCCGATTTTACTTTTTCAAAGGCATCTTTGTTTCTTTGTTCGTCATTCTTAACAGGAATTTGCGCTGCCATACCGCCAATGGCCGGAGCACCTCTACGGTGACACGTCTGAATTGTCAGGAGAGAGTAGGCTCTCATAAAAGGGCTCGTCATCGTTACTTCCGAGCGATCGGGGAGAATAACAGCTGGGTCATTTCGGAATTTCTTCAGATAACTGAAGATGTAATCCCATCGCCCACAGTTCATACCAGCCGAGTGCTCCTTCAGTTCATAAAGTATTTCATCCATTTCAAATGCTGCCAGAATCGTTTCTACTAAGACTGTCGCTTTAATGGTTCCTCTCGGGATATTTAACGCGTCTTGTGAAAATAGGAATATATCATTCCAAAGCCTTGCCTCTAAATGGTTCTCTAATTTAGGCAGATAAAAGTACGGCCCAGATTCTTTCTCTAAAAGCGGTTTTACATTATGAAAGAAATAAAGTCCAAAATCTATTAAACTCGCAGAAGCTTTTTCTCCATTTAAGGTTAAATGTTTTTCTTCAAGATGCCACCCTCTTGGACGAACCATTAAGGTAGCCGTTTCCTCGTTTAATGCGTAGGTTTTTCCTTTCTCATTTTGAAAGTTGATCGTTCTTCTTATGGCATCTCTTAAGTTAATTTGTCCTTGGATGGTATTGCTCCAAGTTGGAGAATTGGCATCTTCAAAATCAGCCATGAACACTTTAGCACCGGAGTTCAATCCGTTGATGACCATTTTCCGGTCCACAGGTCCTGTAATTTCCACTCGACGATCCTGTAAGTCATGTGGAAGGGGGTGGATACGCCACTCAGATTCTCGAATGTGGGCTGTTTCTTTTGGAAAGGAAGGTTTCAATCCTTGGTTCAAATGTTTTTGGATCTTTGCACGTTGGGATAATAGTTCTAATCTTCTGGGGTTAAACCGTTGATGAAGTTGCTCAAGGAAATCTAAAGCTTCGGGAGTTAATATTTCTGCAAATGAAGAAGAGTTTTCTCCATCTACCAACCAGTTACTCGTCTTCGTTCCCACATAACCGCCACCTTTGTTATTAATAAAGAATTTACCGGAACTGATATAGAACAGAAACCTCTATCTTTACTCATCTTTCTTAGATAGACAACGGTTACATTCCATCATGTACGTATAGGCCTGTGCTTTTACTTCTGAACCGCATTGAGGACAGGAAACCGTACGCGTCTGTTTTGAGTTGTTCACTATTCATCCCCTCCTTTTATATAACAGATTGCAACAACTGTTTACTGTTATGGTACAGTTATAGTTTACGTTGGAGGAGTTGGAAATGCAACTAATTTCTAGAAAATTTTTAATATTAGGCTTGTGAACAGATATAAAAGGGGGTATCGTGTCAATAATTGAAGTTGTTGGAGACGAAGGAACAGGTTTACTTAAGAATCTCTCCATCCATTCTGTATAACATAGAGACGGTTCGGAGCTACTGAAAAACTCTTGAGTGATTACTTAAATGAATTTAACATCGATAGAAAGAAGCTTTATTTTATCTACCCAATAGGGCTTGATCAAAGTATCAAGCAGCGGATGGATGAGGTTGGAAAAGAAAACGGGTTCCACAATATACGATGGATCCAAGCGGGTGGTATGATTTCGACTCATTCTGGAGCAGGGGGCTTCGGGGTAGCAGCATTAGAGCAATAGTACGGTGGAGACTATATGCCAAAAGCTATCCTCTTTTATTGTTAACATTTTGCTAACGGAATCCAGTAAAAACCGGTAAAATCCCGTTAAAGATTTTACAGAAAGAATGCAGTAAAACCTGGATTTAGTCGACATGATGTAAGGTCTTGATTACCTTTTCCTCCTATATGGATTAAACTATCAAATTAAATAGACTACTTTCTATATAGAAAGTAGTCTATTTCTTTGCTCTCAAGTTTACTTTTCATTGTCACGTTGCTTTTGAGAATAGTTCTTTCTCCAGTTTATAGGGTTTAAAGATTTTCTAAATTTATTTGCAACTTCTTTTCCTACCATCAAGGCGCCAATCCAAAAGATAACTTCTCCAATAATAAGACTACTTGTGATACTAATAACCTTTACTTCATTAGTAAGTGGTAACAAAGGGATTGCAATGGGTGAGAGCACCCATATGAGAATAGAAGAAACAATAAGAACGATGCCTACCTTGTAGATCCATGGCTTTTGTAACATTGACTTTTTTTGTATGATTACACCACCAATTACCAACATAATTGTTTAAAAGAAGCTAGCCTCCACAATAATGGGAGACTAACTTCTTTATTCCTTAGTTCAATGCTTCTATTTTACCCATTCATTAATCAATTTTTGGTTTTCTTCAACCCATTTCTTAGCTCCGTTAATAGGCTCTTCGCTATTTTCTACATAGCTAATAAGCTCACCAATTTGTTTGTCATTCATCTTCCAATTTTTAAACCATTGACTCACTTTTGGAAAATCCTCTGAAAATTTTTGTCTTGTTGCGTGGTGAATTTTTTCTACACCACCGAATGTTTTTTGTGGATCTTCCAGGAACTTCAAGTCATATTTGGAGAATACCCAGTGCGGGCTCCAAAGTGGTGCTACGATTGGTTCTTTCTTTTCTACTGCTTTACCAATTTCAGCTAACATTGCAGGTTCAGAGCTTGAGAGTAATTCATAATCAAGATTATAGTCTTTAATTAATTGTTGCGTTACTTCCATCGTACCTGCGCCAGGGTCAAATCCAATAATTTCGCCTTCGAACTTTTCTTTATGTTCATTCAAGTCTTTTATGCTATTTACTTCTTCCATATAAGATGGAACAACAAGTCCTACTTTTGCTTTATCATACCAAGTAGCTTCTGAGAAATTAACTGTATCTTTATATTCTTTCAAATAGTTAGCATCCTGAACCGGTAACCAGACTTCTAAGCTAGCATCTAATTCGCCATTTTCTAACGCTTTCATAGTTGTACCCATGTTCAAATTGTTTAACTCGACGTCATAACCTTTATCTTCTAAAATGACTTTCCACATATTTGTTACTGCAATATTTTCGGCCCAATTAATTTGACCAATTGTTAGTTTTGGATCCTTTTCCTCTGATTCCCCACTAGTGCTTCCGCATGCAGTGAGTACAGCAACCATTAGGGTCGCCAAAATAAAACTAAGTCCTTTTTTCCCCATGTTCATTTTATAAACTCTCCTTTTTTATATTTATTCCAATACATCATCAATATTAAATGTATTAAGAATTTATTTAACGTTAGTGCGAAATGGAGCCACCTCTTTTTGTGTAAGAGTGTGACATTGTTATGACTAGGTAGTCTACAGTTTCTCTGCCATAGACTACCTAATAAGAACTTTTAACTTAATCTTGTTGATCTGTCGGTAAAAATTCAAATATCTTACCGTTTCTTATACTTTCAGCTAAGTCATTTAACCAGTGATAGTAAGTTTTAGATTCTTCTAATTGGTCATAATATTTCTTTGCTGTTGCAACAATCTCTGGTGTACTTGTGGAATCTTTTATGACATCTATGAAATCTTCTTGTGCTTCCTCAATAGCGTCCAAATTCATGTTCGCTTCGCGTTCCCACATCTGACAATAAAACCCCATGAATGAACGGAAGAAATCTTTCTCAGCTACATAAGTATGCTTTCTAAAACCGGGGGTGAATGTTTTTTTCACCATTTTTATCTCTTGGAGCCTGCGGACACTGGTACTCATACTCGGTTTACTCATTCCGAGTTCCTCACGCATTTCATCGAGTGTCATTTGATCTTTAAAGTACATTGTCGCATATAAATTTGCAGCAGCTGGAGTTACTCCATATAAATCCATAGTTTCAGCAATGGAGCCAATGACTTTATTTTTGGCTTCTTCTATTTTGGATCGGGATTGCTCAATAGATTCACTCATATTGTCGCTCCTTTTATAAAGAGAAATAAACTTTGTTAAATATTTATCAAATTTTCTTTACCTACCTCATGGTAACGTCTTCAGTGAAAATGTCAAATATAAGATTGTAAATTCATACATTAAAATTGGCTAATTTCCTACTATTATAGACATTTATGTTTAAAAATTCATTTTTTACTCTATATCTGAATAAATTTTGACAGCTTTAAAAAGACGTGTTAGCGTTAAGAATGTTAAATAAATACTTAATAAAATTAATTCGATTCAAAAATGGAGTTGATTGACTTGGATCTTAAATTACAACAATACGTGAATGGTAAATGGGTAGACGCAAATTCAGGGAATACGCGCGATATTATTAATCCCTTTAACCAAGAAGTTATAGCTACTGTTCCAGAAGGTGATGAATCAGATGCAAAAGCAGCAATCGCTGCAGCAAGAGAAGCATTTGATCATGGAGACTGGGCTTTTACCCCGGCAACTGAGCGAGGGACTATCGTAAGAAAAATTGCTGAATTAATAGAAAGAGACAAAGAAGAACTTGCTTATTTAGAATCATTAGACACTGGCAAGACAGTAGAAGAGAGCCGTGGAGATATGGATGATATCGCTGGAGTATTCCGTTATTATGGAGAACTTGCAGATAAAGATGGTGGCGAGATCATTGATTCTCCAGTGCCAAACTCTAGCAGTAAAGTGGTTCGCGAACCAGTTGGTGTTTGTGGTCAAATTACACCTTGGAACTATCCTTTACTTCAAGCGTCTTGGAAACTAGCTCCAGCGCTTGCCACTGGAAATACGTTAATCATGAAGCCAAGTGAAATAACACCACTTACGACTATAAAAGTATTTGAACTGATCGAAGAAGCGGGAGTACCTGCTGGTGTTGCTAACCTTGTTCTGGGTGCAGGTCATACAGTTGGTTCGGTTCTATCTAGTCATGACGATGTAGACCTAATTTCATTTACAGGCGGAATTGTTACAGGGAAGAAAATCATGGAATCTGCAAGCACGAACGTGAAGAATCTGGCCCTTGAGCTAGGCGGGAAGAACCCGAATATCATTTTTGCTGATGCAGACTTTGATATCGCTGTCGATCAAGCGTTAAATGGAGTATTTTTCCACGCAGGACAAATTTGTTCTGCTGGTACAAGACTGATTGTAGAAGAAAGCATTCATGATGAGTTCGTTAATGCGCTAGTGGAACGAGTGAAAAAATTCAAGCTGGGAAGCGGGTTTGACGAAGATACTCAAATGGGTCCTCTTATTTCAGCTGAACACCTAGCGAAAGTTGAAAAGTATGTAGAAACAGGAATTAAAGAAGGTGCTACATTAGCTGTTGGCGGCAGCCGCCCAGAAGATCCTGAATTACAAAATGGATTTTTCTACTTGCCTACGATTTTCACAGACTGCACAACAGACATGGACATTGTTCAAGAAGAAGCTTTTGGTCCGATTATTACGGTTGAGAAATTCCGTGCCGAAGAAGAGGCAGTTAAGCTTGCTAATGACTCGATCTATGGACTTTCTGGCGGTGTTTGGACAAACGATAGTGCAAAAGCTGAACGCTGTGCAGGGAAAATGCGCATGGGGACGGTTTGGATCAATGAATTCAACCTTTATTTCCCTCACGCCCCATGGGGAGGATTTAAACAGTCTGGTATTGGACGCGAACTAGGTAAGCTAGGTATGGAAGAATATACGCAAACCAAGCATATATTCCAAAATTTCAAACCTGAACCTATGAACTGGTTCGGATAAATCTATTAATTTTTTGTTTCTTAAGATCAAGCTTAATCTTAAGCTGCTGAATTGATGTAAGGAAACATTATATAACTAACACAACCTATTAACTAAATTTGATAAATGAAGAAGGGTTTTAGGACAATGCTTTTCCAATTGTTTGAATCCCTTCTTTTAAATGGCGACATTTAAGGAGGAACATAACATGAGTGAATCATATGACATTGTGATTGTTGGGGGCGGTAGTGCTGGTTCGGTACTTGCTAACCGTCTAAGTGAAGATGGGAAAAAAAGTGTTCTTGTTTTAGAGGCAGGACGAAGTGATTATTCATGGGATCTATTAATTCAAATGCCGGCAGCTCTACCATTTCCTGCGGGTAAAAGCCTTTACGATTGGAAATACGAATCTGACCCTGAGCCATATATGAATGGAAGACGTATCAAGCATGCCCGAGGAAAGGTACTCGGAGGCTCTAGTTCGATTAACGGAATGATCTATCAACGTGGAAACCCGATGGACTATGAACGCTGGGGAGCGGACAAAGGTATGGAAGCGTGGGATTTTGCGCACTGTCTTCCATATTTCAAACGCTTAGAGAATGCATTAGCATCACCAGATGATGAGCTTCGCGGTCACGATGGGCCTGTCAAATTGGAACGCGGGCCAGCCAAAAATCCGTTATTCCAATCTTTCTTTGACTCAGCTGTAGAGGCTGGTTACTCACGGACTCCTGATGTGAACGGTTTTCGTCAGGAAGGGTTTGGACCGTTTGATAAGCATGTCTACAAAGGTCAGCGTATGTCTGCTTCACGTGCTTATATTCATCCTGTTATGGACCGTGAGAACCTAACAGTAAGGACGCGTGCTTTCGTTAAGCATATCGACTTCGATGGGACTCGTGCCAAAGGATTAACTTATTATCGAAACGGGAAGACACATCAAGTTGAAGCAGGTGAAGTTATCCTTGCAGGCGGTGCGATTAATACGCCGCAGCTCCTTCAACTGTCAGGTGTAGGGAATGCTGAGCACCTTCTTTCACTTGGCATTAAACCAGTTGTCGACCTTCCAGGTGTAGGAGAAAACCTCCAGGATCACCTTGAAGTATATATCCAACACGCTTGTCCAGAGCCTGTTTCTGAACAGCCTAACTTAAGTAAAGCGCGTATGCCTTGGATTGGCTTGGAGTGGATGCTCAAACGTACAGGACCGGCATCGACCAACCATTTCGAAGGTGGCGGTTTCGTCCGTTCGAACGAGGATGTTGATTATCCGAACTTAATGTTCCACTTCCTTCCGGTAGCGGTACGTTACGATGGACAAAAAGCGCCTACAGACCACGGCTTCCAAGTACACATCGGACCAATGTACTCTGACGCTCGCGGATCCTTGAAAATTCGTTCTAAAGATCCGAAAGAGCACCCTAGCATGGTTTACAACTACCTTTCTACTGAGCAGGACAGACGCGAATGGGTGGAAGCGGTACGAATTACTCGTGAAATTATGTCCCAGCCTGCTATGAAAAAATATAATGCAGGGGAGATTTCACCTGGTCCTACCGTTCAAACAGACGAGGAAATCTTAGAGTGGGTAAAAGAAGATGCCGAGACTGCACTTCACCCTTCTTGTACAGCCAAGATGGGACCTGACTCGGACCCAATGGCTGTTGTAGATCCGGAAACCATGAAGGTCCATGGAACTGAAAATCTACGAGTGGTTGATGCATCTGCTATGCCTTATGTTACGAACGGGAATATTCATGCACCTGTATTGATGTTAGCGGAAAAGGCAGCGGATCTAATTCGTGGAGTTAAACCACTTGATCCAATTCATGCCGATTTCTATCGTCATGGTGTACATGCGCCTGATGCAGGCACAGTATCCAAATCAAAATAACACTTTTAAAATCAATTAAAAGAGCAATATAGCGCTTAGTATATGAGAGTCGATATCAAATTAGTAAAAAAAAAGCAGGGACCGTTTATCGGTGACCTGCTTCTTTTTTGATTGTGCCAACTATTAGAATTTGAAGAAGTTTGCATGTAATCTTATTTAAATTCTTCCTTTTACTTCAAGCTCTCTCCAAATAGTGAACCTATTAAACCAACCGTCATATTAGCGGTTTTATTTTTCTCATCTAAAATAGGATTAACTTCTATAAACTCTGCGGATGTGATGATGTTTGATTGAAACAGTATTTCCATAGCTAAATGGCTCTCACGATAGCTTAACCCACCCATAACCGGAGTGCCAACCCCTGGTGCTTCATTAGGATCTAATCCATCTAAATCTAAACTTAAATGTACCCCATCTGTCTTCTCCTTTAAGTAATCAATTGTCTCTTCCACGACTTGGGTCATACCCATACGATCGACCTCATGCATGGTATATACTTTTATCCCTTTTTCCCTGATGAGCACTCTTTCACCTTCATCTAAAGAGCGTGCTCCGATAATCACAATATTTTCAGGTTTGATTTTAGGGTAATAATCAAGAATACTTGTCAGCTTTTCGTGACCAATCCCAAGACTAACGGCTAAAGGCATTCCGTGAATATTTCCTGATGGTGAGCTTTCACCTGTATTTAAATCTGCATGCGCATCATACCAAATAACACCTAAATTATTATAGTGTTTTGAGATACCGGCTAATGTACCAATAGCAATGCTATGGTCACCACCTAGTACAAGTGGGAAACTATCCTTTTCAACCACTTCATCAACTGTAACAGCTAAATGATGACTACTCTCTGTAATTTCATTTAAGTTACGAAGGTTGTCCAGCTTATTGTCATTATTTTGACTAGGACGTGGAATACGAATATCCCCTAAGTCCTCAATTGTGTACTTCAAATGCTCTAAATGCTCAACGATACCTGCATAGCGAATAGCGCTAGGTCCCATATCAACCCCTCGGCGCAATTGTCCTAAATCCATGGGTACGCCAATAATCGAAAGGTGTTTGTTCATCATTTGTTACCTCCTCAGATAATTATTTGCTTTAAAAATCCCATCTCCGAATCTATTAGTTTTCAAGTTAGAAGAATAAATGTGCCATAAGAACAATAATGGGTAGTGTAATGAATGTTCGCTCTAGAAAAATGATGACGAGATCTTTGAAATTTACAGGGAGTTTCGAACCGAGTAGAAGACCACCTACTTCGGACATATAAATTAGTTGTGTAACTGATATACAGGCAATAACAAATCTTGTGATTGGACTCTCAATGCCACTTCCAAGAACCGCTGGTAGAAACATATCTGCAAATCCAACGACCATGGTCGGAGCTGCTTCTGCAGCTTCAGGAATCTGTAGCAAATGAAGAAGAGGGATAAACGGGGCGCCAATAAACTCAAATACTGGTGTATATTCAGCAATTATTAACGCTACCGTCCCAATCGCCATAACAATGGGAATGACTCCTAACCACATATCCAGAACGTTTTGAACTCCACCTTTTATAACCTCACTCCATTTTGTGCTTTTTGCCTTTCCAACCGCCTGTTGGAGTCCCCACTTGAATGAGGAGGTGTCCTCCGGGATATTTTCATCAAATTGATTGTCTGCGTGTTCATAATATTGATTTGATTTTTTGGATAATGGTGGGATCCTAGGGCAAATAAGAGCAGCAGCAAGCCCTGCAAGGACAATTGTTAGATAGTATTGAAAAAACATGTGTTGAAGATCAACTAATGTTAAAACAACAATCGTGAATGTAATAGACACAACAGAAAATGTAGTTCCTATAACAGCCGCTTCTCTTTTTGTATAAAAACCACCTTCATACTGTTTAGTGGTTAAAAGAACGCCAATTGTACCGTCCCCTAACCAGGAAGCTAAACAATCAATGGAGGATCGACCAGGTAATGTGAATATTGGCTTTACAAATTTCGTTAATAAAGCCCCACACATTTCGAGAAGGCCAAAATCCAACAGGAGCGGTAGAAGTAAACCAGCAAACAAGAACACCGTGACCAGTGCAGGGAGAAGGTCACTAAAAAGTAATCCTCCCGTTGCATCTGACCAGATGAATTTGGGTCCGCTTTCATAAAAGGTTAAAACAGCAAAACCTGCACCAACTATTCTTGCCCAAGACCACACCGTGGACACATCAAAAAGGCCTTTTAAAAAGGGGGTTTCAACGATCCACACAGGTTTCAGCACTTTCGTAATCATCGTCATTATAGCCGTTAGCATAATGGTCACCGTTATAAAAATCGGTAACACACCGGCGAATGTACTTTGAACCCAGTTCGATAGTAAAGCGACTGGAATGGTGATTTCTCCTTGATTACTTAACGGTATCATGAATAAGAGGATACCAACCAAGGAAGGGATCAGAAATTTCAGAAAATATAAGCTGTTATGGCTTCCTATTGATTCGTCATTATAGCTTGCTGAATGATAGTGTTCATTACTTTGGGAGGCATTGTTCATGTATTTACTCTCCTTACTAAGATCTTCTTATTTTTGTTGAAGTGTGAAGAGGGGAGTTAGGTAATGACTCCCCAGAAACACCGATAATTCAATCGCTTCCTGTAATCACAAAATCATCTCTAAGTGTGGTTAAGATCGTATTTTGTTCCACATTTTGTCCTTGAGAAATTTCCACTGAAGTAATATTACCGCTAACCCCAATAGAGACTTCCACTTCTTTATTTTCATTTGTTTCGATTACAAACAACTTTTCCCATTCATACACATAAGACGAAGGAGTAACAAAAACCTTTTTGACAAAACCATCACAAGGACTATAGACATGTTGAAATACTTCTTTCATGATTACTCTCCTCTTTTTAATTTTCACCACAATTCAAGACAAATTCTTATAACTGACATCCATTTAATCTTCTCTAATTTGATAGAACTCTAGTAATCTTTTCAATAGCCCATTCAAGATCTTCTTCCTTGATTACAAGTGGCGGCGCAAATCGGATAACATTTTCATGGGTCTCTTTACAAAGTAATCCTTCTTCTTTTAATTTTTCACAGTATGGGCGTGCTGGTTCATGTAATTCAACGCCGACGAATAACCCTTTCCCCCGTACTTCCTTAATAGCAGGGTTGTTAATTTCTTTTAACTTATCTTGAAAATGTTGGCCAAGTTGGAAGGAGCGATCGGCTAGTTTCTCCTCTTCAATTACTTCTATCGAGGCTAGTGCTACAGCACATGCAAGCGGATTTCCACCGAAAGTAGAACCGTGTGATCCTGGTGTAAATACATCTAAAATATCTTGGTTTGCAGCAACACAGGAAATTGGCATCACACCACCACCAAGTGCTTTTCCAAGAATATATATGTCAGGCTTTACATCTTCCCAGTCACAGGCAAACATTTTACCTGTGCGAGCTAGACCTGATTGGATTTCATCGGCAACAAATAAGACATTCTCACTTTTGCAGACTTCATATGCTTTTTTCAAGAACCCTTCTGGTGGTATGACAATTCCTGCTTCCCCTTGAATTGGTTCGAGTAAAAAGCCGGCTGTATTTGGTGTGATGGCCTCTTTTAATGCATTGATATCTCCATAAGGTACTAGCTTTATTCCTGGTAGGACTGGACCGTAATTGCGTTTGCCGTCCTCATCAGACGATAGGGAGACAGCTGCCATTGTTCTACCATGGAAGTTGCCTTCACATACAATGATCTCAGCTTTGTTTTCGGGTATCCCTTTTTTTTCATAACCCCAGCGGCGTACTGTTTTTATTGCTGTTTCTACTGCCTCGGCACCTGTATTCATAGGAAGAACCATGTCTTTTCCAGTCATCTCATATAACTTTTTGTAAAATGGCGCAAGCTGGTCATTATGGAATGCTCGTGAAGTTAAGGTAACACGGTTCGCCTGTGCTATTAAGGCTTCTATAATTTTAGGATGTCTATGACCTTGGTTTACAGCAGAATATGCACTTAACAAATCCATATAGGTGTTTCCTTCGGGATCTTTAACCCAGACACCCTCAGCTTCTGAAATAACGATGGGAAGGGGATGATAGTTATTTGCTCCATATTGTTTTGTTTGTTTTATAATTTCGTTTGATTTTCTTAAGGTGTTCATTCTATTCCTCCTTAAATTGTTTTCACTAGGTTTATATGCAAAATGCATGCCAACTTAAAAAACTTGTGTTTGTGCCTTTTTTTATTTCAAGGTAAACTAAATGTGCAAAAATTTTTTTCGAATATTTACAATTATTTATAAATAATTTTGCGGTTAGCTGTTATTGCATGACAATAAACATATCTAGAAGTATAAGGATGGGATATAATGGCGAAAAATAACGCAAAAGACATCCAATCATTGACTAAAATGAATAAATTATATGAAAAACTAGTTAATGAAGTAGATGTTGGTATTCACGTAATAAACGAAAAAGAAAAGACAATTGTTTACAACAAAAAAATGATGGAGATTGAATCAATGGCGAGTGAGGATGTACTCGATAAAAATGTGTTGGATGTTTTTATGTTCAGAGAAAGTCAGAATAGTACACTTATTAAAGCATTAAAGATGGGGGAAACAACCAGAGACATCAAACAAACCTATTTTAATAATAAAGGAGAAGAAATTACCACGATTAATAACTCCTTTCCCATTAAAGAAAATGGAAAAATAACTGGGGCTATTGAAATCGCAAAAGACATAACTCAACTGGAAAGAGTCATTAAAGAAAATGTCCTCAATAAACAAAATAAAAAATTCACCTTTGACCAGATTATTGGACAAAGCAAGTTGATTCAGAGCGTTGTGGATGAAGCAAAAAGAGCGACACGAACATCATCATCTGTGCTTGTAGTAGGGGAGACTGGAACTGGAAAGGAATTATTTGCTCAAAGTATTCATAATGGCAGTAACCGATCAAGTGCTCCTTTTATCTCTCAAAACTGTGCGGCCATACCAGATAGCTTAATGGAAAGTTTATTGTTTGGTACAAAAAAGGGAGCTTTTACCGGGGCAATAGATAGACCTGGTCTGTTTGAACAGGCTGATGGAGGCACATTGCTGTTAGACGAAATCAACTCGTTAGAGCCTTCCCTTCAGGCAAAACTTCTAAGAGTAATTCAAGAAAAATCCATTAGAAGAGTAGGGGATATGAAAGATAAAAAGGTTGATGTACGTATAATAGCTACCATTAATGAGGACCCCATTGATGCAGTTGCGAACAATCGATTAAGAAAAGACTTATATTATCGACTAAGTGTTGTCACCTTATTTATACCACCTCTTCGTGACAGGAAAGAAGATGTTATGATGCTGACTCAGTCATTTATAGATAAATATAATGCTTTGTTTAGTATGGATGTAAAAGGGATAAGTGGAGAAGTTAAATTATTGCTTCAAAAGCATGATTGGCCTGGAAATGTACGGGAGCTGGAACATATGATAGAAGGGGCGATGAATCTAATTATGGGGGAGACAGTTATATCCACACAGAATCTCCCCGGATGGTTTCGTGGTAGATACCTTACAGACGAAGAACCAATTAATCAGAAAGATACAGGTGATCTATCTGAAAGCTCAAAAACACTTCGTGAAAAGATGACAGAAGTAGAAAAATACTATGTTCAACAAGTACTTGAGAAAAACGGAAATAACATTTCAAAAGCTGCAAAAAATCTTGGCATTAGCAGGCAAAGCTTACAGTACAGATTAAAGAAGTTTGATTTATGAGTTTGAAATGTTTTGTATATAGCAGAGAATAAGAGTTTACATTGAGAATACGACTGGCATTCCACAGCTTAGAACCAGTCTTGTTACAAGAGTACGTTTTACTACCAATACCTCGTAGTATATAATTAAATGTCAAAGCTGAACAAAAGATAGGAAGTTTCTTATGAATAAACGAAAACACAACGGATATAAAAAATCCGGAAACAAGCCAAATAGATCTGGAAAACCGAATAAGAAACAGCACAATAAGCGTGGGAATCAACCAGATGCCAAACACAATAGGAAGCATAAGAAAGTAAATGCGCCCCAAAGTGGCCAGAAAATCGCAACAGCAAAGGTGACTTGCTCCGGTCTGACCAGCGAGGGCATAGGTATTGCCCAGTGGGAAGGGAAGCGGTTGGAGGTGGCGGATCTACTTCCTGGTGAAACGGCAGAGGTCATGGTGTCTAAAAAGGGGCAGTATGTGTACGGGGATCTAAAGAAGGTCATTACGCCATCTAAAGATCGGGTCACGCCTCCATGTCCGTATTACTACGAGTGTGGTGGATGTCAGATTCAGCATATGAGCGATCAGGCGCAAGCTCGTTTCAAACAGGACACCGTAGCTTCTCTCATGAAACCGTTCGGAAAACCGGATTCTATTTTGACAATGGATCATCCATATGATTATCGAAATAAGAACAATCTAACATACGGTATGAATAAAGACCGTCAAATTATTGGAGGACTGTACGCCCAGAACTCTCATGAAATCATACCGATTGATAAGTGTTTGATTCATGATCCGAAAGCAGATGAGATCGCGAAGACTATTCAGGGAATGATGAAGTCCTTTAAAATGCAGCCTTACAATGAAGACACAGGGCGTGGCTTCCTTCGACATGTATTAGTCAAGGTGGGCAAGTTCAGTGGAGAGATCATGGTGGTATTGGTTGCTGCGTCACCTGTGTTCAAAGGGAAGAATAATTTTGTTAAAGCCCTTAGAAAGGCTCACCCAGAAATTACGACCCTCTTGCATAACGTAAATACCCGGAGCGACAGCATGGTATTAGGTAATGAAGAAAAGGTTCTATTCGGCAAGGGGACCATAACAGACACCCTTTGCGGAATGGAGTTCGAGATCTCTGCGAAATCCTTCTACCAGATCAATCCTGTTCAGACGGAAAAGCTCTATTCTAAAGCGATTGAAATGGCGGATCTAACTGGAGAGGAAACCGTGATTGATGCGTACTGCGGAACAGGTACGATCGGTATTGTTGCCAGCCAAAAAGCTGGTAAAGTTATTGGTGTGGAGCTGAATAACGATGCGGTAAAAGACGCAATTCGCAACTCAAAGCGTAACGGTGTAAAAAATGCCCGATTTTATCAGGGCGATGCCGGACAGTTCATGGTGCAGATGGCAGAACAAGGTGAAAAAGCTGACGTAGTCATTTTAGATCCGCCACGAAGCGGAAGTGACGAAGCATTCTTGTCCAGTGTGGTAAAACTGAAGCCGAAGCGGGTCGTGTATGTGTCCTGTAACCCTGAGACGCAGGCGCGTGATTTGAAGTACTTAGATAAGAACGGATATAAGGTTGTAGAGATTCAGCCAGTGGATATGTTTCCGCAGACGAACCATGTAGAAAGCGTTGTGAAATTAGTAAGGAAATAAGAAGCAGGAGCCCGTTAAAGGGTTCCTGTTTCTTTTTAATTATTAGGGGATTAAATCAATATTGACTTTTATTTTTACAGTTTTCATTTCCCTAGTAGCTAGCCTTATGCTGTTTCAATCAATAACATTAATTTTTTGGTTTTCGTATAAGGTCTTAATGTTTGTATTGACTTGTTCTGTGATTAGGTGGGTTAAGTTATCGGCTGGACAAACGATATGGTTAGAAATCGTATCCAATTTATCAGCTGTAACCATACCGATAATTTCTGTAGAGACAGATGCCATTTTTCGTTTTACTGCGGCCTCTTCCAAGCTTGGTACACTAATACCTATTTGAGGGTCTATTTTATATATTCCCATAATATATAAATCCGCTCTCATGTTATTTAATGTTTCTGTAGTATCTATCCCCAAATTAACCATTGACTGCTTAAATAAAGTGCCACCGATCATAATAACTTCAACTTCAGTGTGATTTGAAAGCGCCATAGCGATGGGGGGGCTGTTTGTTATTATAGTCCCTTTTAAAGACAAAGGTAGCTGTTGTACCAACTGTAAGTTAGTAGTTCCACCATCTATCAATATCACCATATCGTCTTTAATAAGATCTAAGGCTTTCGAGGCCAAATTCGTTTTTGTTTCATTATACATTTCTTGTCTAGTAGAAAAATCCTCGACTGGTGGTCCTTTTCGTAATGCTCCACTATGTACTCTCTTAATAAACCCTTGATTATCTAACTCTTTTAAGTCTCTACGAATCGTATCTTCTGAAACAGATAATCTTTTACTTAGATCACTTGCAATAACTTTGTGCTCTTCATTTAATATATCAACAATTTTTTGTTGCCTTTCTTGTTTAAGCATAGACGTATTACTCCTCTGTTAATTTCTTAAATTGTATCATATATTACAGTTATATCAAATTTAAACGCGTATAAATGGGCAGATAAATGCAAGTTAATGCTTTTGATAATCAAAAAAATGCAAAAACATGCTTTACATCATCAAAAAAACGCATTAATATGGTGTTACACGCAAAAACAAGCAAGCAAGGAGGCAGAAACATGCAAAACCATGTAACCATTGCGCCATCAATTATGTGTGCTGATTTATGTAATTTAGAAGAAAGCATTAGAAAAATTGAGAGAGCGGGACTTGATACTTTACACATTGATGTTATAGATGGATCGTTTAGTCCAAGTATGCCACTAGGTATTTCTACAATAGAACAGTTGAGAAAAATAACGGATATGAACTTTGATGTTCATATTATGTCTAATGATAATGAGTTTTTTATCCAAGAGATGCTCCGAATTGGAGTTCAACAAATAACATTTCATCTTGAAACGACTACACATGTTGATCGCTATATTAATTTAATTAGAAAATATGATACCAAGGTTGGAATTGCGCTTAATCCGGCAACTCCTTTATCCGCCTTAGATTATGTATTACCTCAATGCGATACAGTTTTATTAATGTTAATTAATCCTGGCTTTGCAACTGATAAAGGTGAAAAGCAAGTACCATATGCTACACAAAAAGTGAAAGATCTATCTAATTTAATAAATTCAAATAATTTAAACACGAATATAGAGGTGGATGGACGTGTTTCTTTACATACCATCCCTGAACTAGTGAGTGCTGGTGCAGATATTTTAGTAGCTGGTAGTACGAGTTTATTTGAACCTAATCAAGGATTAGAAGAAAACAAAAAAACAATAGATGAACTTATAGTTAAGGGATTAAATGAGGAGGTAAAATAAAATGGCTAGTTATGAAAACGTAACCAATATAATTACAAATGAATTGTCAGCTACTTTATCTAATATTAACCACAATGATGTAGAGAATTTAATAGATGAGATCAATAAGGCGGAAAAAGTATTTTTCGTAGGAGTGGGCAGAGTTCTATTATCATTAAAATCAATAGCAAAACGGTTAGCCCATCTTGGGGTTAAAACCTATGTTGTTGGTCAAACAACTGAACCAGCCATAACGGATAAAGATTTACTTATAGTTGGCTCGGGGAGCGGTGAAACAGCATTCCCATTAATTATTGCAAAGAAGGCAAAGCAATTTAATGCGTCTGTTGCTCATATAGGTACAAATCCGAATAGTTCTATGTCTGAATATACAGATTCTTTCGTTAGAATTCCTACTAATTCAAAACTAAATAACCCTGAAGAAGTACACTCTGAGCAACCAATGAAAAGCTTGTTTGAACAAAGTCTATTATTATTGGGAGACGCAATTGCATTAATGATGGTTAAAGAGAGAAACATTGAAATAGAGTCTCTTTGGGAGTATCATGCGAATTTAGAATAATAAAGGGACCGTGTACAGAACGAACGGTTAGTAAAAAGGAGGGGATTATATGAAAGCGCTACATTTTGGAGGAGGAAATATTGGACGAGGGTTAATAGGTTATTTGCTTAATAAAACGGGTTTTGAAGTATGTTTTATAGATGCAAACCAACAATTGGTAGATAGTATTAATGATTACAACAACTATTTAGTAAAACTACTAGATGAAGATAATACAGTAGAATCCATTTCTCCTGTACGGGCGTTGCATATTAGTTCCCAAGCAGAAGTGGTAAATGAAATCATCGAATCTGATATCATTACCACTTCTGTAGGAGTTAATAATTTACCGAAAATAGCTCCTATCATTTCTAAAGGTCTATTAGAGAGAGCACGTTTGAATAAAGGTAAAATTGATGTCATCGCAAATGAAAATGCGATTAATGCTACTTCCATACTAAGGGAAGAGATTGCAAAGAATGTTACTGATAGTGAGATGGCGTCTATCCAGACCTTTGTTGGGTTTCCTAATTCGGCTATTGATCGACTTTCTCTTTCTGGTGAAACGGATGAAAATGATAGGGGAGTTGCGCTTGTAGAACCTTACTATGAGTGGGTTGTTAATAAATCTGAAATGGTTAATCCAGAGATACTTTCTCTGAAAGATATTACTTTTGTCGAAAGTTTAAAACCATATATAGAACGAAAATTATTTATGGTTAACATGGGTCATGCTACAACAGCTTATATTGCATTTTTAGAGGGATATAAAACCATTCAGAGTGCATTAAAGGATCCAATAATTGAGAGATTCCTAAGGGAAACTCTCAATGAGGTTAGTGGTTATTTTATTCAAACATACAATGTTCAGATTTCTGAAATGACCGAATTTATTGAGCAAACGTTAGAACGTTTTAAAAATGACAATATAAGTGATGATATTTTTCGAGTAGGTAGAGCTCCAATCAGGAAACTCGGTTATAATGAGAGGTTGGTTAAACCACTTAGAAGCAATTATGATTTAGGTTTATCAATCGATAATTTAACATTAGCTGTAGCCGCATCTTTGTTATTCGACAATCCTGATGATGAAGAGTCTGTCACTCTCCAATCCTTTATCCAGGATCATGGGGTAGATGAAGCTATATCTCACTTTACACAAATAGAGAACACTACAATTAAGACTAAGATAAAAAATAATTATGATCGATTAAATAAGGGAAGCTCAATAAGCACATTAGTAAGCTTGAACGAAAGGTGAGGGTAATATGTTAAGTGAACATTTAAAAGGAAATGTCCGTTTTTTACAATCCGTTAATTCATGGGAAGATGCGATTCGAGAAGCAGCTTCTCCTTTGCTGGAAAATGGATCTATAACTTCTAAGTATATTGATGATATGATTCAAAGTGTAAATACAAATGGTCCGTATATCGTAGTTGTTCCAGAGATTGCATTACCTCATGCAAAAAATGAAAACAGCGTAGAAAAAACTGGGATATCTTTCTTGCAATTGCAAGACCCTGTATTCTTCCCAGAAGACAAAGAGGTAAAAATCTTATTTGTTTTAGCTGCAGAGGATAGCTCTGGACATTTAGATATAATATCTGATTTGTCTTCAGTGTTAATGGAAGAAGAGGTTAAGAATAAACTAAAAGAATCTAAGAGTGAGAAAGAGATTTTAGACTTATTAGACGAGGTTGAATAGGTTTTAGGATGAATATGCACAGCTAATAAAATTTTGTATTTTTTGTAAATTCATTAAGTGATAAGAAAGGCGTGAATAATATGTCTAATTCAGCGACTTCAGCTAGCATTGCTGGGGGGAATACTCCATCCACCCGTGCAAAGGTCCAAGCTTTTGGTGGATTTTTGACCAATATGGTTATGCCTAATATTGGGGCATTTATAGCTTGGGGACTCTTAACAGCATTGTTTATTCCTTCAGGTTGGATACCTAATGAGGACCTCGCAAAAATCGTTGGCCCAGCAATAAATTACTTGTTACCGTTGCTCTTAGCTATTACAGGTGGTCGAATGGTAGGAGGCCAAAGAGGAGCTGTAATGGGAGCTATTGGGGCAATAGGATTGATAGTGGGATCAGATATACCAATGTTCCTAGGGGCAATGGTGATTGGACCCTTAGGAGGATTGATTATAAAGAAGTTTGACAGTCTTCTTGAAAATCGAATACCTGCTGGATTCGAAATGATTGTTAATAACTTCTCACTTGGTATCTTAGGATTCTTATTAATGATAGTTTCTTTCTATTTTGTTGGTCCAGTTATAGAATCAGCAAATAATTTTGTAACATCAGCAATTGAAGCATTAGTAGCTACTGGACTATTGCCTTTGCTTTCTCTCATTAATGAGCCTGCTAAGGTATTGTTCTTGAATAACGTAATCGATCAAGGGATTTATTATCCTTTGGGAATGCAAGCAGCTGCAGAAACAGGGAAGTCCATTTACTTTACAGTAGCTTCTAATCCAGGTCCAGGATTAGGACTATTGCTAGCGTTTACTTTGTTTGGTAGTAATACTTCTAAACGAACGGCTCCAGGTGCAATGATCATTCATTTCTTAGGAGGTATTCACGAGCTGTATTTTCCATACGTATTAATGAAACCCCTTACAATTATAGGTATGATAGGAGGAGGTATGACAGGGATAGCGGTTTTCGAACTATTTGACGCTGGCCTTGTTGCAGGACCAAGTCCTGGCTCTATCTTCGCCTATTTAGGGTTAACGCCTAAGGGTAGTTTTATTGGAATTATTGCAGG
Source organism: Pontibacillus sp. HMF3514 (assembly GCF_009858175.1). Lineage (GTDB taxonomy): Bacteria > Bacillota > Bacilli > Bacillales > BH030062 > Pontibacillus. The sequence continues at coordinate 399,473 of NZ_CP047393.1, forward strand.
GGTCTTGGCTGCCGCAGTAGTAACATTCCTCATCACATCCGTTATATTGAAAATGGATAAAAGTACAGATGATGACGAAAATCTTTCCGAATCTATTGAAAAATCTAAAGCAATGAAGCAAGAGGGAAAACAAGTCTCTCAAGATAGTAATCAAAATCAAGAACAAGATATTGAAAAGATTTCTTTTGCATGTGATGCAGGTGCAGGAAGTAGTGCATTAGGTGCCACAGCTTTTAGGAAAAAGCTGCAAAAGAAAGGTATAGAGGGTATAGAGGTAAAACATTATAGAATAGAAGATGTTCCTCAAGACTCCAATATAGTTGTTGTTCATAAAGATTTATTAGATCGAGCGAAAATAGCTCATAGTGATAAGGAGATTATAACTATAGAAAACTTTATTGGTGACCCTAATCTTGATGAGTTATTAGACAGATTAGAGAATATAAGTAAATGATTTGGTGGATTTAGGGGATTGTTGTTATAAATTTTGGATGGGATACCAAAAAGCATTCTTTCCTTCTATAGAAGCTTGGCTCTTGTCGAAGCACAAAAACCCCCCTACATGGTATTTGGTCATACCCATTATACCATGTAGGGGGTTTTTAATTCTTTCTCTAATTGATAAGCAAATAATAAGTTTTTGGACTTTTTACTAGTCTCGAACCTTCCCCATATTATTCAGTGTTTAGTATGTCAATGGCGTTTTGAACTCTCTCTTCTGTTGGGGGTGAAATGTGTTCGAGCTTGTATTCTAGCCCTAAATTAGTCCACTTAAATACGCCGAGCTGGTGATAGGGAAGTACTTCAATCTTTTCAACATTTGAAAGTAATTGGATGAAATTGGATAGTTCATATAAATATTCATCGTAGTCATTTATGGTTGGAACAAGGACGTGACGGATCCACACGGGAATGTGTTTATCCGATAAATAGTGAGCAAGGTCTAATATGTGCCCATTCGGTAAACCTGTTAATTCCTTGTGCTTAATTGTATCCATGTGTTTGATATCCAATAAGACTAAGTCCGTTAATCCTAGAAGTTCATCTAAGTGTTGTAAAAAGTAAGGAGAACGATTAAAACACCCACCAGAAGTATCAATCGTCGTATGGATTCCAAGCTTTTTCAGCTCACGGAATAACTCAACTAAAAATTCAATTTGAATTAATGGTTCTCCGCCACTTACTGTTACTCCGCCATTTGAAGCCTGGAAAAAAGGGATATAATCCTGGATGTCATCAACAAGCTCTTGTACCGTCTTTTCCTCACCATGGTTAAGATTCCATGTATCTGGGTTATGACAGAATTGGCATCTTAGGAGACACCCTTGTAAAAAAATTACGTAGCGAAGTCCTGGTCCATCAACGGTTCCGCAAGTTTCAATAGAGTGTATACGTCCTTTCATGGTTTTGCACTCCTTACTATTAAATAATCTTACATACTTTCGTGGAACGTTCGGTTTATTACATCAATTTGTTGTGCTCTGGTTAGCTTTATAAAGTTTACAGCATAACCAGATACACGAATGGTTAACTGTGGATATTCTTCTGGCTGCTCCATAGCGTCTAATAGGGTATCACGGTCAAAGACGTTTACATTTAAATGATGCCCGCCTTTCATTACATACCCATCAAGCATTCCTGCAAGGTTAGCACGGCGCGTTTTTTCATCTTTGCCAAGTGCTTTTGGCACAATGGAAAAGGTGTTCGAAATTCCATCCAGAGCTTCTTCATATGGAAGCTTAGCTACAGAGCTTAAAGAAGCGAGTGAGCCGTTCTTGTCACGACCATGAAGTGGGTTGGCCCCTGGTGCAAATGGTTCACCTGCTTTCCGTCCATCAGGTGTGTTTCCGGTTTTATTTCCGTAAACCACGTTTGATGTAATCGTTAAGATGGATTGTGTTGGCTTTGAATTTCGATAGGTATATTGTTTGCGTATTTTGTTCATAAAACGTTTGACAAGATCAACAGCAATACTGTCTACCCGGTCATCGTTGTTTCCGTATTTAGGGAAATCACCTTCTGTTTCGAAATCAATCGCTTTTCCGTGTTCATCTCGGATCACTTTTACACTTGCATACTTAATAGCACTAAGTGAGTCGGCTACCACCGACAAGCCAGCGATGCCACATGCCATTGTGCGAATGACTTCACGATCATGTAATGCCATCTCAATACGTTCATAACTGTATTTGTCGTGCATGTAATGAATAATATTGAGGGAGTTGACATAGAGACCAGCTAACCAATCAAGCATAAGGTCATATTTTTCCATCACTTCTTCAAAGTTTAAGGAATTAGATGTAATCGGTTTAAAAGCTGGGCCAACTTGTATGTTTAACTGTTCATCGACCCCACCATTAATGGCGTATAATAATGCTTTGGCAAGATTGACACGTGCACCGAAGAACTGCATTTGCTTCCCGATAGCCATAGCAGATACACAACAAGCAATACCGTAATCATCTCCATAACTTTCACGCATGAGATCGTCATTTTCATATTGAATGGAACTTGATTTAATGGACATAAAAGCGCAATATTTTTTGTATGGTTCTGGTAGTTTCACTGACCATAGAACAGTTAAATTGGGTTCAGGTGCAGGTCCTAAGTTATCTAATGTGTGTAAAAAGCGATAAGAGTTCTTCGTGACAAGTGGGCGGCCGTCATGTGCAATTCCAGCTAAAGATTCTGTAACCCAAGTAGGATCTCCACTGAATAGTTCATTATATTCTGGTGTCCGTGCAAATTTCACAAGTCTTAGTTTCATCACAAAATGGTCCACTAGTTCTTGGGCTGCTTGCTCTGTTAGAACTCCATCTTTTAAGTCACGTTCGATATAAATATCTAAAAAGGTAGAGACACGACCAAGACTCATAGCAGCACCATTTTGTTCTTTAATCGCTGCTAAGTAGCCAAAATATAGCCATTGAAAGGCTTCTTGAGCTGTTTTGGCAGGGTTGGAGATGTCAAAACCATAGGATTCACCCAGTTGCTTCAGTTCATGAAGTGCACGAATTTGCTCGGAGGTTTCCTCTCGATCACGGATGATATCTTCTGTCATCGTTCCATTTCCAATCAGTTCAAGCTCTTTTTTCTTTTCAGCGATGAGATGATTAACACCATAAAGGGCGACTCTTCGATAGTCTCCGATAATTCGACCACGGCCATATGCATCAGGAAGCCCTGTAACGATTCCCGCCTTACGTGCTAGCTTCATTTCAGAGGTATAAGCATCAAAAACTCCCTGGTTATGTGTTTTACGATATTCAGTAAATATGTTCTCTACTTCTTTATCAAGTTCAAACCCATAAGACTCAGCAGCGGCTACTGCCATACGAATGCCGCCAAATGGTTGCAAGGATCGCTTAAATGGAGAATCTGTTTGAAAGCCAACAATCTTTTCTGTATCCTTGTTAAGATACCCAGGTCCATGTGATGTGATGGTAGAAATAATTTTTGTATCTAAATCCAATACGCCCCCATTCTTCCGCTCTTTTTCAGTTAGATCCATGACTTGATTCCATAATGCAAGAGTATTAGAAGTCGGTCCTTGTAAAAACGATTCATCTTCTTCATAGGGAGTAAAATTTCTTAGGATGAAGTCACGAACGTCGATTTCTTGCTGCCATCTTCCTTTTGTAAACCCTTGCCAAGCTGAATCCCGCTTTACTTGCTCTACAGTACGCATTTAAATAACCTCCTTAAATAATACGAAATATTGCTCAATGATTCACAATGTTTTCGAAGATTGAGTAATGTTCTCAAGTTTCTACCTTTATTATATAGGAAAATTGTGGATGGTAGTGTAAGGGTGATCACAATTAGTTCGTTTTAAGAAAAACGTTAAAAAGTATTCAAAGAAAAGTCATCGTTTGTTCATTGTAAACATGAGCACTAAATGCAGTGCCTGTCTCCCCCATTCTTTAAAAGTAATAACACAGAGGTCATCCGGGATTGTTTTTTTAGTACCACTTGACTTTTCCCCATAAGAAGCATGGTAAGATACCATTAGGAAAACGTAGGAGGAACTGACAATGACAAGAAGGCTTTACTATGAAGATCCATATAAGATGGAATTCGAATCTAAGGTTATAACAATAGATCAAGACAAGCATGGTCCTTATGTGGTGTTAGAGGAGACAGCGTTTTACCCTACCGGTGGTGGACAACCATTCGATAAGGGAACATTGAATGGAATTGAAGTGATTGATGTAGAAGAAGTGGGTGGCGAGGTACGTCATTATACGGATGGAATAATATCATCTGATACGCAAGAGGTTCACGGAATCCTTGATAAAGAAAGACGTATCGACCATATGCAGCAACATTGTGGACAGCACATCATTTCAGCCATTTTTGATGATCAGTTCGACATACCAACAACGAGCTTTCATTTAGGAAAAGACACGGTGACAATTGATTTGGATACGGAAAACCTATCCGAAGACCTTTTGCAAAAAGCTGAGGCTCAAGTTAATGGTGTCATCCATAAAAATTATCCAGTTGAAATAAAGTGGATGACAGGGGAAGAGGCGAAGGATTACCCACTGCGTAAGTCTCTTGCCGTTGAAGGTGATGTTCGCCTGGTCATTATTCCAGAGATTGATTACAACGGATGCGGTGGAACACACCCTAGATCAACTGGTGAAGTAATGGCAACGAAGTTTCTAGGATGGACAAAAAATAAGAAGCAGGTACGTTTGGAGTTCGTCTGTGGTTATCGACTTTTATCTATGTTCGGGCAGAAGCACCGAGTATTAACTGAAATGAAGCAGCTTATTCCAAGGCCGGAAGATCAAATGGTAGAAGAAGTCGATCAGTTAATCAAAGCAAGTAAGGAGAAAGATAAGAAAATCACTGAACTTGAAGAACAAATGCTTAAGTATGAAGCACGAGATATTGTCATGGAGTCACAGGGGAATAAAGTGATTCAACGTGTCTTCAAGGACCGCTCGATCAAAACGCTCCAATCTCTAGGGAAAGAAATGATCGAAGAAGTGCCGGATGCTTACCTCATCTTGGTGAGTGAACAAGAAGACCAGCTACAGTTCGTACTGGCTCATGGAGTAGAAATCAATCAAAACATGAATGATGTCGCCAAACAAACCATGCCTCTGATTGAAGGAAAAGGAGGCGGAAAGCCGAATTTTGTTCAAGGTGGAGGCAAAAGGTTAATAGACGGAACAGACTTCGCTAATCGAGTGAAAGAACAGTTATCAGTATAGATGAAGGGTCCTAGTGGCTATTGAAGGGAGTGGAGAGACCATGACGAAAGTGGTCATCCTAGCGGAAAAACCCTCTCAGGCAAAAGCTTATGCAGAGGCTTTTACAGTTCAGGAAAAATCGAAAACATACATTCAATTAAAGCCAGATGATACATTCCCGAACGGTGCGACGATTACGTGGGGAGTCGGGCATCTTGTTGAATTAAAAGAACCCCATGATTATAAACCGGAGTGGAAGCGTTGGAAGCTTGATCAACTGCCGATTGTTCCTGAGCGATTTCTTGAGAAAGTCTCTAAAGGGAAATGGGAGCAGTTTCAAGCGGTTAAGAAATTGTTCCAGCAGGCGGATGTGATCGTTAATGCAGCCGATGTCGATCGTGAAGGTTCCAATATTTTTTATAGTATTCTCCGATTAACAGGCGTAAAAGGAAAACCTATTAAACGTTTATGGATTAATTCTCTCGAAAAGGATGAAGTACGTAAAGGGTTTAAGAGTTTACAAGATAATGATAAGGACTTGCGTTTATTTGATGAAGCGAAAGCTCGCCAAATCAGTGATTGGATGGTTGGGATCAATGCCAGTCGTTTGTTCACCTTGCTTTTGAAGAAAAAAGGTTTCGAGAGTTATTTGTCGATCGGGCGAGTACAGTCTCCTACGGTTTATTTAATCTATCAAAGACATAAGGAAATCGAAAACTTTAAACCTGAGCCTTTTTACCAGATCGAAGGCCTTTTTCGATCGGAATCAGGTTCATACAAAGGTTTAGCTGAGATCAAGGAAAAGGATAAGGCAAAGGTGCAGGAACTTATGGACAAGCATGGGCTTAAAGAAAAGGAAGACTACAAAGGGATTGTCCAAAAGGTAGACAAAAAAACAAAACATCAAAAGTCACCGAAGCTCCATTCCTTGTCCACGCTTCAAAGTGTTGCGAATAGACGTTGGAAGTACACTCCGTCACAAGTCCTTAAGACATTGCAAAAACTTTATGAAAAGCGTCTTGTTACGTATCCGAGAACAGACTGTAACTTTATAACTGAAAATGAGTTTGCTTATGTAGTTAACAACCTGAACAAATATCAGGAAGCATTGAACGTCTCCTTCACACCTACGTCCCTAAAACCAGATAAACGATATGTTAACAGCTCGAAAGTTCAGGAACACTATGCGATCATTCCGACAAAATCAGTCCCCACGCAAAAGAAGCTGAGTGGATTAAGCCGTGAGGAAAGTAATATTTATAATGAAATTCTGGCTACGACTCTAGCAATGTTCCACTCGGACTACGTGTATGAAGAGACTACGATTTTTACCCATGTTCAGGACTTACCATTCAAATCTACAGGTAAAAGAGATGTGAAACAGGGCTGGAAAGAGCTATTTCCAAATCCGTCTAAAAACAAACAGAAGGAAGAGGCAGATCTTCCGAATGTCCAAAATGGTGAGCAGGTAGGCGCTCGTCTTCATATTAAGGAAAGTATGACCCAGCCTCCAAAGCCATACACAGAAGGTCAATTAATCAATATGATGAAAACCTGTGGAAAGCTCATGGATGATGAGGAAGATGTGGAGATCTTAAAAGAAGTCGAAGGCCTGGGAACAGAAGCCACACGATCCAGTATCATTGAAACGATTAAGGCGCAGAAATATATTGAAGTGAAACGGAATAACGTGTCGATCACAGATAAAGGGATTATGCTTTGTGAAGCGATTGAAGGCACGCTGTTATCAAGCCCTTCTATGACTGCGAAATGGGAATCGTATTTAAAAAAGATCGGAAGCGGCGAAGGGTCAAAACAAGTATTTATCAAACAGACTAGCCAATTTATTGAAAAGTTAATGCAAGAAACTCCTGAGTCCATTGAACAAGTTAACGTCCGAAGCACAGGTGAGAAAAAGAATTGGAATGAACCGATCGCTAAGTGTCCGGCATGCTCGACGGGATCAATTACAGATCGATACAAATTTTATGGGTGCTCCGCTTACAAAGAAGGGTGTAAAGTGACCTTTCCAAAGAAATTAGCTGGAAAAACGTTAACGAATAATATGATTAAAACGTTGTGCGAGAAAAAGCGAACGAAGGTTTTAAAAGGATTTAAAGGGAAGAAAACATTCAGCACGGCCTTAATGCTAGATCAAGATTATAAGATTAAATTTGATTTTAAACAGAAAGCTTGAATAAAGAGGTTTCCTCTACTCCTGTAATCATAAAATAAGAAGCTTCTCACTTAGGTTAGGATGAGAAGCTTCTTTATTTTTAAAGTAGGTAATCATATATGGTTTTAATGTGATTTTGAAGAGTGATGTCTCTCTGTAGTTCTTGAACGTGTTTCCTCTTCATGATGAGGATGGTCTGTGTGAGAATGTGTTGAATAGGTTTCCTCTTCTACTGAATTTGTGCTTTCATCATATTTATGATGTTCTACAGAATCATGATGAGTTGTGTGATCGTGATTTTGATAATGATGAGGATACATTGATTTGTTTTCTGTATGATTGGAAAGGAACGTACGATATACTTTGTCTTGCATTTTCTCTGTTGCTTCTACAATGACAATGATTTTTCCATCTTTAAGATGATTCTCATACTGTTGGGCGTCTTTTTTAGGCATACCTGCTCCAACAAGAGCGCCTACAACTCCACCACCACCAGCACCTACTCCAGCACCAGTAAGGGAAGCGGCGATGGGGCCAGCTGCAGCAATTTGTCCAATACCTGGGATAGCGAGGAGCCCTAAACCTGTTATCAGACCACCGATTCCGCCTAATGCACCACCGGAGATTGCTCCCAATCCAGCACCTTTCCCAGCACTTTTCCCTCGTCCGGCTTTATTGGATTTAACGGATGTATCCATTTCATCCTCTAACACATTAACTTTGCTTTTGTCTTTCGCAAAAACAGAGATGTCGTCGGATCCGTATCCGTGGTGTTGTAAATCTGTTATTGCCTTCTCTGCATGTCCAACTTTAGAAAAAACGCCACCTATTATTCTTTGATCCATCATTTATCCTCCTTTGATAAATTTCCATCATTATTCCATACCCGATATTAAGGCTGGTAACCCTTTCATTCTGTTAATCTAAATACTTTTAGATTTTGTTATTACCTAAAAATCATAATCAGAAAAAACGATAAAAGATGATTACCAAAAAAATATGATTGACACTGAGAATCATTCTCTATATAATAACTTTTGTGAATGAAATTCATTATCAATTAAAATACATAAACATAGGAGGATATACAATGTTTTTAAAGAACAAATTGTTTTACTTACTACTAGCTGTAGGGTTCGTTCTATCTGCATGTGGACAGGATGAAGAGAACGCTTCAGGGGAAGAAACAAAGAAAGACGAGAGTGAAAAAGCAGAGGATTCTACAAAAGGTGAGAAAGAAGAAGCAGAAAAAGACGAAGAAGAAGATGCCAGTTTTGTAGAAGCTTATAAAGAAGGGAAATCGGAGCTGGCAAAAGCCGGTGAAGGCAAAGAAGTAGATTTCCAAAAAGTTATTGACCTTTATAATAATAATTTGAAGTCATTGGTAGCAAAACGTGACGGAAAAATAGACCAACAGATCTCTACAGCATTAGATGCTGGTAAAAGTGGAGAAATGGATGCTCAGGTTGTGAAGCAGATTTTTGATAAGCTTTCACAAAAAGTATTTTATTTAACAATCAAGCATGAATTCCAAGAAATTAGTGAGAACTGGGGCGACCAAGAGTTAGCTAAAGAAGAAATTGCAGAAGCAAAAGAATTCTATGAAGTGCTAGAAGGAACAGTTAAAAAGCGCGATGCTGCATATGGAACTAGTATGGTAGATCAAATTCAAGCTGGATTCAACGAAATTGAAAAGGCTGTTAAAAACGATGATAAGCTTTCATTCCAATTAGGTAAGCAGATCGTTGATAAAACATTAATGAAGACGTTCTATCTTGCTGCTGGAGCCATGCCACATGGATATGCATCTAAAGCTGCAAAAGAAGCAAAAGAAGATCCAAGTCATGCAAAAGTTGAACAAGCTGAAGGTTGGGCGTTCTATCAATCCTTAACCGGTTACCTTACTGAATATGCCAAAGAAGATGCCGCGATCATTAAGAAGAATTTCGATCTAGAAACAAATGTAAAAGAACTAGATCCAGAGGCAGTTAACAATGCTTTTGTTCGTGGTTTTTCTAAAGTTGCCCTTCATGAATATGAAGAGAGTGAAGAGTACTGGGGAGAAAATAAATCTGCGATTACAGCAATAGAGGGCGCATTATTTATCGATATGATTTCAAGTGATATTAAACGTATTCAAGGTGAAGAAGCTGCAAAAACCTTGAAAGAGCAAGCCCAATCATACCTGGATGCAGTAAAAGCTGATGAAAAAGATAAAGCGATGCCGATTCTTGAAGAAATCGAAACAACACTTCAATCCATCATTGAAAAAGCAAAGTAATATGACCTTAAATAGGTTATGATAGATGTAAGAAACCTTGTTTCCTTTGAACAAGGTTTTTTACTTTGTATTTTATGGAAGTTTCATAAAGGATTAAAGTATAAGAAAAGACAAAGAATGAGGTGTCAAGGTTGAACATATTAGTCACAGGAGGGGCAGGTTTCATTGGATCCCATGTTTGCTCCAGTCTTTTAAAAGCGAACCATCACATAACCATAGTAGATAACTTTGACCCCTATTATGATCCTGAAAGAAAAAAGCTCCAGCTTGAGACAGTTAAACAAGTAGGTGATTTTCAATTTTATAATGTAGATCTTTTAAATAGAGACGAATGCTTAAAGGTGTTTCAAGCAAAACAATATGATACAGTCATTCATTTAGCTGCATTACCCGGAGTAGCCTATTCTGTTAAAGAACCGTTAGCCTATGTGCACTATGATATTGAAATGACGATTAATGTACTGAAGTGTGCAGGGGAAACAGGAGTTTCTCACGTCGTCTTTTCTTCATCATCCTCTGTGTATGGTAATAAAACAGGGGGGCCATTATCGGAGGATATGGCTGATGGGAAAGTAGTTTCTCCTTATGCAGCCTCTAAATATGGAGCTGAATCTTTCTGTCATTCATTCCAACACCTATATGGTTTCCAACTTTCCATTTTACGTTTCTTTACTGTTTATGGCCCGTGGGCACGACCAGATATGGCTATACCTACTTTTGCTGATAAATTATCTAAAGGATTACCTATAGAGATTTTTGGAAGCGGCACATATCGTGACTATACTTATATTGATGATATTGTAGATGGGGTAAATGCTGTGCTCGAGCATCAGCACGAAAATGAAACCTTTAACATTGGGTATGGTGAACCTATATCAATGGAGAGATTACTGGAAAACTTTCGAAGACATTATCCAAACATGAATGTGATTCAAAAGCCTTGGAGAACAGGTGATGTTGTAATGACTTGGTCTGATATATCAAAAGCGAATACCATGCTATCTTATAAGCCCAAAATTAAAATAGAAGAAGGAATTAATAAAATGATTCATTGGGTGGATTCATGGCACCAGTGAAGCGGTACGTATTATGGACTGGAAGGTTAGTTGTTGGCTTATGCTTTATTTGGTTAACCTACCTTGTCTTTGATTTATCTTATATCTTATTAGAAGTAAAGAAACTTTTTAGCAACTTTTGGTTGTTGTTATCTATGGTCTTCTTATATTTGTTAGCGTTTATTTTCCGTGCAAAGGCGTGGCAATTGTACGTCAATAAACATGTAGGTTTAAGAGTATTTGTGGATGGTGTTCTGTATAGTCTGTTCATGAATCATCTCCTACCCGTTAAAGCAGGGGATATTATTCGTAGTGGTTACTTAGCTCGGTCGAAAAAGGTGAGCTGGAAAACTGCTCTGGAATCGGTTTTCGTCATGAGGCTTCTAGATATAATCATACTAGGTTTCATAGCCTTGATAGGAATCCTCTATTTAGGGTTGTCTTTATCGTATTTCTTTTTAATGGGACTTTTAATTGTAGGGGGATTACTGCTAGGTTCTGTTTTACTAAAGGATAATTGGCGAAAGGTCTTTATTAATCAGGTTCGTAAAGTGCATTCGATACTTTTTTCTGTTAAGGGAATAGTAATCCTTTTTCTTATTCTTATAAGCTGGTGTTTTGAGGCGCTCATTATTTTGGCTGTAACTTCTCAGTTCAGCATGTCATTATCCTATCTTGAAGCCATTTGGGTGAACAGTTTTACGATTGCAGGTCAAGTATTTCATTTTTCACCTGGCGGGATCGGCACATATGAGAGTTTTATGAGCTTTGCATTAAGAGCTTTTCAAATTCCAATGAAAGAAGCCTATACAATAGCAGTCGTTACACATGGGTTTAAATTCATATTTTCATTTGTGGTAGGTATCTATCTTATCGTAAGCGTACCTATTCCATTAAAAACCATCAAATCCTGGTTGAATAGAAAGGAAGGTTGAAATGAAGCAGGCATCTACATTTGAGGTGATAGCTGCACGGTGTTGGAATTTATTAAATGAAGGAAAACCATTCACACCAATATTTATAGTAGGGACAATGCTGCTCTTTTATGTGGGAGAGTTAGGAGAGCCTTCTTTTTGGCGAGCAATTGGACTAAGCTTCTTATTGATCCTACCTATACTGGCTCTTTATTACCATTTTGATTTTCCTCTCATGTTACGGAATTATTTATGGTTACCTTTTGTCGCCTACTTAATTGTTTGGGGAGATGTAAACCTATCACTGCTAGCTTTTGCAATGGGGCTTTATTTTTTCTTCACGATCTTTTTTTGGGGAACCTTTTATTACCATCTGAGAATTGGAACGTCATGGCTTAACTTCACAAGATTTTGGAAACTTGTTTTGAAAAATAGTGATTCAACAAGTGGCAATGCTCAGGAGCAACTACCTAAATTTCTATTGATCCTATCTCTTTGGGAACTTTTTTATAGTCAATTTTATAATGGAATTACGATCAATTACTGGCCTTATGCGTTATTCCTATTAGGGGTTGGGGCTTTTAGCTGGATTCTCCACCATAATCTTTTTGATTGGAAGCCAAATATGAAGGAAACCTATACGGAACCATTAGAGGAGACCGCTGAGACGAGTGATAAGGTTGTAATGATTGTGATTGATGGAATGAGGAAAGAACGCTTCCAAGAGGCGAATACTCCTTTTTTAGATAAATTACGGAAACATGGTACAGAATATGCTCAAATGGAAACCGTATATCCTGCAAGAACAGTAGTTTGTTTTTCTTCCATGATGACTGGAACCTATCCTAAAGAGCACGGTATTAAGTCAAATATGGTATGGAATCTAGGTATCAAAGTTGAATCAATCTTTGATTCTTTACGGAAGATAGGGAAGAGAGGGCGTCTTTTAGGAGTAGCCCATTTAATTGATGCAATGGGAGACGATGTTGATGCCTACACAGCTGTAATGGATAACGAATCCGTAGATAAGGGGATCTTAGAAAATGCTAAACAAATTATGGAAAAGGAAGATTTGGACTTTTTCAATATCCAGTTAATCAGTACAGACCAAACAGGCCATAGTCGTGGAGTGCTTTATAATGAATATATTCAAAAAATAGAAGAGGCTGATCAATTAATTGAAGAGTTTGTCTCCTGGATGGAACAGAAGGGCTATATGAAGAACACCACTTTACTTATTTGTGCTGATCATGGTCAGGCAGATGGAATTGGTGGTCATGGTCATCTGGATGAAGGAGAAAGGTACGTTCCTTTCTTTTTGTATGGACCTCAAATTGAAGAGGGGAAAGTAATAGATGATAAACATAGCCTGATTTCTGTTGCCCCAACTGTCGCATATTTATTAGGTGCACCTTATCCAAGCCATAGTAGAGGATCTGTACTTGCCGATGCCATAAAACACGGAGGAAAGGAACGTAAATATGAAGAAGAAAGTGATCGTATTTCTGCCAGCTCATAATGAAGAAGAATCTATTGTAGAAGTGATCAATAAAATACCTCGTCATATTCATCCCCAGGTGACGGTTGAGGTTCTCGTTATTAATGATGGGTCAACAGATAATACAGTAGAGGTTGCAAAAAAAGCCGGAGCGGATCATATACATTCACACACACACAATAAAGGACTAGGAGCCACTGTAAGGGAAGGGCTCAAGCAATCTTACCAGCTTGGCGCTGACATTGCCGTGATGATTGATGCGGATAATGAATACCCTGCATGGGAAATTCCTGAGTTAATCCAGCCTATCCTCGATGGATCATATGACTACACCATGGGATCAAGGTTTCTTGGCACCATTGAAGGAATGAGGATTCATCGACGTCTAGGGAATTATTTCTTTACACTTCTTCAATCTATTCTTCTTAAAAAATGGATATATGATGGACAGTCAGGAATGCGCGCATTTTCTAGACAAGCGATTGAGCATGCTGAGATTATCCATGATTACAATTATGCTCAAGTCATCACGCTGAATTTAGTAAGAAAAGGTTTTCGTGTAAAAGAAGTTCCGATTACGTATAGAGTACGTTCAAATGGACAATCATTTATTAAGTTTCGTTCATATATGACTTCTGTAATTCCAGCGATTCTGAAGGAAATGTCTCGATCTCATGAAAAAGTTAATATCGAGCATTCTTCTATAGAAGAATGCGAAACTAATGAGGGAAAAACAGGTTAACAGTAAATTTATATTGACATTGATATTGAGAATCTTTATCATTTAAATTGATGGGAGATGCTAAATATGAAGAAAATTAGTTTGTTATCAATAATTATAATTCTCCTAACATTTTCTGTACAACCGCATGTATCTGCTTACACTTATGGTGATCCAAGTAAAGAAAAAATTGCACAAGTATATGAGAAAATGTTAACGAAGCTGAATCAGTCACCTCCTAATTTTGAGGAAGCTGAAGCTTTATATAATACGGTAAAAGAAGAAGTAGATATGCATATGGGTGAAGAAGCTTCAAAATTAGTATTGAATGCAATTGAAAATGAGGATAAAGAAGCCACGATAGAACATATGCAAAAGTTATTAGCTTTTAATATATCAAGACGCTTAAATGCAATAGAGAAAAATTTTAATAATTATGATACGAGTAAAAAATTGTTGGCTAAAGGATTTGCTACATACAAAACGCTTTCGCCAGCTGTTTCAGACGAGTATCCTGAGCTAGATAAGAAAATAAAAGACCATTTTGATTTAGCATTAGAATCACTCGGAAACCCAGGTTTATTTGGAGTCGGAGAGAAAGAGTCAGATAAAGAACAGTTCCTTACTAGTAAATCTTTTATACTCGATAATTTAAAAAAACCATTTAATATTGAGGAATATCGCATTGGTCACTTTACAGAGAGTGCCACAGAGGATGACAGTGCAGGTCAAGTGAAGAATGATGGGTACACGGATTTTTCTGACTTGAAGAACTGGTTGCCACTCCTATTCTTAGGGGCCATTATAATGGTGGTTGTTCTATACTTTTTAAGAAAGAGGAAATGATTTTAAGACTTAAAGAGGTGTGTAATCATGGAGATTCAGGCACTGTTAATTACTTTTCGTGAAGTGTTAGAAGCCCTTTTAATTATAGGGATTATAACAACCTATCTGAAGAGGACAGAAAACAGTAAATATTCTAAGTATGTATGGCTTGGCGCCGGGCTTGCTGTTCTAGCTAGTGTAGGTGTCGCCATGTTATTCCAGGTCGTTTTTACTAGCTTTGCTGCCATGGGAAGTGAAATATACTTGAAAGTAAGTATTATGTTTGCTTCATCCTTATTATTAACTCAAATGGTATTTTGGATGGCTAAACATAGTAAAAACTTAAAAGGAAAAATGGAAGGCAAGATGGGGGAACTTGTAACGACTGGTAATATAATCGGAATGGTTATTCACTCTTTCTTAGTCGTTCTTCGTGAAGGTGTAGAAACAGTCTTTTTCTTTGCTGCAATTACTGGTGGAGATATCGGGAAAGGTTTTGAAGGTTGGGGTGCCATTACAGGTGCGGTTATAGCTGCTACTGTAAGTTACGCATTCTTTAAAGGAACAATGCGAGTCCCATTAAAGTCTTTCTTCAAAGTGACTGGAGCTTTCATTGTTATGATTGCTGCTGGATTATTAGTACAAGGGATTTCTATGCTGCAAGACATAGAAATCATTGGAAGCGTAATGCCTCATGTTTATGATATCACCTGGCTTCTTCCTGAACACCCAATTGATTATGCGCATTTCCTGCGTGATACAGGAACAGCTCCTATTTTCTCAGGAGATATAGGGATATTCCTAAAAGCTCTATTTGGTTATTCCTCTATGCCTTCTATTGAAGAGATCGTTGGCTATATAGGGTACTTTATTGTCATATACCTCTTAGTTAAAGCAAATAACAACGATTCTGTAAAACAAATGGAAGCACAGCAAAAAATGCAAACTTCTTATCCAAAGCAAGTAGCAGGACCAAATATTAAATAAACCAGTTTTTAAACAAGGCGTAATTCAAATTACGCCTTGTTTTGTGTAAAAAAGGGTGTGTGAAATGGATATTAGCCAACGTAGAAAACAGAAATGGAAGAGGATAATCGCCTGGATGACTTTTCTCATATTTGTAATTTACACATTTATTCTCCGAATCCAATATGCAAGTTCCTATGCAAGGTCTTGGGACCAGGTGGATTTTGCATTAGGTGTGACTGAATTTGACCTCTTTACCATGCAACCGCATTTTCCTGGATATCCATATTTTATTCTGGGTGGAATGTTGCTTCACCCCTTCTTAGGTGATCCTTTACAATCTCTCTCCATTTTCAATAGTATCCTAACCTTAAGTTCGATAATTCCAATCTACCTTCTATTCAAGCGCAAATATTCATCAGTCACAACATTACTATTTGTTGCACTAATACACTCCCTAAGCTATATTTGGGTGCTAAGTACGGAGGTAATGAGTGAGGCTGCTGCAATATCAGTTCTATGTTGGTATGTATGGAGTTTATACCAGTCATATAAGAAGCCCGGAAGTATTTGGGGGTTACTACCTCTTTTACTATTTAGTATTTTAATGGGGATTCGGTTATCTTACTTACCATTTGGTCTAGGATTATTATTGATTTGGTGGTATGAACGAAAACGATTTAAGACAAAACAATACTATATTCTTTTTATTCTTAAGCAGCTATTAATAGCCATTAGCTTTCAATTAATTTGGGTAATAGCTTTGGTTATTTCTACGGGAGGTATTAGCCTATTCACTGAGCTAGCTTTTGGGTTTGTTACCGGTCATTTTACTGAATGGGGCGGTGCAGTTACAGCGGATTCCATGCCTATATGGAAAAGGTTATATACCCTTTTGGTTTATAATTTACTATGGAAAACATTATTGGCTGAATCATGGATCATTGCTTGTTTATACGGAGGACTCATTCTTTTATCGGTTTTCCATATAACAAAAACCAAGAAGGTAGACACGTTTAATCTGTGGGTTCTTCTCGTATGTGTTTTTTACTTTGTGTGGGTTCTTTTTGCACAAAATATTGATAAACCAAGACATATCGCTCCTGTAATTGTTTTTTTAGTTTATCTAATTCTTTGGAGCTTCGGAGGACGAATGAGGATTTTGTTCCTTACTTTTTGTTTTGCTCTCATTATGGTTCAATCTTGGATAGGTATAACACTAGTCAAAGAAAAAGCAACAAATCCTCCAGCTGTTTACCAGTTATCGAATTATTTGACTAAAATTGATGAACCTTTTGTGATTTATACTTGGGAAGAATCAAGGGTAATGGAATACCTTAAGGTAAATTACTCGTATAACAAAATATATACCTATGAACAGTTTCAAAATAGGTTAGCTTATAATAAGGATAAAAGAGTGTTCCTAACAGATCATGTTTTGAGAGGTTTTGAAATACAAGGGTATAATATACGTGATCATGTCCGAAAAGTGAGTGAGTTTCACTCAAGTGATCTCTTTGACCCAGTATATAATAACCTTTACCTTTATGAATGGATTAGTGACTAAAAGAGGTGCGGATTCTTGAATATTGCCATAGTAGGGACAGGGTATGTTGGTTTGGTGACGGGTTCTTGTCTTGCTGAAATAGGACACCAGGTTACTTGCTTAGACACCGATAGAAATAAGGTAGCAAGAATGAGCTCAGGTATATCCCCAATCCACGAACCTGGTTTAGAAGAATTAATGAAGAAAAATATAGATGAGGGGAAACTCTTTTTTACAACTGATTATAATGAGGGGATTCGGAATGCAGAAGTTATTTATATTGCAGTTGGTACACCGCAAAATTCAGATGGTACACCTGATTTAACGGATGTCAAGCAGGCGGCCAGGGATATTGCAGTAAACATAAATAAAAACGCTATAGTTGTCACAAAGAGCACAGTCTCAATAGGGACGACTGAATATGTAAAAGAGCTCATTCAATCTCTTATAAATGATGAAGTAAAGATTGATGTAGTACACAATCCTGAATTTTTACGTGAGGGCTCTGCCATTCATGACACATTTTATGGAGATCGTATTGTGATTGGAGCAGAAAATCATCAAGCTTCTTCTGTATTAAAAGAAATTAATTCTGCTTTTGGGATTCCCGTTTTCGTAACGGACATTAGAAATGCGGAGATGATTAAGTACGCATCAAATGCCTTTTTAGCAACAAAAATAAGCTTTATTAATGAAATTGCAAATATATGTGAAAAGGTGGATGCCAACGTTGAAGAGGTTGCTTATGGAATGGGATTAGATAAGCGAATAGGTCATCATTATTTACAAGCAGGAATCGGTTATGGAGGCTCATGTTTTCCGAAAGATACAAGCGCTTTGGTTCATCTAGCAGGTGGCGTTGAGCATGACTTCGAATTATTGAAAGCAGTTATCAGAGTGAATAATCACCAGCAGATTTCATTAGTAGATAAAGCGAAAAAGCGTCTAGGAAGTCTTAAAGGGAAAAAAGTTGCTGTGCTAGGACTTGCTTATAAACCTGACACAGATGATGTAAGAGAAGCGGCATCATTGGTGGTTGTGAAACGATTGTTAGAAGAATCTGCTTTTGTGACAGCTTTTGATCCTTATGCTACAGAGAATGCGAAGCAACAATTACCTAAAAGTGTGTTCTATACACATTCAATAAAAAATGCCCTAGATGGTGCTGATATTGCCTTTATTTTAACAGAGTGGGATGAAATCAAGAGGTTTTCATTAAGTGAGTATGAAACCTTGATGAAACATGCTATCGTTTTTGACGGGAGGAATTGTTTCCCGTTGGAAGATGTGAAAGATTACAATATTGAATATTATTCTATTGGGCGACAAACCATTTTATGAGCGATTAAGTATAGAGGACCTAAGAACACTGGTAAGAATAAATTTCATATATTAACCATCACTAGAAAGTATTCCCTTTTAAAATGTGTGTTGTAGAATTGGGGAAAAGTGTACTAAAAAAGCCACTCAGAATCCTAAAGATTCTAGAGTGGCTCTTTAATGCTATCGCTTATTTACCGAAGCATCATAAATCTTATCTACAGCATGCTTCATGGAGTTATTAAATTCTTCATCTGATTGATTCGCATTTAAGTCAGCAATTAATGCACGGGAGAAGCTTGCAATTAAGCCTTCATTTTCTTTTAGCTTTTCATTTGCTTCCTCGCGAGAGTAACCACCAGATAGTGCTACAACACGTACGACGCGTGGATGTTCGATTAATTCTTTAAAGGCATTTGCTTTCGTTGGGATGGAGAGCTTCAGCATCACATTTTCGTCTTTTGATAAATTGTTTAGGTGTTTAAGGATTTCATTTTTAAGAATCTCTTCTGACTTTTCTTTATCTTCACTTTTAATGTTCACTTCAGGTTCGATGATAGGGACGAGGTCATAATCCAAAATGCGTTTAGCAATTTCAAACTGTTGGTCTACAACAGCTTCAATACCACTTTGGTTTGACTCGTGGATAACCGAGCGCATTTTCGTACCAAAAATGTTACGTTCATTTGCACGACGTAGTGTTTCATCTAGGTCATGAATTGGCTTCATCATCTGTACACCGTTCTCTTTTTCCGCAAGTCCTTTGTCTACTTTAAGGAACGGGACTATATCTTTATCCGCAAGATAATCAGCTGTATATTTTCCTTCTATTTCTCGGTCCATCGTTTGCTCGAATAGGATGGTCCCTAGAATTTTTTCAGAATCAAAAGCAGGGGAGGTAATGATTCTTGTACGCATTTGGTGAACGCGGTCAAACATCTCATCTTCATTAGAATAAGCATCTTCGGGAACACCATAGTCTGCTAATGCTTTAGGCGTACTTCCTCCGCTTTGGTCAAGCGCTGCGATAAATCCATTTCCATTTTTGATCTTGTCAAACTGAGTTGTGTTCATCTTTCACCACTCCTTTATTTAATCTGAAGAATCCATTGTTATATTTCCCTTTCTATGCCTATCTTAACATTATTCTTTATTTATGACTTTTCATACGATTGGGGTTACTCCCCAAATTTTTCGACCACAGGCACTAGGAGAGTTTTCTCTATCCCTTTGATTTATTAGGGTGTTAAAATGAATGAAACATTGAAAGAGGAGTGTACGTTTGTGAATAAGATTCAATTAGGTAAAAGTGATCTTGAAGTTGGCGAAATTTCTCTAGGTTGTATGAGAATGAATAAATTGTCTAAAGAGGAAGCATCAAATGTCATTCGTAATGCGATCGAACAAGGTGTCGATTTGTTTGATCATGCTGACATTTATGGAGGTGGAGAATCCGAATCCGTGTTTGCTGAGGCATTTCAAATGAATGATGATGCAAGAGAAAACATTAAACTTCAAACGAAATGTGGAATACGAAAAGGGTTCTTTGATTTCTCTAAAGAACACATTTTGGAATCTGTAGAAGGTAGTCTTCAACGGTTAAAAACAGATTACATAGACACGCTTCTTCTTCACCGTCCAGATTCACTGATGGAGCCAGAAGAAGTAGCTGAAGCCTTTGCAACGTTAAAAGAAAGTGGGAAGGTTCGTCACTTTGGAGTGAGTAATCAGAACCCAATGCAAATGGAATTGATGAGCAAATACCTAGGTGAGGACTTAATCATTAATCAATTGCAGCTAAGCCTCGTTCATACTCCTATGATTGATGAAGGTTTCAATGTGAATATGCAAAACGATCCATCCATTGTTAGGGCTAGCAATGCATTAGAGTATTGCCGTTTAAATGATATTACCATTCAGGCTTGGTCCCCTTTTCAGCACGGAATGATTGAAGGACCATTTATAGGAAATGAGGCTTTCCCTGAAGTCAATGCGAAGCTTCAGGAGCTCGCTGAAAAATACAGTGTTACCGACTCGGCTATGGCCATTGCTTGGATTTTACGTCATCCTGCTAAGATCCAGCCTGTTGTTGGAACGATGAATACGCAACGTTTAAAAGATATCGCTGCAGCTTCCCATATTAAAATTTCACGAGAAGAATGGTACGAATTGTATCGTGCAGCGGGGAATGATCTGCCTTAATGATATGAAGGTCAACTCGCCTTATTTTAAAAAAGCTTCTTACTCAGGTTTAAAAACCAAGTAAGAAGCTTTTTTTAAATACATAAATGAAACGATTAACTAGTCTCATCAATCCAAATAGGAAAAACCGTAATTAATAAAGTTATTAATCATTACAGCCATTTCCTTAGGCGATTGATCCATATCATTCTCGATCCAATCTTTAATGACATGAATAGCTCCACTGATAACAAATGTACTTATATACTCCGACGCTTCTTTCTTTAAAGCATTGTTACCTATTGAATAGTTCATCATGAAGCCTTTAGTCAAATCCATCAACCTTTTCTCGAAGGAGGGGGCTGCTTCCTTATTTAAGAGAATTTGAAACAGGAATTTATTTTCTGTGATATATTCTAGTATTTTCTGAGTCATTTGAATGGACTCTTCCTCTAATTCAGAGCTGTAACTATGCAAATACTCATTCATATCCTCGGTTATTTCTTCTTCAATTTTACTTAGTAAGTCATAGTGATCGGAATAATGCGTGTAGAAGGTGGAGCGATTGATATCTGCAATTTCGCAAACTTCTTTAACGGTTATTTCCGAGATTGACTTTTGGGCAAGCAATGTAACTAGGCTTTCCTTCAGCACTCTTCGTGTATATTTTTTACGTCTGTCTAATTTCTCGTTCATCCTTACCCTTCCTTTTATTACATTTTTGTTACAATCCAACACAATATAGGAGATGTGTTGGGGAACTGACGTAATTTACAAAACTGCTTGTTGTATATCCAACACGGTGTCAATACAATAGTAGAATGTAAGGTCGGTCTTTGCAAGAGAGGGTGAGGTCATATCGATTTAACAGGTCGAATTATTAAGCATAAAAAAAGTATTGTGATCACATTTATGATCATCACGCTGATCAGTGCGGTTGCGCAGTTCGCTGTATCAGTCAATTATAATATGGTTGATTATCTCCCGAAAGATTCTCCATCGATGCAGGCGATGGATTTGATGAAAGAGGAGTTTGATGAACCTGTAGAGAATGCGCGTGTCATGATCCGAGATGTCTCGGTTACAGAGGCATTAAACTATAAAGAAGAACTAGAGGCGATAAACGGAGTAAGCTCTGTGATGTGGCTTGATGATATTGTTGATCTGAAAGTGCCTCTGCAAATGGCAAATGAGGATACGGTAGAGTCTTACTATGAAAATGATTCAGCCTTGTACTCTATACACATTCAAGAAGGATTTGAAGTGGAAGCCACCGACAAAATCTATGAATTAATCGGGAAAGAAAATGCGGTGGCAGGTGAAGCGGTCAATACGGCAACTTCACAGAAGATGGCCGGCAGCGAATCGATGTATGCTGGGGCCTTATTGGTTCCAATTATTATTTTGATTTTAGTGTTATCTACGAACTCCTGGATGGAACCCGTTTTCTTTCTAACAGCAATCGGTGTTTCTGTCGTAATCAATTTAGGGACCAACATCTTCATTGGTGAAGTATCCTTTGTAACACAGTCGGTGTCACCTATATTACAGCTTGCGGTCTCATTGGATTATGCGATATTCCTGCTTCATAGTTTTTCTGATTACCGTAAAGAGATTTCAAATCCTAAGGAAGCGATGCAGCTTGCAATGAAAAGGTCATTCCCGGCTATTATTGCCAGTGCATCGACAACATTCTTCGGTTTTACAGCCCTGACATTTATGGACTTTGGGATCGGTGCTGACTTAGGCCTCAACCTATTAAAAGGAATATTATTGAGTTTCATTAGTGTTATGGTCTTCTTACCTGCGTTGACAGTGATGTTTTATCACTGGATTGATCGCACGAAGCATCGACAGTTTGTTCCGGACTTTAAAAATATCGGCAAGCGCGTAATGAAATTTAGAATTCCAGTATTAGTACTTGTATTGCTCTTGATCGTCCCAGCATTTCTAGCTCAGAACAATACAACATTCATATATGGAACCGGTGAGCATCCGGAAAACACAAGAGCAGGCCAAGATGTAGCTGCCATTCAAGAAGAGTTTGGGAAAAATATGCCGATGGTACTGCTTGTATCAAAAGGAGACAGAGCAAAAGAGGAAGAGCTTGTACAAGATTTAGAAGATCTTCCGAATGTTTCGAGCGTGCTTTCCTATGTCAATATGGTAAGTTCGGCAATCCCGCCAGATTATTTAGATCAATCACTAACAGAACAGTTTTATTCTGATGATTATGCACGAATTACGCTCTATACAGAAACAGACGCTGAAGGGGAGAAAGCTTTTTCGTTAATTGAACAGGTTCAGGATACAGTTGACTCCTATTATAAGGAGACCCATTTACTGGGTGAGAGTGTGACCTTATATGATATGAAGAATATCGTTCAAGACGACAATAAATTAGTCAATTGGTTGACGATTATTACCGTTACCATAGTACTTTTGATTACATTCCGTTCGATATCAATACCTATTGTCCTGTTGCTGACTATACAAGCTTCTGTGTGGATCAACTTGGCATTTCCATACTTTATGGATACGCCTCTTGTATATGTGGGTTATTTGCTCATCAGTACAATCCAGCTAGCAGCTACTGTGGATTACGCTATTCTTTTCACGGAAAACTACAATAACCTAAGAAAAGAAATGCCAGCCATGGAGGCGATTAAGAAAACGATCGATGACAAGATTTTCGCCATATTCGTATCAGCTTCCATATTATCCAGTGTTGGCTTTATTTTATGGATCACATCTACCAACCCGATCGTAGCATCAATCGGATTATTATTAGGAAGAGGAGCGCTGCTAGCATTCTTAATGGTGGCCATCGTCTTGCCTGCTCTGTTGGTTGTACTGGATTGGATTATTGAAAAAACAACATGGAAAGCAAACTTTTTTAAGGGGAAATGATGATGAAATTTAAACGTATCATAGCTGTATTCATGGCGTTTCTTCTTGTGATGCCATCCTTTCTTGTTTCGGCAGAGAAAAATGATTCTTCCTCAGAAGATACAGAAGCTCTTGGAAAGGGATCATTTTCTGAGAAGCATGAAGTCGTTTATGCGAAATTGAATGCCACCGGTGATCAACAAGAGATGTATGTCGTGAACAATTTCAATATTAAAGAACCAGGGAAAATCGTCGATTATGGACCTTATATGAGTGTTCAAAATCTAACGGACCTGACCAAGATCGAACAAAATAACGGTCGCATAGAATTAACCGCAAAAGAAGATGAGTTTTATTACCAAGGAGACTTAGAAGATCAATCTCTACCATGGGATATCAATGTCTCTTATACATTGAACGGTGAGACATTAACGCCTGAAGAACTGTTGGGAAAAGATGGTGGCCTCAAGATCCAAATAGATACAGCGCAAAATAAAGAGGCAAACCCAATCTTTTTCAATAATTACCTATTACAAATTACTCTAAAATTAGATTCAAAGATCTATGAAAATATGAAAGCTCCAAATGGAACAGTGGTCAATGCGGGCAAAGATAGACAAGTAACCTTTACCGTTATGCCTGAAAAACAAGGGAGCTTTACGCTAACTTCGGATGTAACTGATTTCGAAATGGAAAGTATTGAATTTGCAGCGATCCCATCCTCCATGTCCATCGATAAACCGGATGTGGGAGAGATGAAAAAGGATATGAATTCTTTATCTGATGCCACCTCAGAAATTAACAAAGGTGTCGGAGAGCTTAAGAATGGGATAACAGAACTGAACAATGGGGTAGCTAGTCTGTACAACGGTTCTGAACAATATAAAAATGGGATCAATGAACTTAGTAATGGCTCTGCGGATCTAGTTGAAGGATCTGCATCTATTCATGCATCTCTTCAGCAAATGAGCGAATCCATCAACAAGGGTTCAAGTGATATGAATCTTAGTGATTTCAAAAAGATGGAAGATGGGTTGCGTCAACTTGCAGGAGGGTTAAAGGAAACAGAAAAAGGCCTTACCAATCTTGAAGATCAATACAGCCAATCTCAAAATGCACTGAGTCAATCCATTGAAAGTATTCCTGCTTCTAATATTTCAGAGAAGGACATTCAGGCTTTATACAAGAGTGGTGCAGACCAGAAAGTCGTTGACCAACTAGTAGAAACGTATAAGGCAGCTCAAAAAACGAAAAAAACCTATGAAAGTGTTAAGGAAGCATTTAACGCTGTAGGTCCTGCCTTAGAAAAAAGTGCTGGATCACTAAATGAAATGAGCGCTAGTCTCACCACTATGGCAGATAACCTGGGTAACAACCTGGAAAACATGAATGTGGACCAATCAATGAAAGAATTACAGAAAGGTCTTCAGGCTCTGTCTTCCAACTATAATGATTTCCATTCTGGTCTAAAGAATTATACGAATGGAGTAAATGAACTGTCTACATCATATAGTGAAATTCATGGCGGTATCGCCGAATTGACGAAAGGAACGCAGGAACTGGAAAATGGTTCAGCTGAACTCCATAACGGAACATCAGAGTTAGCATCTTCAACTAGTGATTTACCAGAGCAAATGCAAAAAGAAATTGATCAGATGGTCAATGAATTCGATAAGTCTGATTTTGATCCTGTTTCATTTGTTTCTACTAAGAATGAAAAAGTGACATCTGTGCAATTTGTTATTAAAACAGAAAGCATTAAGAAAGTAGAAGAAAAAGAAGAGGAACCGCAGGAAAAAGAGAAACAAGGATTCTGGGATCGTTTACTAGCTTTGTTCAGGTAGGATGTAAAGTCTAGTATCGAGTTGCCAATGTAACGATGGATCATACGTAGAAAAGAGAGCAGACTCCCTCTTTATTTACGTATGATTTTTTTATGCCCTATCTTCGTTTCTTTCTTCCACATCTAGTAATCAAGGATCATGGAAATAATACCCTCCCAACCATTTTGGTAAGCCTTAATACCTTACTTTTTACCTCATCAACATAAATATATTTTCACATGTATTTTATTTTTAAGACGAATCTTTTTTGTAAATCTTTTGCAATGATGAAAGGGCGTTCAGTGCAGAAAACACTCGTATCAACGTTATAAAAGAGTAAAGCTATAAATAATTCCATTACAATGTTTGAAATATATCCGATCTCACACTTTTCACCCAGTTTCTAGTTTTCAATGATTTGGGTAAAAAGACAAGTATCATACGGAGAACAATTAAGTATGAGATTTTGTTTACGAGAGGAGTAGTGAAATGGAGGTTAACCGGAAAGTCAAAAACAATAAAGAAGTGCAGGTTTTGACCGGTAGTTTAGCACTCGTTGCATCTCCTCTTTTTGTACCTAAAGTTCGAAGGAAGATCAAATCGGGTGCTCATCATACCATTTCATCCTTGAAGGAACAGTTTCCTAGCACGTCTCAATTGTTTCGGCGTGCAGATGATCCATTCGAAGCCAAAGAAATGGCTGAGGATGAAATGCAGGATGAGATAACTGATGAAATGCGAGAGCAGTTCCAGGAGCAATTACAGAAGAAGGTCAATAAGGCTTCAGAAAATCTACAAGAAGCTAAGGATGAGAATGCTAAGAAAGTGCACTCAAAAGCACAAGAAGTAAAAGAGAAATTACAAGACAAACTCTTAACATTTCGTGAAAAGCTCTCAGATGTAAAAGAAACTGGAGAGGACCTATCAGAAAATTTAAATGACAAATCTAGTGGTCAAATTTATGGAGCGAGTGATATCAAAGGGGCACAACAGTTAAAAAGTTCAGTGAATATCAAAAGCTCTACGAACATTAAAGGTCCAAGAGATATTAAACACCCATCTGATACGCTTCATTCTTAAGGTAGAGAAAGGAGAATGGACATGGCCGTTCAAAAGTCGACAGACAGTTCCAGTTTAGCAGAAGTTATTGATCGTATTCTTGATAAAGGTGTTGTCATTGATGCATTCGCTCGTGTTTCTGTTGTAGGTATTGAGTTAGTGACAGTCGAAGCACGTGTTGTTATTGCAAGTGTTGATACCTGGTTACGTTATGCAGAAGCTGTTGGTTTACTGAGAGATGAAGTTGAAGAAGAAGGACTTGGAGGAAGAATCTCAGGTCAACAAAACGAACGCAGTCAATTTAGCAATTAAATCTAAGGGGTCAGAAATCATTCTGGCTCCTCCTATATAAAAATTGTAAAGGGTGAGGGTGGTCGTGAAGATCATGAAGATCATGGATACAGTAAGCCAATTTTTCAATGAACATATAGCTCCTCCCCATAAGATCATTTCAGTTGAAAAGCAAGATGAGGAAGAGGGATGGAGAATAACATTAGAAGTTATTGAAGAAAGGGATTATATGAAGAAATACGCTCAGGATGAAATGGTTGGACTATATGAAGTCTATATCGATGAAGAAATGGAAATTACAGGTTTTTCTAGGTTAAGTTTACGTTACCGAAGTGACCTTGAGGAACAATCGTAGTTTCGGAGGACATTGGAAATGAATGAATTGAGAGAAGGATATGACCAGTTTCATCAGGGGATAATGAACCGTTCTTTACGATATCTTTCCATAGGGTATCCCATACACTTTACTGGCCCTTCAGGGGTTGGTAAAACAACATTAGCCATACATATTGCCAAGCAGCTTGATAGACCAATTATGTTTATAAGTGGCAATAAAGAGATGTCCAATGAAGATCTTATAGGTGCCTTTAATGGATACACAAGGCAAAAGACGAAAGATAACTTTGTGAGATCTGTGTATAAAGAAGAAGAAAATCTATCAGAGTCTTGGAATGAAGGGAGACTCTATGAAGCCGTGAAGAATGGGTACACCCTTGTGTATGACGAATTTACTCGATCTCAACCTGAAACGAATAATCTCTTCCTTTCTATTTTAGAAGAAAACATTCTTCCGCTTTACGGAACGAAGCGTACTGAGTCTTATATAAATGTTCACCCAGAGTTTTCAATTATTTTCACAAGTAATCCATCTGAATATGCAGGTGTATTTCGGTCTCAGGATGCCTTGTTAGATCGTATGGTCACGATCCCGATTGAAAATTTAGATCAACAAACGGAAGTGGCAACGGTTCAAAGGAAAACGCAAATATCTAAAGCAGAGGCAAAAGCTATTGTGTCATTTGTAAACAGCGTAAGAAGTCTTTGTCCTATTAAGGAACAAGTATCTGGTCTAAGCTTAAGAGCTTCCTTAAAGATTGCTGAAATATCTAAGCGGTACGAGATACCAATCCAAGGGGATCATAAGGAGTTTCTAATGCTTTGCTTTGATATAACTTGGTTTCCGTTACAATCTTGTGTTAAAAAATCCTATCAGGAAAAGATGAAAAGCAAACTGATTACTGAGATCAAGAAGGTTAGAACGGAGTGAATGTAATGAGCGAAGAAACAGGAATCTATATATTTTGCGGGATTCAGAACAACCATGATAACCATTTTGGAACGATTCATTTTGAAGGAGAGGAACGTTCCATTTTCACCATACATTACAATGATGCAGCCATGGTTGCTACTGAAGTTCCGATGAAGATCTATCATCCGAATAAAGAAAACTTAATGATGCACCAACAAGTCATTTCTTCTGTGATGGAAAAAGAGGATACAGTAATTCCGATAAGCTTTGGGAATGTTTTTCAAACGAATGATGACGTTTTAAAGCTACTTGAAAATCTTTATCCCCAATTTAGTCAACTCTTTCCTAAGGTGAAAGGAAAGATAGAAGTCGGATTGAAGGTTGTTGGAAAAAAGGAATGGTTAGAAGAAGAAATTCATAAAAATCCACAAGTTCAGGATAAGAAACAAACAGTACAAGAAAAATCAAAAAATGCCGGTTTTTATGATCGGATCCAGCTTGGAGAAATGGCTCAGAAGTTTTTTAAGACGATACAACAGGATGTCCAATCAGACATTCATGATGCATTAACTGTAATGGCTGAGTCCTCACAATTGAACGAACCAATTGGAGAGAAAATGTTATTAAATGCAGCTTATTTAATTGATCGTGAGCAAGAAAAGAATTTTGATGAAAAAGTAAATGAGCTCCATGAAAAATGGAAAGACAAAGTAGATTTTAAATACACTGGTCCTTGGCCCGCGTACAATTTTATTAATATTCAACTGAAAGTGGAGGAAACTTCATGATTCATAAACTGTTCACTTCCCCTTTAAATTTGGTTGTCAAAATTGGAGAGCAAGTAAAAGAAGAAGTGGATAAGGAATTATATGACCTGGATCAAATTCAAAAAAAACTCATTCACCTTCAAATGATGTATGAGTTAGAAGAAGTATCAGAAGAAGTCTACAAAGCACAGGAAAGTGAATTACTAGCAAGATACGAAATGGCCAAGAAACGAGAAATGGAACAATGGGAAGACCTAACCCAACGCTAAAAAGTGAGGAAGAAAACATGTCAAAGCTTTTCTATTTATACGGAATCATCCCTCAACATGAAAAGAAAGAAGCTCAATTGCCATCACTTAAGGGGCTAGATGATAAACACGACGTGTACTTGTTGCCGTTTGGAGAAATCGTAGCTGTCGGTTGCAACCTAGATGATCAGGAATATGGTGAGGATCAACTTCACGAAAAAACCAACCAAATGGAATGGGTGCAAGATAAAGCTTATCATCATCACAATGTATTACTTACGATCAGAGAGCATTTTACTGTTATTCCAATGAAGTTTTGTACGATTTATTCGAGTGAAGCAAGTTTAAAGCATATGCTCGAAAATCAACATGAGAATTTGGTGAACCAATTATCCTCGTTAGAAAATAAAGAGGAATGGAATCTTAAAATATATTGTGACTCGGTTAAGTTTAAAGAACAAGTAGAAGCTCACAATTTCAACATAGAGGCGAAAAAAGAGGAGCTTTCCCAAATGTCTCCTGGAAGACAGTATCTAGAAAAGAGAAAGCTTGAGCAACTCATTAATGAAGAAGTTCAAAAAGAACAACAAGCCTTTTGTTCTGAGTTTCATCAAGAACTGGAAAGCTATTCTCATAATAGTACAGTAAAGAAAAACTGGAATAAAGATGTTACAGGCAGAACCGAAGATATGTGTTGGAATAGTGCCTATCTATTCTCGACGAACAATATAGACCATGTGTTGAAAAGAATTACAGAATTAAAATCTGAATCAGCCCAACAAGGATGGGAAATTGAAGCTACAGGACCTTGGCCTGCCTATCATTTTGCAAATCTATCTTAAAGAGAGGCAAATATTATGTCCCATAGAGAAAACTTTGAAAATCGAGATATTGCATTGATAGATATTTTGGATACTGTACTTGATAAGGGTGTAGCCATTAAGGGAGATATCATTATTTCAATAGCAGATATAGATCTAGTCTACCTTGATCTGCGCGTTTTGATCTCAGCAGTAGAAACACTTGTTCAGTCCGATGAGTCAATAGCTAATCACCTATCTTCTAAGCAATTTGATCATGAGAAGGAGGAATTGGAGTATGCCACTGAGCGATCTTGAACAGAAACCTCCAACATCCGGTAGGATCAACTTAGATCCAGATAAAGCAGAACAAGGGTTGGGGCAACTAGTCCTTACAGTAATTGAACTTTTAAGGCAATTAGTTGAACGTCATGCCATTCGGCGAGTTGATGGCGGAACTCTTTCAGAAGAAGAAATTGAAAAGCTTGGCGTAGCTTTAATGAATTTAGAGGTTAAGATGGATGAATTGAAAGACATTTTCCAATTAGAAGATGAAGATTTAAATATTGACCTGGGTCCTTTGGGTAATTTGCTTTAAAAGGAGTGGATTCACAAATGAGTATTGAACACCCCACTCAGTCGAGCAGTATCGTAGATGTTTTAGAAACGGTTTTAGATAAAGGTGTAGTCATTGCTGGAGATGTGAAAGTTAACTTAGCTGATGTTGAATTATTGACGATTAAAATAAGGTTGATTATTGCTTCAGTAGATAAGGCGAAAGAGATTGGTATGGATTGGTGGGAAACTGATCCTTATTTAAGCTCCAAAGCAGCTAATCAAAATCAAAAAGAGCTAGAAGAGGAAAATAATCAACTTAAGAAGCGCATCGAACAGCTTGAAGAAAAAATGGAATAACAAATTAAAAGGTATTAATTTGAAGGGAGAAATAAAGATGACAAAACAACAAGAAAGCGTAAACCAAACTACAAAAACGATTAGTAAAACTGGTGTTTTAACTGGAACGATTATTGGGAGTGTTGTAGGTGCAACAGCAAGCTTACTTCTTGCACCTAAAGGTGGAAAAGAACTTAGAAAAGATTTATCCCAACAGTCTAAGGTTGTATTAGATAAGAGTAAGGATTTAAAGGATCGTACTAGTGAGAAATCAAAAAAGTTACTGAATCCGTGTGAGAATAAAGATGAAACTACCGGAGAAGAAACGAATGAACATGAACTTTCTACCATGAATCATGATCCATTTCCAGTTGAATTGAGCGAAGTCCCACCAGCAAACTTAGAGGAAGAGGATCGTAAATAGGTGTCTGTCACCCCTGTTATTAAATTAAACTTTTCACCTAGTTTTACTCTCTCGTATCAAAGGGTAATGAAAAGAATATCACCATTTAAATATTGTTTAAATAAAGCAAAATTATACGTAATAATAGAAGGGAGAAATAAACATGACAACTAAACAAAAGAATTTAGCACCGGAAACAAAAGCGACAAGTAAAAGAGGGATCGTAACAGGTACCATTATTGGAAGTGTTGTGGGAGCCACAGCAAGCCTTCTTCTTGCTCCAAAAGGTGGTAAGGAACTGAGACAAGATCTATCACAGCAATCTAAGGTTGCCTTAGATAAAGGAAAAGATTTAAAGGATCGTACATCTGAAAAATCTAAGAAGTTCTTAAACCCTTGCGATAGTAACGAAGAAAAAAATGAATATAAAAAAACGCAGGATGTCCAAGATCCATTGCCTGCTGAAGATCAAGAAACTCCTCCGGTAAGTGAACAGAAGTAAATGGGTGCCTTAATTAGGGGCCTGTCACCACCCGCTTAAAGCAGGCACCTAAAGCAAAAAGAAGCATACTCACCACGTAAAGGTTACGGTGAGTATGCTTCTTTTTTTATAAGTTTAGGAGGAAATTTTTACATAAAATTTAACAAGCAATCTATTGCGCCCTCCCCCTATTATTGTAGTATAGTTAGAATAGACAAAATTTTTCAACAAAATGAAGAAGGATTGTTGTGTTAGGAGGAATTGAAACGAATGACCCAGCAAACGTTTATCTACAATTCAAAGTTACATGATTTGTTTCAGAATATCCAAAAAGTAATGATTGGAAAAAGCGAAGTGACAACCCTTAGTATCGTGGCGTTATTAGCCAGAGGGCATGTACTACTTGAAGACGTTCCGGGAGTAGGAAAGACGATGCTTGTAAAAGCGTTGTCTAAATCTGTAGATTCTGAGTTTAAGCGAATTCAATTCACGCCAGATTTACTTCCTTCAGATGTAACGGGTGTGTCTATATATAATCCGAAAGAATTAGAATTTGAATTTCGACCAGGTCCCATTTTAGGGAACATTGTTTTAGCGGATGAAATTAACCGTACCTCCCCTAAGACCCAGTCCTCGTTACTAGAGGGGATGGAAGAAGGAAGCATTACGGTAGATGGATTAACGGTTCCTTTGAAGAATCCTTTCTTTGTTATGGCGACGCAAAACCCAATTGAATATGAAGGAACGTACCCATTACCAGAGGCACAGCTTGATCGTTTCCTATTAAAGCTAAGCATGGGTTACCCGACAGAAAAAGAAGAAATGCAAATGTTGAACAATGTATCTAGAAGCCACCCTATTCATGCATTAGAAGCTGTGATGTCGCAGGAAGACCTTATTGACTGCCAACAGCAGGTTGATGAGGTATATATCGATCAGAATGTTCAGCGATATATCATCGATATTGTGACGAAGACTAGAAATCATGAATCGACATACTTAGGTGTAAGCCCGCGTGGTTCGATTGCGTTAATGAAAGCAGCTAAAGCGTATGCGTTCATACATGACCGTGATTATGTATTACCGGATGATGTTAAATACTTAGCTCCGTTCGTGTTAGCGCACCGTATTATTTTAACGTCAGAGGCAAAATTTGAAGGGGTAACAGCTTTAGGATTAATTCAAGAACTCTTAGAGAAAACTTCAATACCTGTACGCAGGGAAAAATAACATGAAGAAATACTTATCACTCATTGGAAAGCTGTTATTCATTGGTGTACTGTTTGGCGTTCTTTATGCCTACGCCATGTTTCAAGGAGGCTTTGTGAGCTGGTTTCTATTCTATGCCATGCTTCCATTTATCCTCTACATGATCTGCATCATTTTTTATCCCCTTTCAAGATGGAAGATCACAAGGTCGATGTCCAAATCGATATTACAATCAGGTGATTCCGTAACAGCCTATCTCACTATCAGAAGAAAGCTTCCTTTCCCTTTGTATTACTGTATCATTGAGGAATATGTGCCGGAATCTTTAGAAAGAAAAGGGAGTAGGTCGGAAACCTATCAATACATGAGCAACCCGAGTGCTTTATCTAATAAACAAAAAGTGAAGAGCGTTGCTTTTCCTTGGTTTAAGAGAAATATTGAATTCCGATATGAATTTTCACAGGTTCCGAGAGGCGAGCACCATTTTCATACGATCCGTGTACGTACAGGGGACTTATTAGGTTTTGTTAAGAAACAGGCTTATTTTACTGTCCCAAGTAACATCCTAGTATATCCACATCGCCGAAAAGTGCAAATAAGTAAACGCGTAAACAGTTTTGAAGAGGGGGCGGCACCTTCTTTTTCTCCTGCCAAACGTGATACAACGGTCGTAACAGGTGTTCGAGAATATATGCCAGGTGACAAATTCGCTTGGATTGATTGGAAAACAACGGCAAAGAAAAATGCTGTTATGACAAAAGAGTTTGAACAACAGAAAAGCTCAGATATCCTGCTCGTGTTAGATGCAGAGGAAAGTGATGAGGATAAGCGCCTTGCTTTTGAAGGGTGTGTAGAACTGTCTGCATCGTTAATTCATGCTTATAAAGGTATGTCTTCTCAATTGGCGTTTCTATCATTAGGCAAAGAGCCTCGTTATTTTCCGTTTACAAAAGATTCGGATCAGCAGATTTTCATGAATCAACATTTAGCACGCATTGAACCTGATGGAAAAGTGCCTTTTGCGGATGCGATATTAAGACAACAACAATCGATGCCGAATAATTTAATTGTCATGCTTGTCACACGCAAGATAACCGTGCATTTAAAGTCATCTGTTATCCGTCTAAAGCAAAACAATGCCAGGGTGGTATTGTTTCTAATTGATTCGCATGAACGAATTACTGGCCCTGAAGAACAACTGCTTCGAGAGTTAACGATAAGTGGCGTTGTCGTGAATGTTTTGACAGAGTCACAAATGACACAGCAACAATTTGAGGTGAACACATAATGACGAATACCTCACAGGATAATCGACAGATGTTTTTTAGAGGAATTGTCTACCTATGTGGTTTTTTACTTTTTTGGGAATGGCTTAGACCATTGGAGGAAGTAACGGATACATCTGATATTTCGATTTTTGTCATCTATGCAGCCTTTTGTTTCTTTTTATCATATATCCAGCTTCCGTGGTATTTCTCATCACCGCTAAAATTAGTGGGTCTTGCCTTTATTTTAGATGGGCTTTATATGCCGCAACGCTTTTTATCAAAAGAGTGGTTTGGTTTTTTTTATGAACACATCCAATATAACGTAAATGTGATTATGGATTTTCAGTGGTGGGAAATGACCCCATTATTCCGCAGTTTACTCTTCTTACTACTTCTGTGGTTAATGAGTTACTTACTTTATTATTGGTTCGTAGTTGCAAAACGGATTAGCTTTTTCGTGATTTTAACGATTATTTACCTAACGGTTTTAGATACTTTTACGGTATATGAGGCGAAGGTTCCCATCATCCGTACTTTTCTGATCTCATTAACGATTATGGGCGTATCAAGCTTTGTGAAGGAAATGGAGAAGGAATCGATTAATCTTAGGGAAAGAAAAGCTTCGTATATTTGGGTGATCCCTCTTATTCTAGTTGTGTTAGCGTCTAGTATTGTGGGATACGCAGCGCCAAAGCAAGTCTCTCAATGGCCAGACCCAGTTCCGTTCATTAAGTCTACAGCTACTGGATTTGGTGGTGGTTCTGGTGGAAGTGTTCAAAAGGTTGGGTATGGTACGAATGATGAGCGTCTAGGTGGATCTTTTGTGCAAGACGATTCTCTTGTGTTTCAGGCGATCGCCAAAGATGATCATTATTGGCGTATTGAAACGAAAGAAATTTACACAGGTAAAGGCTGGGTTCGTGATGACAAAGGATTCTTCCAAGAAGTGCCAAGTCAAAACCTCGTGAATGTACTTCCTTATTCAGATGAAGTAAAAACAGAGAAGAAGAATGCCATAGTTGCTATGGAGGATCGTGCATCTTTCTCAAAATTGGTTTATCCTTATGGGATTCAAAAAGTTCTAGGCAGTAGGGCTGAATCCTTTGAATTGAACCGAACTACTGGGGAGATTTTGCCACAGAGAAACGGTGAAACGATAAAACTGGATCGTTTCAGTCTGTCTTATAATCAACCTACTTTTTCTTTTAAGCAACTACGAAGTGCATCTACACAGGACCCTGAAAATATTGAAGAGCAATATACACAGTTACCTGAGAGTTTACCTGATCAGGTTCGTCAGTTAGCAGCTACGATCGTTGAGGGGAAGGATAACCGATATGATAAGGCTAAGGCTATTGAAGGTTATTTTTCTCGAAATGGATTTGAATACGATACGCAGGACATTCCAGTTCCAGAAGAAAATGAAGATTATGTAGCAAAATTCTTATTTGAGACGAAACGTGGATACTGTGATAATTATTCAACTTCCATGGTTGTATTGCTAAGAAGCCTTGGTATCCCAGCTCGTTGGGCAAAAGGGTTTACGGGTGGAACAGAAACACAACAAGTAGAATACAACGGTGAAATGTATAATAAGTTTGATGTGAAAAGTTCAAATGCTCACTCCTGGCCTGAGGTTTACTTCCCGGGTGTTGGTTGGGTTCCATTTGAGCCTACTCAGGGTTTTACGAATCCTACAGACATGTACATCGAAGAAACGGATGATAATGAAGAGCAGGATCAGGAGACAAACCTTCCTGATCAGTCCATGCAGGATCCTATGCAAAAACCAGAGTCCATGCAAGAAGATCTATTTAGTGATTCTGGTGGCGGATTATCTTCATCAGAAACATGGATTCCTGCAAAAGTGTTGCTTGGCATCATAGCTGGAGTGATTCTTTTAGCTGGTTTACTATTCTTCTATCGATTCCATATTCAAATGGTTTACTACAAGTGGCGTATCTATCGAAATCCAAATAAAGAAAATTTTGAAGCGGCTTATCTCTTTTTATTAAAATCGTTAGATGTGAAAGAGAAGATTGCTCGCTCTTCTCAACAAAGTTTGAGAGAGTACGCCCGTGAAGTTGATTCGTTCTATCAATCTCGAGATATGGGGATTCTCACCCATCACTATGAGCGTCTGTTATACCGTAACGATATCCAAGGACAGCCTTGGGATAAGGTTAGGGAATTGTGGGAAAATTTAATTAAAAAGACATTGTCTTGACCTTCATGACCTGCCTTGATAGAATGAGTGCAACTTAATAAGAGACCTTCATATATCCTCGATAATACGGTTCGAGAGTCTCTACCGGAGCACCGATAATGCTCTGACTATGAAGGCAGAAGCCGTGTGAGTTATATGTGTACAGGGGATTTCTGCCTTCTATGGGCAGAAGTCCCCTTTTTTATTGAACCTCTTAATAGTTTTATAGCGATCTTGCATTTATAATAGTAATCATTAATAAAGGAGATGACATACATGAGCCAGGTAAATGACATGATTCTTGTACTCGACTTTGGTAGTCAGTATAATCAGCTTATCACAAGACGAATTCGTGAGTTCGGTGTGTATAGTGAATTGCATTCTCACAGATTGACAGCGGAAGACATTCGCCGTATGAACCCGAAAGGTATTATCCTCTCAGGTGGTCCGAACAGTGTGTATGAGGAGAATAGTTTCAGGTGCGATCCAGAAATATTTGATCTCGATATACCGATTTTAGGTATTTGTTATGGGATGCAATTGATGACACATCATTTTGGTGGCAATGTACAACAGGCAGATGAACGTGAATATGGTAAAGCAACCATTCATGTTCAAGAATCTCCTCGTCTATTTGGAAATCTTCCGAAAGAACAAGTTGTTTGGATGAGTCATAGTGACAAGGTGATTGAAGCTCCTCAAGAGTTCACGGTAGATGCTGTGAATGAGTCATGTCCGGTAGCAGCCATGAGTCATCAAGAAAGATCATTGTATGGCGTTCAATTCCACCCAGAAGTGCGCCACTCTGAGTACGGTAATGATTTATTAAAACAATTTGTTTTTCAGATTTGTGAATCCAAAGCAGAGTGGACAATGGAAAACCTTGTTGAGTTAGAAGTTGAAAAGGTCCGAGAACAAGTGGGTGACCAAAAGGTACTTTGTGCTTTAAGTGGTGGTGTTGATTCTTCTGTAGTTGCAGCACTTATTCATAAAGCAATCGGCGACCAACTAACATGTATCTTTGTGGATCACGGGTTACTGCGTAAAAATGAAGCGGATAGTGTCATGGAAACATTCAGTGGAGATTTTAATATGAATATTATTAAAGTTGATGCTCAAGAACGATTTATGTCTAAACTTCATGGCGTTTCGGACCCAGAAGAAAAGCGTAAGATTATCGGTAATGAATTTATATATGTGTTCGATGATGAAGCAGATAAACTGAAGGATATTGACTTTTTAGCTCAAGGAACTCTTTATACAGACATTATCGAAAGTGGTACAGAAACAGCGCAAACGATTAAATCTCACCACAACGTAGGCGGTCTTCCAGAGAACATGCAATTTAAGTTAATTGAGCCGTTAAATACGTTATTTAAAGATGAAGTGAGAGCGCTAGGTACAGAGCTTGGTGTTCCTGATGAAATTGTTTGGCGCCAACCATTCCCTGGACCTGGACTTGCGATCCGTGTATTAGGTGAGATTACAGAAGAAAAACTTGAGATCGTGCGTGAATCTGATGCCGTTCTTCGTGACGAAATTAAAAAAGCTGGTTTGGATCGTGACATTTGGCAGTACTTCACTGTATTACCTGATTTCCGTAGTGTAGGAGTTATGGGAGATGCGAGAACATATGATTATACTGTTGGTATCCGTGCGGTAACTTCAGTAGATGGGATGACATCTGATTGGGCGCGTATTCCATTTGATGTACTTGAGAAGATTTCGAACAGAATTGTAAATGAAGTTCAGCATGTTAATCGTATTGTGTATGACGTAACGAGTAAGCCACCTTCAACGATTGAATGGGAATAAAAGCGAATGTTTTGCCTTTTTAATGCAATTAATGTTCGTTTTTAGTGTTGACTCTTGTCGAAATGGCTAGTAAAATGGTCATATAAATAAATGAATACAACCACCATCGTATAATATTGGGGATAAGGCCCAAGAGTTTCTACCGGACTACCGTAAATGGTCCGACTACGAGGTAATTACTAGATGATCAAAGACAAGAGAGTATATCATATACAAAAGGAACGTATATGTATGATTTGCTTTTACTAGTCTAGTAATTCCCTCTGGTTCGATAGAAAACACTCTTGGCTAATGCTAAGGGTGTTTTTTTATGTATCGGTGGCATGAATCAGGGAGGAATCAAATTATGAAGAACTTCTTCAAGTTTAAGGAATTAGGTACAAATTATCGTACTGAGTTTATAGCTGGATTAACAACGTTTTTATCAATGGCTTATATTCTGTTTGTGAATCCTAGTGTTTTGGCGCTTGATGGGGTGGAGCAGCTACCGGAAGGCGTTTCACGAATTGATAAAGGTGCAGTGTTTACTGCTACAGCGATAGCGGCTGCCATTGGCTCACTTATAATGGGTCTCTTGGCAAAATATCCGATCGCTCTAGCGCCTGGTATGGGGTTAAATGCGTTCTTTGCCTATACGGTTGTTCTTTCGTATGGAATTAATTGGGATGTAGCGTTAGCCGGTGTATTTGTTTCAGGATTTATTTTCATTATTTTAACGGTATCCGGCATACGTGAAAAAATCATTAATGCAATACCATCCAATTTAAAAATGGCAGTTGGAGCTGGTATTGGTCTGTTTATAGCGTTTATAGGCTTTCAGAATTCTGGCATCATTAAAAGTAACCCAGATACACTTGTACAACTTGGACCTCTAGGTGAATCAACAACATTGCTTGCTATTTTTGGTCTGATTGTATCTATTATTCTATTGGCAGCAGGCGTAAAAGGCGGAATCTTCTTTGGGATGATTCTTACTTCAATTGCAGGGATTATTACAGGTTTAATCGACCCACCATCAGGATTGAATGGAATTGTAGGATCTGTACCTAGTGTGGCGCCTACATTTGGTGAGGCGATAGTTCATTTACCAGAAGTGTTAACGTTAGATATGCTTGTTGTTATTTTAACTTTCTTGTTTGTGGACTTTTTTGATACTGCTGGTACACTTGTGGCCGTTGCGACGCAAGCAGGTTTAGTGAAAGATAACAAAATCCCAAATGCTAGTCGTGCATTGTTCGCTGACTCAGCTGCAACAGTAGCAGGCTCAGTTCTTGGGACGTCTACCACTACATCTTATATTGAATCCTCTGCTGGTGTTGGAGCGGGAGGACGTACTGGTTTTACAGCAGTTGTAACGGCAGGGTTCTTCTTGCTCGCTTTAATTTTCTCTCCATTATTAAGTGTTGTAACGCAAGAAGTTACTGCACCAGCTTTGATTATTGTTGGAGTTCTAATGTCTGCATCATTGAAAAATATTGACTGGGATCAGTTTGAGATTGCAGTACCTGCTTTCTTAACGGTTATTGCGATGCCTCTAACGTATAGTATTGCTACTGGTATTGCGATCGGATTTATCTTTTACCCAATAACAATGATCGTAAAAGGAAGGATAAAAGAAATTCATCCGGTTATGTATTTCTTGTTTGTTGTTTTTGTTCTCTATTTTGTTTTCTTAGGTTAAAGAAAAGAATGAACGACTCAGCACGGGCTTTTTAAAGGGCTCGTGTTTTTTGTTAAGAAATTGCAGATTATTTTTTGATTGTTAACAGGAGTTGTGAGAGTATTATGGTAGAACTATCCTAAGAAACGTTATTTCATAATCTTGATAGAGGTGACGATCCCTTGAAAAACCAAGAGTTATTTAAGATAGCAAATATAATAGAAGAAAGAAAACATGAATTAGCAAGACAAGTAAAAGGTGAAGAAGAAAACGAAGAAGCTACTAAAGCTTTTGAAGAACTTTATCAGCTTTTTGCTGATGGTTTAAAAAATGGAAAAGAAGAAACCGTTGAAAATGTAACAGAGTGGGGCAAACGAATCGGAAAACTTTCTTTAGAGTATGGTGGCAAGTTAGATGAGTCGTTAAAAGAAACCTCTGCATTCCGAGATACACTTTGGGATACAATTGAGAGAATTATGAAAGAAGAGGACTTCAGCCGAGATACGGTATTCCGTGTAGCTAGAATAATTGATCCTCTTTTAGATGAAGCTGTCTATGCTTTTAGTACAGAATTCGTTGATTCTTATAAAGAAACATTAGATAAAGCGCAAGAAGAATTTTTGAAGTTATCTGCGCCTGTTGTACCCATTTATGATGGAGTAGCGGTATTGCCTATTATCGGTAGTGTTGATGAAAATAGAGCATATTATTTAATGGATACTACTCTTAAGGAAGCAACGAAAAGACAATTGAGCTACTTACTAATTGACCTTTCGGGTGTAGCGGTTGTAGATACTATGGTAGCAAATAGTATCTATAATATTATCCACTCCTTAGAATTGGTTGGTGTGAAAGCGATTCTAGCAGGTATTCGACCTGAAGTAGCTCATACAATGGTCAGCCTGGGTATTAATTTCTCTGAAATCCAAACCTACAACTCATTACAACAAGCTCTTTCAACCCATGTTTTTAAGTAATAAACAATGTTATAATAGATAGACAATCAAAAGCGCTCTTACCTTTTAAATAAAGGTGGGCGCTTTTGGTGTATGAGAGTTAAGAAGGGGTGTAACAACTCTTTTAAATAGATTTAAAAAAATATGAATCTACCTATTGCATTCCTATTTGCATACGTGGTACATTATTAATTGTCGCATTGAGAGCGGCAACGCAAGACATTCGAAGGAAACAAATTAAATAAACTTTTTCAAAAAAGTTATTGACTCTCTTTCGGATAAATGATATATTAATTGAGTCGCTGTTTTGAGGCGACGAAATAAAAGAAACACCATTTGATCCTTGAAAACTGAACGAAACGACATGTTACGTCAATGAATTACTTTTTATTTTTAAAAAGCCAGACATCATTTTGATGCAAAGGCGAACTCTTATGGAGAGTTTGATCTTGGCTCAGGACGAACGCTGGCGGCGTGCCTAATACATGCAAGTCGAGCGCGTGAAACAACATGATCCCTTCGGGGTGATTGTTGTGGATCGAGCGGCGGACGGGTGAGTAACACGTGGGTAACCTACCTGAGAGATCGGGATAACCCCGGGAAACCGGGGCTAATACCGAATAATCGTTGGAACCGCATGGTTCCAGCGTAAAAGGCGGCTTTTGCCGTCACTTTCAGATGGACCCGCGGCGCATTAGCTAGTTGGTAAGGTAACGGCTTACCAAGGCAACGATGCGTAGCCGACCTGAGAGGGTGATCGGCCACACTGGGACTGAGACACGGCCCAGACTCCTACGGGAGGCAGCAGTAGGGAATCTTCCGCAATGGACGAAAGTCTGACGGAGCAACGCCGCGTGAACGATGAAGGTCTTCGGATCGTAAAGTTCTGTTGTTAGGGAAGAACAAGTACCAGAGGAAATGCTGGTACCTTGACGGTACCTAACCAGAAAGCCACGGCTAACTACGTGCCAGCAGCCGCGGTAATACGTAGGTGGCAAGCGTTGTCCGGAATTATTGGGCGTAAAGCGCGCGCAGGCGGTTCCTTAAGTCTGATGTGAAAGCCCACAGCTCAACTGTGGAGGGCCATTGGAAACTGGGGAACTTGAGTACAGAAGAGGAGAGCGGAATTCCACGTGTAGCGGTGAAATGCGTAGATATGTGGAGGAACACCAGTGGCGAAGGCGGCTCTCTGGTCTGTAACTGACGCTGAGGCGCGAAAGCGTGGGTAGCAAACAGGATTAGATACCCTGGTAGTCCACGCCGTAAACGTTGAGTGCTAGGTGTTAGGGGGTTTCCGCCCCTTAGTGCTGAAGTTAACGCATTAAGCACTCCGCCTGGGGAGTACGGCCGCAAGGCTGAAACTCAAAAGAATTGACGGGGGCCCGCACAAGCGGTGGAGCATGTGGTTTAATTCGAAGCAACGCGAAGAACCTTACCAGGTCTTGACATCTTCCGCTATCCCTAGAGATAGGGAGTTCCCTTCGGGGACGGAATGACAGGTGGTGCATGGTTGTCGTCAGCTCGTGTCGTGAGATGTTGGGTTAAGTCCCGCAACGAGCGCAACCCCTAATCTTAGTTGCCAGCATTCAGTTGGGCACTCTAAGGTGACTGCCGGTGACAAACCGGAGGAAGGCGGGGATGACGTCAAATCATCATGCCCCTTATGACCTGGGCTACACACGTGCTACAATGGATGGTACAGAGGGCAGCGAGACCGCGAGGTCAAGCAAATCTCAAAAAACCATTCTCAGTTCGGATTGCAGGCTGCAACTCGCCTGTATGAAGCCGGAATCGCTAGTAATCGCAGGTCAGCATACTGCGGTGAATACGTTCCCGGGCCTTGTACACACCGCCCGTCACACCACGAGAGTTGGCAACACCCGAAGTCGGTGAGGTAACCTTTTTGGAGCCAGCCGCCGAAGGTGGGGCCAATGATTGGGGTGAAGTCGTAACAAGGTAGCCGTATCGGAAGGTGCGGCTGGATCACCTCCTTTCTAAGGATAACTACGGAAAACGCAGTGTTACTGCGTTCAACGTGACATGTTTCGTTTTGTTCAGTTTTGAAAGATTAATTTCTTCATATTTTTCTCCTATAAGGAATGGGCCTGTAGCTCAGCTGGTTAGAGCGCACGCCTGATAAGCGTGAGGTCGGTGGTTCAAGTCCACTCAGGCCCACCATTCCTAACTTTATATGGGGCCTTAGCTCAGATGGGAGAGCGCCTGCTTTGCACGCAGGAGGTCAGCGGTTCGATCCCGCTAGGCTCCACCAACTCAACTAATATGTACCTTGAAAACTAGATAAGAATCAGACATCAAACCAACGTCAATTTTTTCATTCACACCAGATGATATTCGCTCATCTGGCAACTTGAGATAGTTAAGTGAATAAGGGCGCACGGTGGATGCCTTGGCACTAGGAGCTGATGAAGGACGGGACAAACACCGATATGCTTCGGTTAGCCGTAAGTAGGCTATGATCCGGAGATTTCCGAATGGGGAAACCCACCGCCCGTAATGGGGTGGTATTCTTAACTGAATTCATAGGTTAAGAAAGGCAGACCCGGGGAACTGAAACATCTCAGTACCCGGAGGAAGAGAAAGCAAACGCGATTTCCTGAGTAGCGGCGAGCGAAACGGAATTAGCCCAAACCAGAGAGCTTGCTCTCTGGGGTTGTAGGACACTCCTTTGGAGTTACCAAGGAACAAGATAGATGAATCGATCTGGAATGATCAGCCAAAGAAGGTAACGGCCCTGTAATCAAAATCTTGTTCCCTCCGGAGTGGATCCTGAGTACGGCGGAACACGTGTAATTCCGTCGGAATCCGGGAGGACCATCTCCCAAGGCTAAATACTCCCTAGTGACCGATAGTGAACCAGTACCGTGAGGGAAAGGTGAAAAGCACCCCGGGAGGGGAGTGAAATAGAACCTGAAACCGTGTGCCTACAAGTAGTCGGAGCCCGTTAATGGGTGACGGCGTACCTTTTGTAGAATGGACCGGCGAGTTACGATCCCATGCAAGGTTAAGTTGAAGAAACGGAGCCGCAGCGAAAGCGAGTCTGAATAGGGCGATTTGAGTATGTGGTCGTAGACCCGAAACCGTGTGATCTACCCATGTCCAGGGTGAAGGCCAGGTAACACTGGCTGGAGGCCCGAACCCACGCACGTTGAAAAGTGCGGGGATGAGGTGTGGGTAGCGGTGAAATGCCAATCGAACACGGAGATAGCTGGTTCTCTCCGAAATAGCTTTAGGGCTAGCCTCAAAGTGAGAGTCATGGAGGTAGAGCACTGATTGGACTAGGGGCCCTCATCGGGTTACCGAATTCAGTCAAACTCCGAATGCCATCGACTTATCTTTGGGAGTCAGACTATGAGTGATAAGGTCCATAGTCGAAAGGGAAACAGCCCAGACCGCCAGCTAAGGTCCCTAAGTGTATGTTAAGTGGAAAAGGATGTGGAGTTGCTTAGACAACCAGGATGTTGGCTTAGAAGCAGCCATCATTTAAAGAGTGCGTAATAGCTCACTGGTCGAGTGACTCTGC
This sequence comes from Pontibacillus sp. HMF3514, assembly GCF_009858175.1. Lineage (GTDB taxonomy): Bacteria > Bacillota > Bacilli > Bacillales > BH030062 > Pontibacillus. Next base: position 443,719 of record NZ_CP047393.1, read on the forward strand.
GCCGAAAATGTACCGGGGCTAAACATACCACCGAAGCTGCGGATTGTTCTTTGAACAATGGTAGGAGAGCGTTCTAAGTGCTGTGAAGTCAGACCGTGAGGACTGGTGGAGCGCTTAGAAGTGAGAATGCCGGTATGAGTAGCGAAAGAAGAGTGAGAATCTCTTCCACCGTAAGTCTAAGGTTTCCTGAGGAAGGCTCGTCCGCTCAGGGTTAGTCGGGACCTAAGCCGAGGCCGAAAGGCGTAGGCGATGGATAACAGGTTGATATTCCTGTACCACCTCCTTTCCGTTTGAGCAACGGGGGGACGCAGTAGGATAAGGGAAGCGCGCCATTGGATGTGCGCGCCCAAGCAGTGAGTGTGATGCATAGGCAAATCCGTGCATCAAACACAAGCTGTGATGGGGAGGGAACTATAGTACCGAAGTCCCTGATTTCACACTGCCAAGAAAAGCCTCTAGCGAGGAAAGTGGTGCCCGTACCGCAAACCGACACAGGTAGACGAGGAGAGTATCCTAAGGTGATCGGGAGAACTCTTGTTAAGGAACTCGGCAAAATGACCCCGTAACTTCGGGAGAAGGGGTGCTCCTTCATAAGGAGGAGCCGCAGTGAAAAGGCCCAAACGACTGTTTAGCAAAAACACAGGTCTCTGCGAAACCGTAAGGTGAAGTATAGGGGCTGACACCTGCCCGGTGCTGGAAGGTTAAGAGGATGAGTTAGCTTCTTGCGAAGCTCTGAATCGAAGCCCCAGTAAACGGCGGCCGTAACTATAACGGTCCTAAGGTAGCGAAATTCCTTGTCGGGTAAGTTCCGACCCGCACGAAAGGTGCAACGATTTGGGCACTGTCTCAACAAGAGACCCGGTGAAATTATACTATGCGTGAAGATGCGCATTACCCGCGACTGGACGGAAAGACCCCGTGGAGCTTTACTGTAGCCTGATATTGAATGTTGGTACAGCTTGTACAGGATAGGTAGGAGCCTTGGAAACCGGAGCGCCAGCTTCGGTGGAGGCATTGGTGGGATACTACCCTGGCTGTACTGACATTCTAACCCAGGGCCGTGATCCGGCCCGGAGACAGTGTCAGGTGGGCAGTTTGACTGGGGCGGTCGCCTCCCAAAAAGTAACGGAGGCGCCCAAAGGTTCCCTCAGAATGGTTGGAAATCATTCGCAGAGTGCAAAGGCACAAGGGAGCTTGACTGCGAGACCTACAAGTCGAGCAGGGACGAAAGTCGGGCTTAGTGATCCGGCGGTACCGAATGGAAGGGCCGTCGCTCAACGGATAAAAGCTACCCCGGGGATAACAGGCTTATCTCCCCCAAGAGTCCACATCGACGGGGAGGTTTGGCACCTCGATGTCGGCTCATCGCATCCTGGGGCTGTAGTCGGTCCCAAGGGTTGGGCTGTTCGCCCATTAAAGCGGTACGCGAGCTGGGTTCAGAACGTCGTGAGACAGTTCGGTCCCTATCCGTCGTGGGCGTTGGAAATTTGAGAGGAGCTGTCCTTAGTACGAGAGGACCGGGATGGACACACCGCTGGTGCACCAGTTGTTCCGCCAGGAGCACAGCTGGGTAGCTACGTGTGGACGGGATAAGTGCTGAAAGCATCTAAGCATGAAGCCCCCCTCGAGATGAAATTTCCCATCACTTCAAGTGAGTAAGATCCCTTGTAGACGACAAGGTTGATAGGTCAGAGGTGGAAGCGTGGTGACACGTGCAGCTGACTGATACTAATCGATCGAGGACTTATCTATCTCTATTGAAAAAACGTTACGATGTCTCTTATCTAGTTTTGAAGGTATATCCTTCAACTATATAGGTTTGGTGGCTTTGGCGAAGAGGTCACACCTGTTCCCATGCCGAACACAGAAGTTAAGCTCTTCAGCGCCAATGGTAGTCGGGGTTTCGCCCCCGCAAGAGTAGGACGCCGCCAAGCACACTATAGAACCCCAGAGGATTTCGATTCTCTGGGGTTCTTTTTGTTTATATAGAAGAGGTTGTTGAGATTCAAGCATTATTGCATTAAAGCCCCCTTATCTTGAAGACTTGGATTCGAGATTAAGTGCTGAGGAGGTCCGTTGCTGGAAAAAGAGTTAGGGGTTCAGTGAAACGGCAATACTCCTGCGGAAGACCGTCCAAGCCTCCTCGTCACTTCGTTCCTGCGGGGTCTCGGCCGCCCTTTCTACCGCGGGAGTTTGCCGTTTCCCTCACCCCTTTGCGTTTATGGAGGTTAACGGACCCATGGCTTGAGTTATATTTTCTTACATAAGTAAAATTGCGAATTTAGATACTTAAACCCTTAACATATAAAGCTTTAGATCACTTTCATTCATATATGATTTAACCTTATTTAAATCAGAAAACCTTACGATAGCTGCGGTTCCGTTAGTCACCATTATGGCCAAGGTGGGCTGGGAAATGGGTTGACTCCAGCGGTCAAACGGGCTAGCGAGACCCCGCAAGGAGCGTAGCGGATGAGGAGGCTCGATAGTTCGTCCGCAGGAAAGCAACCCATTTCCCAGCCCACCCGCTCTCTATCTGGCAACGGTACCACTCCACACCTTATTCCAGATAACTGCCATATAACTGAATAATAGATTTACTAGAATAGATATTTCAATTTGGAATTTACTGTGAACGTGATACTATATAATGTAAGAATAATAGTATAGCCCCAAGGAGTTGAGGGCTTTGTTAAGTATATAAGAAGAAAACAGAGCATAAAAAACGCTCAGGAAATGTCTGAGCGTTAGTCTTCAATCGAACGTATCTTTATTCGGTTTTTGGATGTCTCTTGATGAATGAGTCGGTGCAGTTGGATAATGAGTAAACCGTTTTTATAGGATGCATGGATTTTATCACCTCGAACAGGGTATGGGAGATCGATCTTTCGTTCAAATGAACCTTGTAGAATTTCTTCATGAACGAGCTGATGGTGTTGAGGTTGTAACGAGATGACGCCTCTAATTTCTAAAGTGGCATAGTCTACATAAACATCTACTTTATCAATGTCATCTAATCCTGGAATGCTTACATAACATAGTATTTCATTATCTGATTTGTATAAGTTGATATGAGGGATGGGAGGTTTCATGATGCCCTCAAATTCTCCCCAAAAGTTTTCACCAAAAAAACGATCCATATTCTTTCGCCAATCTTGCATGTTTTGAAATGGGTCCATAGAAATCCCTCCATTTTTAATCATTCAGTTATTATAATTTCTTGTGAAAATGGAATAGATTGCGATATAGTGTATGCATAAGTTTTTTAATGGGTGAATGTCCTAAGAGTATTTGAAGTTATTTATCGTGGTAGTTAGGAGGGACAAAACCAGCATGGAAAATCTTTTAGATAATAGTCTAGTCATGGTATTAATTATATTAGTTGTGAACGTTGTATACGTATCTTTTTTAACGATTCGAATGATTTTTACGTTAAAAGGTCAAAGGTATTGGGCGGCTTTTATAAGTGTCTTTGAAATTACAGTGTACATCGTTGGGCTTGGTCTTGTTCTAGAAAACTTAGATCAAATCCAAAATGTAATTGCCTATGCACTTGGATTTGGGTTAGGTGTTATCGTTGGTATGAAGATTGAGGAGAAGTTAGCACTTGGCTACATAACGGTCAACGTTATTTCCTCTAACCCTGATATTGAATTCACGAAACAGCTAAGAGAAAAAGGGTATGGCGTAACGAGTTGGTTTGCCTATGGAATGGAAGGCGATCGACTTGCTATGCAGATTTTAACGCCAAGAAAGTATGAATTAGCCTTGTATGATACGATTAAAACCATTGACCCTAAAGCGTTTATAATTGCCTATGAGCCAAAACAAATTCGTGGAGGCTTCTGGGTGAAGCAGGTACGGAAAGGACGTATTAAGAAGGATGGGTAAAAAGAAAAAACGTTTTACTGTAGAAGAGGGGCAATCCATTGATGAGGTTCTTGCCCAAATGAAAGAAGAAGGATATCAGCCTGTACGTCGCGTGGAAGAGCCCATTTTCCAGGAGCGTATGGAAGATGGAGAGAAAAAGGTTGATCCTGTAGGACGACAGATTATTTTTGATGCTGTGAAAACTGAATAACGAACAAATTTTTATTTCGACACTAAATTGTTCGTGATTTGATTGCTTTTTCTATTCGCTCTTGTTAAGATTACATTGATACGAGCGAAATGATAGTATGGCATATAAAAGCAATCACTTAAGCCTATTATCTTTTCTACATGAAGGATAGTAGGCTTTTTTATTTATAGGAGGTTATGTAATGATTGAACGTTATACGCGTCCTGAAATGGGTGCAATATGGACGGAAGAGAATAAATACAAGGCGTGGTTAGAAGTTGAAATTTTGGCATGTGAGGCATGGAGTGAACTGGGTCATATTCCAAAAGAAGACGTTGAGAAGTTACGTGAAGGTGCTTCTTTTGATATCAAGCGTATTCATGAGATCGAACAAGAAACACGTCACGATGTGGTTGCATTTACACGTGCGGTTTCTGAGACGCTTGGTGAAGAGAAGAAATGGGTTCACTATGGTCTCACGTCTACGGATGTAGTCGATACGGCTTTATCTTACCTGTTAAAGCAAGCAAACAATATCATTCGTGAAAACTTACATACGTTTGTTGATGTGTTAGGGGAAAAGGCGAAAGAGCATAAATACACGATTATGATGGGACGTACACATGGTGTTCATGCTGAGCCAACCACTTTTGGTTTGAAACTGGCACTATGGTATGAGGAAATGAAACGTAACTTAGAGCGTTTTGAAATGGCAGCCCATAACATTGAATTTGGTAAGCTATCAGGGGCAGTAGGAACTTATGCGAACATTGACCCCTTTGTTGAGGATTATGTTTGTGAAAAATTAGGATTAACCCCTGCACCTGTATCAACACAAACGTTGCAGCGTGATCGACATGCTCATTATTTATCCACATTAACATTAATTGCGACTTCTATTGAAAAATTCGCAGTGGAAATTCGCGGCTTACAGAAAACAGAAACACGCGAAGTAGAAGAATTCTTCGCAAAAGGGCAAAAAGGTTCTTCTGCGATGCCACATAAGAGGAACCCGATCGGTTCAGAAAACATGACTGGAATGGCGCGTGTGTTACGTGGTCACATGGTAACAGCGTATGAAAACGTGGCTCTCTGGCATGAACGTGATATTTCACATTCTTCAGCAGAACGAATTATTTTACCAGATGCAACGATTGCGCTAAACTATATGCTTCATCGTTTTAGTAATATCGTGAAAAACTTAACGGTATATGAGGATAATATGAAGCAAAACATGGACAAGACTTATGGATTAATTTTCTCCCAACGCGTGCTATTAACGCTTATTGATGAAGGAATGGCTAGAGAAGAGGCTTATGACATTGTTCAACCAAAGGCGATGGAAGCTTGGGAAAAAGGAATCTCCTTCCGTGAGTTAATTGAATCAGATGAAAGAATTAAATCGACTCTATCCTCTGAACAACTAGATAGCTGCTTTGATCCAACTCATCATTTGAAAAATGTTGATCGCATATTTGAACGAATTGGATTGTAAAGGAATATACGGCACGGAACTTCTTCGCTGAGGTTTCGTGCTTTTTTGCGTTTTAGTTAATGAAATTGAATCAAAAAACGAACAATGTATGTTATTTCAATTTAAAATGTTCGAAAATTACATTGACTTTTACAATACCCCCTTGTTACGCTATAAATAGAAATTAAATAAAGAACCTCATATAATCTCGGGAATATGGCCCGTAAGTCTCTACCTGACGACCGTGAATCGTCGGACTATGAGGGGAGATCGGTTGCAGAAGTATCTGTATTCTGTCAGGGATACGTATCTTCAATAATATGCGCCTACTGTCTTCTCTCTGTATAGAGACTAGATGGTAGGCGCATTTTTTATAAAAAACTTTTGGAGTGGTGATGATGGCGAAGGTTGGCGTGATTATGGGAAGTTTATCGGATTGGGAAACGATGAAACCTGCCTGTGAGATGTTAGAAGAATTTCAAATTGAGTATGAAAAAGACATCGTATCAGCGCACCGTACACCTGATGACATGATCAATTATGCGGAAACAGCACGTGATCGAGGAATAAGTGTCATTATTGCAGGGGCAGGTGGTGCTGCACATCTTCCAGGTATGGTTGCTTCAAAAACAACATTGCCGGTCATTGGTGTTCCAGTTCAAACAAAAATAGATGGGTGGGATTCACTCTTATCTATCGTTCAAATGCCTGGTGGCGTTCCAGTTGCAACGGTAGCGATTGGAGCTTCTGGAGCGAAAAATGCAGGAATCCTAGCGGCAGAAATCATTAGCGTTTTTGATACAAACGTTGCGGAGAAGCTCGAAGCTTATCGCCAAGAACTTCAACAACGCGTTCAAGAAATGAGGGAATCATTGCATGAACAATCCTAATATAAATCCAGGACAAACAATAGGAATTTTAGGTGGCGGCCAACTTGGCAAAATGATGGCACTTTCTGCAAAAGAAATGGGGTATCGCATAGCTGTTTTAGATCCTGCACCTTACGGACCGTGTGCCCAAGTTGCTGATCAACACATCCAAGCTTCTTTTGATGATCGGAAAGCTGTTCTTCAGTTAGCTGAGGTGAGCGATGTCATCACATATGAATTTGAAAATGTGGACCTCACGTTGGCAGAAGAACTAGAAGCGAAAGGAAAATTACCACAGGGAGCAAATGCCCTTCGAATTACGCAGGATCGAATAGAAGAAAAGCGTGCTATGGAAGAAGCGGGAGTTCCAGTAGCTCCTTATCGTGTCGTTCAACACCCGGAGGAGTTAGATCATGTTGTAGAAGAACTCGGTTTTCCTTGCGTAATCAAAACAACGCGAGGAGGTTATGACGGCAAAGGCCAATTGAAATTAAGCTCTTCACAAGATCTTGAGCAAGGGAGAGCTTTTGTGAATGTTCATCCTTTCTGTGTCGTAGAAGCATGGCTTCCTTTTGATCAAGAAGTGTCTGTAGTGATGACAAGAGGGGGAGACGGTGAGCTTGAGTTGTTCCCAGTTCCAGAGAATGAACATGAACACCATATTTTAAAAAGAAGTATAGTGCCTGCGAGAATATCAGAAACATTACTTGAAAAAGCCCAAAATGCGGCTCGCTACATAGCCGATCACCTTCAATTCATCGGAACGTTTGCAGTTGAGATGTTTGTCGTGGGTGAGGAGATTTATGTGAATGAAATGGCACCACGTCCACATAACTCTGGTCACTTTACGATAGAAGGATGTAATGTATCCCAGTTTGATCAGCATATCAGAGCGATATGTGGGCTTCCTTTATTAAAAATAAACAGACCTTATGCTTCTGTTATGACGAACCTCTTAGGTGATGAAGTTAACAAGGTTATTCAGGAAAAACGTTATTTCCAAGATGCACATGTTCATTTATATGGAAAAGACAAAGTAACAGAGAAGCGGAAAATGGGACACATAACGGTATTGGGCACTTCTTTAGACGAAGCGCTTGAGAAGGCAGAGGTTTTCAATTTTTCAGAGGTCTTGATAAACCAAAAGGGGTGACGGTAATGAGGGGATCATTGCTTTATGAAGGAAAAGCTAAAAAAGTGTACACAATGCTAGGTGAAGAGTTTCAACTTATTTTGGAATATAAAGATGAGGCAACAGCATTTAACGGTGAAAAATATAAAATGTTTCGAGGGAAAGGTCGTTTAAATAACTTGATCTCTTCGAAAGTCTTTCAATATTTGCATATGAAGGGAATCCAGACTCATTTTATAGAGACCCTTTCAGATACAGAACAAATGGTTTCCCATACAAGGATTATTCCATTAGAGGTGGTTGTGCGTAATGTTGCTGCAGGCAGTTTATCTAGGAGACTTGGAATAAAGGAAGGTACAATCTTAGAGCCTGCATTAGTTGAATTCTATTACAAAGAGGATGAGCTACAGGATCCCCTTATAAATGATGAACATGCTACTTACTTAACAGGCTTGAGTCAAGAAGATTTAGAAGGCATTAAGAAGGATGCGCAAGCGATAAACGCTCATTTGAAATCTTTCTTTGATGAAGCAGACCTTAAGCTGATCGATTTTAAATTGGAATTTGGAAAGTTACATGATGGATCTATTGTTCTAGCAGACGAAATTTCACCAGATACGTGTCGCTTATGGGATAAGAAAACGAACCGCAAGATGGATAAAGATGTGTTCCGTGAAGATATTGAAGATCTGGTTGAAATCTATGAAACCATATTGAAGCGATTGGAGGCGAAGGTACATGTATAAAGTGCAGGTGTATGTAACATTAAAAGAAGGCGTTTTGGATCCACAAGGGAAAGAAGTAAGAGGTTCACTCCTTTCGATGGATTATGATGAAGTTCAAGAAGTACGTGTTGGAAAGTATATTGAATTGTTTATAGAGGAGACAGAAAACCTGGATCAAAGAATTGATAGCATGATTGATCAGTTGCTTGCTAATCCTGTGATAGAGGATTATCGCTATGAGGTCGAGGAGGTTGTGACCAATTGAAATTCGCTGTGATTGTGTTTCCTGGATCGAATTGTGATCGTGATATGTATCATGCCGTCCAAGAAGGTATTGGAGAAGAAGTACATTTTGTTCGCCATACTGAATCCGACCTTACTTCTTTTGACGGCATTCTACTGCCTGGTGGTTTTTCTCACGGAGATTATCTTCGGTCTGGAGCTATGGCGGCCACTTCCCCTATTATATCTGCCATAAAAGAAGAAGCGGAAAAAGGTAAACCCGTATTAGGGGTGTGCAATGGATTTCAAGTTTTACTAGAGGCAGGCCTTTTACCTGGAGCCATGCTATCAAATGAAGGTCAGCGATTTATTTGCCGTACAGTTGAGTTGCGTGTTGAGAACAACAATAGCGTTTTTACCAACTCATATGAAAAGGATCAGACCATTCATATTCCAATTGCTCATGGAGACGGAAACTATTTTTGTGATGAGGAAACGTATAAGAGTCTCAGAGATCAAGAGAGAATCTTATTCACATACGAGGATAACCCGAACGGTTCTGCCCATAACATCGCGGGGATCTCAAATGAACAAGGAAATGTTCTCGGTATGATGCCACACCCTGAACGAGCTGTAGAGAGATTACTAGGCTCTGTTGACGGCTTAAAGTTATTTCAATCCATTGTGAAGAGTTGGAGGGAAGCACATGCAGTCCATACTTGAGCTAACACCAGCGTATATCGCTGAGCAAAAAATATATAAGGACATGGGGTTATCGGATGCTGAGTTTTTATCTATACAAAACATTCTTGGACGCAATCCAAACTATACAGAAACAGGATTGTTTTCCGTCATGTGGTCGGAACATTGTAGCTATAAAAATTCGAAACCTCTATTGAAGAAGTTTCCCACAACGGCTCCACATGTTCTACAAGGTCCTGGAGAAGGAGCAGGGATTGTGGATATCGGTGACAATCAGGCGGTGGTTTTCAAAATAGAGAGCCATAACCACCCTTCAGCAATAGAACCATATCAGGGTGCTGCTACTGGCGTTGGAGGCATTTTACGAGATGTTTTCTCTATGGGTGCTCGTCCGATTGCTTTACTTAACTCCTTACGTTTTGGCGAGTTGACTTCTGAGCGTGTGAAGTATTTATTTCGTGAAGTAGTCCATGGAATATCAGGTTACGGGAACTGTGTTGGAGTTCCAACTGTTGGCGGTGAAGTTCAGTTTGATGACTGTTATGAGGGCAATCCACTTGTGAATGCCATGTGCGTTGGGTTAATCGATCAAAAAGGTATACAGAAGGGGATTGCGAAAGGGATCGGCAATACGGTGATGTATGCTGGAGCACCAACAGGGCGAGATGGGATTCATGGAGCTACGTTTGCATCTGAAGAGCTCTCTGAAGAGTCAGAGAGTAAACGTCCATCTGTTCAAGTCGGCGATCCTTTCATGGAGAAGCTTTTGATTGAAGCGTGCCTTGAAGTGACGCAGTGTGATGCTTTGGTGGGAATGCAAGATATGGGGGCAGCGGGCCTTACGTCTTCATCTAGTGAGATGGCGAGTAAATCAGGGACAGGAATCGAGATGAACCTGGATAGAATTCCGCAGCGTGAGCAGAACATGACGCCTTATGAACTGATGCTTTCAGAGTCACAAGAACGCATGCTACTCATTGTGGAAAAAGGACGTGAGCATGAAATTGAAGCAACTTTTGAAAAGCACGGATTGCATGCTGTCTCTGTTGGTGAGGTGATTGAGGACCGTGTGCTACGCCTGACTCATCAAGATGAAGTCGTAGCGGATGTTCCGGTTGACTCCTTGGCTGAGGATGCACCTGTTTATCACCAACCGTCAAAAGAGCCAGCGTACTTTTCCACATTTCAAAACATGGAACCCTATTATCCACATGTGGACAACACGGAAGAAACACTAATGGATTTATTGAAACAATCCACAATCGCAAGTAAGGAATGGGTCTATGACCAATACGATACCATGGTTCAAACGAACACGGTAGTTGCACCAGGTTCAGATGCTGCAGTTTTGCGTATTAAAGGAACGAACAAAGCTATTGCGATGACCACAGATTGTAATTCTCGCTATATTTATTTAGACCCAAATACGGGTGGGAAAATCGCAGTGGCTGAAGCGGCTCGCAATATTATTTGTTCAGGTGGAAAACCGTTAGCATTAACGGATTGTTTAAACTTTGGTAACCCAGAAATTCCGGAATACTTTTGGCAAATGGAGCATGCAGTGGAAGGGATGAGTCGTGCTTGTGAATCGTTATCCACACCTGTAATCAGCGGAAATGTTTCGCTTTATAATGGTTCCAATCAGCAATCGATTTTCCCAACTCCTGTAGTCGGTATGGTGGGTCTTATTGAAGATCTGGAACATGTAACGCGACAAAGCTTTCAAAAGCCTGGAGATCTTATATATGTCATGGGTGAGGCTCAACCTGAGTTTGGAGGAAGTGAGCTGCAAAAGCTTCGAGAAGGACGGTACTTTGGAAAAGCTCCACACCTTGATTTAGAAATTGAACAAAAAAGACAAGAACAACTTTTACAGGCTATCCAAAGCGGAGTTGTCCAGTCAGCCCATGATATTGCTGAAGGTGGATTAGCTGTTGCATTGGCTGAATGTTTATTTGATCAGGAACTTGGATGTGATGTGGCTCTTTCAGGAGATATAGGGACTGAACTTTTCTCTGAAACACAATCACGCTTTGTCGTGTCGGTGTCAAAAGAAGACGCTTCAGACTTTGAAAAAATGGTAGACGATGCCCGTTTGATTGGAACAGTAAAGGATGAGTCAAACATGAGCATCAACCATAACGATACTCCTATTCTTAACCTACCCACACACGAATTGAAACAAGCTTGGAAGGAGGCAATTCCGTGCCAACTGAAATCAAAGGGTTAAATGAAGAATGTGGCGTTTTTGCTGTATGGGGACATGAGGATGCTGCACAACTCACTTATTATGGTTTACACAGTCTTCAGCACCGTGGGCAAGAAGGTGCTGGAATCGTCGTAACAGATGGGGAACAATTGAAAGTTGAAAAAGGCCTTGGCTTGATGACAGACGTATTTGATGCGCAGCGATTTGAACGACTGAATGGTCATGGAGCAATCGGGCATGTACGCTATGCCACACAAGGTGGGGGAGGATATGAAAATGTGCAGCCCCTTGTATTTCGCTCTCAACAAAATAGCCTTGCCTTAGCTCATAATGGGAATCTTGTAAATGCTCATGCGCTCAAACGTCAACTTGAGGCGCAGGGAAGTATTTTACAAACGACCTCAGATACAGAAGTTGTTGCACACCTTATTCGTCGAAGTGGATCCCTTCCTATTAATGAAGGTATAAAGCAGGCACTAACGATGCTGAAAGGTGCCTATGCGTTTGTCATGATGACGGAGGATCAATTGTTTGTGGCACTTGATCCTCGAGGGTTGCGCCCGTTATCACTTGGGAAAATGGGAGATTCCTATGTTGTTTCTTCTGAGACATGTGCCTTTGACGTAGTTGGTGCAGATTATGTTCGGGAGATTGAACCAGGAGAGATGGTTGTCATTGATGATAACGGCATTCATTCTGAGCGATTTGCTTCCCCTATTCAACGGACGTTGTGCTCGATGGAATATGTGTATTTTTCTCGTCCTGATAGCAATCTTGATGGGGTTAATGTTCATTCGGCTCGTAAGCGAATGGGGAAAAAATTAGCTATAGAATCTCCGATTGAAGCAGATGTTGTAACAGGTGTACCAGACTCTAGTATTTCAGCTGCCATTGGGTATGCGGAGTACTCAGGTATCCCTTATGAGCTTGGTTTAATCAAAAATCGTTATGTTGCACGTACCTTTATTCAACCTTCTCAAGAATTAAGAGAGCAAGGTGTCAAAATGAAGCTTTCAGCTGTCCGAGGAATCGTGGAAGGAAAACGTGTCGTGATGGTGGATGATTCTATTGTGCGCGGTACAACAAGTAGACGAATTGTAACAATGCTGAAAGAAGCAGGTGCAAAAGAAGTGCATGTACGAATCGGTGCACCTCCCATTCAAAATCCATGCTATTACGGAATAGATACTTCAGAAAAAGAGGAACTTATTGCTGGTAAGCACAATGTGGAAGAAATACGAGACATGATTGGTGCAGATAGCTTGGCCTTTTTATCTGTTGAGGGCTTGCAACAGGCGATCGGAAAACGGGAAGAAAGCCTGATGCATGGACATTGCCAGGCATGTTTTACCGGATCTTATCCAACTGAAATCTTCCCGGAAACAGTCCATCCATATGAAAAAGCGTAGAGGGGTGACGTTGTGAGAGAGTCATACAAACAAGCTGGAGTAGATGTAGAAGCAGGGTACAAAGCTGTTGAAGGTATGAAAAAACATATCGAGCGTACGAAACGACCAGAAGTTATGGGGGAGATCGGTCGATTTGGAGGTATGTTTGATCTATCTTTCCTAACATATGATGAACCTGTTCTTATATCAGGTACAGATGGTGTAGGTACGAAGCTGAAAATTGCTTTTGACACAAATCGACATGACACCATCGGGATTGATGCCGTAGCGATGTGTGTGAATGATATCATCGCTCAAGGTGCAGACCCACTCTTTTTCCTTGATTATATCTCCTGTGGGAAGAATGATCCTAAGCAAATAGAAGACATCGTAAAAGGTATTTCGGAGGGGTGTGTTCAATCTGGCTGTGCACTTATTGGAGGTGAAACAGCAGAAATGCCTGGCATGTATCCTGAAGGAGAATATGACCTTGCTGGCTTTGTGGTAGGCATTGCTGAAAAACAAAATATCATTACGGGTGAAGATATTGAACCTGGTGATGTCTTGATAGGAATTGGATCAAGCGGTATTCATTCCAACGGGTACTCCCTTGTTAGAAAAGTGATTCATGACAAAGAAATGGAACTTAATCAAGACTATGGCATTTTTGATCAATCACTGGCTGAAGTGCTTCTCACCCCTACAAAAATCTATGCGGAAGCCATTAAAGCTTTGAAAAAAGAAGTGTATGTGAAAGGGATATCCCATATAACAGGTGGAGGGTTTGATGAAAATATACCGCGCATGCTTCCGTCTTCTTACGGGGCAATAATTGAAAAAGGAGCCTGGGAAGTTCCGAAAATATTTTCATTTTTGCAACGTTTGGGTGCGTTGAATGAACCGGATATGTACAGTGTATTTAATATGGGAATCGGCATGGTTGTGGCGGTTTCACCTGATGATGTGGATAATGCGTTAAAAGAGTTACATGCGTCGGGAGAAAAAGCATGGTCCATCGGTCAAGTAACATATAGCTCGGGGGTTCGTTACCGATGAAACAAAATATCTCAATTTTTGCCTCAGGTAGTGGATCTAATTTTGATAGGATTGCTCTAAAAGCTTTAGGAGGGGAATTACCTTGTGATGTAAAGCTGTTAGTATGCGATAAACCTGATGCTCCAGTTATCCAAAAAGCGGAAACGCTCGGTATAGAGACTCTAGTTTTTCAGCCAAAAACCTTTTCGAATAAGCAAGCTTATGAAAAAATGATTGTACAACGATTAGAAGCTCTAGAAGTGGATTGGCTGATTTTAGCAGGCTATATGCGATTGTTAGGTGAAACGATGCTTGAGGCTTATCAAGGGAAGATTTTAAACACTCACCCATCTTTGCTTCCTTCATTTCCAGGTAAGGATGCTGTTGGGCAAGCGCTTGATGCAAAAGTAAAGAAGACTGGTGTAACCGTTCATTTTGTTGATGAGGGAATGGATACTGGACCGATTATTCAGCAGGAATCTGTTGAAGTCACGCCATATGATGATCGAGAATCCTTGCAACGTAAAATACAAAAAATCGAGCACGAGTTATATCCAATCGTTATTCATAGATGTTTAGAAGGAGAGATTAAACCATGCCACAAACGAAACGTGCACTCTTAAGCGTATCGAATAAAGAAGGAATTGTAGATTTTGCTAAGCAACTGATTACATTGGGATATGAACTGATATCTACTGGAGGAACCAAACGTACGCTAGAAGAAGCGGGACTTCATGTGATGTCTATCTCGGATGTGACGGATTTTCCAGAGATTTTGGAAGGTCGCGTTAAAACGTTACATCCTAATGTACACGCTGGTCTATTAGCGAAACGAAATGGATCGGATCACATGAAACAGTTAGATGAGTTAGATATCAAACTGATCGATTTAGTTGTTGTAAACTTATATCCTTTCAAAGAAACAATCTCTAAAAAAGACGTAACGGAAACGGAAGCGATTGAGAACATCGATATTGGTGGTCCAACGATGTTACGTGCAGCGGCTAAAAACTTTGAAAGTGTGACAGTTGTGGTTGATCCACGTGATTACCCTGAGCTAATTATGAGTATGAAAGATAGAGAATTATCACATGAAGAGCGTAAACGTCTGGCTGGAAAGGTTTATCAGCATACAGCAGCTTATGACACTCTAATCGCGCAGTATTTTCAAGACTCGCAAGATGAACAGTCACCTGAGCAATATTCCGTTACATATGAAAAAGTCCAAGATCTCCGTTATGGAGAAAACCCACACCAGAAAGCTGGTTTTTATAAGGATCCTTTATATAAAGGAGCTTCCCTTGCGAATGCTGAGCAATTAAACGGAAAAGAGCTATCTTATAATAATATCCAAGATGCGAATGCAGCTTTACAAATGGTGCTTGAATATAAGCAGCCAGCAGCTGTTGCTGTGAAGCATATGAATCCTTGTGGTGTAGGTGTAGGAGAGGATCTCTTTACAGCATACTCTCGAGCTTTTGAAGCAGATCCTGTTTCGATTTTTGGAGGCATTGTTGCTTTAAATCGTGAAGTTGATAAAGAGACAGCGGCCAAAATGAAAGAAATCTTTTTAGAAATCATTATCGCCCCTTCCTTTTCACAAGAAGCGATGGAGTTATTAACAGAGAAGAAAAACTTACGCTTGTTGAAAATTGATACAGAGCATAGTGACAGCGCTTCTTCACTTATCACAAGCGTTCGTGGAGGCGTACTTGTGCAGGATGCTGATCAAGGTACATTAGAAGATGTCACGATTTCGGTTCCAACTGATCGACGTCCTACAGAACAAGAGTGGGAAGATCTACAGTTTGCTTGGAAAGTTGTAAAGCATGTGAAGTCGAATGCAATTGTTTTAGCAAAGGGTCAACAAACAGTTGGCGTTGGAGCAGGGCAAATGAACCGTGTTGGAGCAGCGAAAATTGCATTTGAACAAGCAGATGAAAAAGCTGAAGGTAGCGCACTTGCCAGTGATGCATTTTTCCCAATGCCAGATACAGTTGAAGCAGCAGCTGAAGCGGGTGTTAAAGCGATTATTCAACCAGGTGGTTCGAAACGTGACCAGGATTCAATCGATGCTTGTAATAAGCATGGTATAGCAATGGTCTTTACAGGTATGCGTCATTTCAAACACTAAGTGAAGGAGTGGGGGAGCTTGAATATTCTCGTTATTGGCCGTGGTGGTCGAGAACATAGTCTTGTGAAGAAAATAGAGGAAAGCCCTAGAGTGGATACGGTTTATGCAGCTCCGGGAAATGCAGGGATGACAGAGGCTGAGCTTGTCTCTATTTCTGAAACAGATGTGGAAGAATTGATTCATTTTGCTAAAACGAATCAGGTGGCATGGACTGTTGTAGGGCCTGAAGTAGCTTTAATGAACGGTATTGTAAATCAGTTTAGAGAAGCGGGATTAGATATCTTTGGCCCAACGAAAGAAGCTGCGAGAATAGAGGGTAGTAAAGCTTTTGCTAAGGATATTATGAAGAAGTACGACATCCCAACAGCAAAATATGAATCCTTCACTTCTTCAAATGATGCCAAAGCTTATGTAAAAGACCAAGGTGCGCCAATTGTTATAAAAGCGGATGGTCTTGCTGCTGGTAAAGGTGTCACAGTAGCGATGAGTGTTGAAGAAGCAATTGAGGCGATTGATGTAATGATGGAACAAAGCCAGTTTGGTGATGCTGGTAAAGAGGTAGTTATTGAGGAGTATTTAGAAGGGGAAGAATTCTCATTAATGGCTTTTGTTCATGGTTATAAGGTATATCCTTTAATTCCTTCCCAAGATCATAAGCGAATTTTTGATGGAGATACAGGACCAAATACAGGTGGAATGGGGGCGTATGCTCCTGTACCACATTTATCCCAAGAGGCAATCGAGGCAGCTGTTAGAGGAATTCTTGAACCGACGGCCGCTGCTCTTGTAGAAGAAAAGCGATCGTTTAGCGGTATTCTTTATGCGGGATGTATTCAAACACAAGAAGGTCCAAAGGTAATTGAATTTAATGCTAGGTTTGGGGATCCAGAAACACAGGTAGTTCTTCCTCTACTTGAGAATGACTTTATACAGGTAATGGAGGACGTTCAGGCGGGAATAGACCCTCAACTTAATTGGAAAGATGGTTTCTGTGCAGGTGTTGTCGTTTCCTCAGCAGGTTATCCAGGTGACTATCAAAAAGGAATCCTTTTACCTAATGTAAAAGGAAATCGTACAGTAATTCCTATATATGCCGGTGTTCGAAACGAGGATAATCAGCTTGTGAGTGATGGAGGACGTGTGTTTTTATTAAGTGCTCAAGGTGACACGCTAGAAGAAACAATTGAAACTATTTATAACACACTTCAAGAAGCACAAGTACCGAGTACGTTTTTTTATCGTCGAGATATTGCAAGGAAGGCCATTAGGACTTCCGTTTCCGGATATAAATATACAAAATAGCGACAATACTACCGATGATTAAGGCAATCACGAACGTCATATCTGTCATGTATTCTGCTATGTTCATACGATTTACCTCCTTAGTGTTTGTACCGTGACGCTCCTTACTTAGGAGCGTCACGGTACTTTTAGTTTATTAAGATGGGTTAATTCCACTTTCTTCATCATCTTTTTCTTTCTTTTGATCGACTTGTTGTTGTACCATAGCAGTAACAGGGCAATAACGTACGATCCCTTCTGCTACTTTCATAGCCCCGATCATGACATACATCATGGAGCTCTGTCTCCATGGCTGTCGCACCATACGTGCTGTTGAATAGGCCACTACAGTTAACCCTACTGTTATGCGAATCATTGCGTTAATGATTCCAATGTTTGGACGTACCATCAATAACCATTCCCTTCAAAACATTAATGCGTTAAATTCAAAATTATGTTACCATTAAATAAAATTAATGTATGGAAAATACTAGGTCTATTTCGCCTAGCACACTCCCAAAAGACGAATCAAACAATGGAGGAAGACCGATGAATGAACACCGTTACCGCTGGCGCAACAAACAACTTCGAGAGCATGTAGCTGTTATGGATGGTTCCATTGCTCCCTCGATTGTGCTGCAGAATGCTACGTATTTAAATGTATACATGAAACGTTGGATGAAGGCTCATATATGGATCTATGAAGATCGCATTGTGTATGTAGGAGATCAATTGCCATCTCAGAGTGACGAGACAGAATACGTTGATTGCTCCAATCAGTACCTCGTTCCAGGTTACATTGAGCCACACGCGCATCCGTTTCAGTTATATAATCCCCATCGATTGGCACAATATGCATCCCAATCTGGGACAACCACATTAATTAATGACAACCTTGTGTTGCTTTTTTTATTAAAGAAAAAGAAAGCGTTTTCTTTAATGGAGGGATTGAATGATTTACCCGTTTCGTTATACTGGTGGAGCAGGTTTGACTCACAATCCTCATTACAAAATGACGAAGAGTTTTTACGAGATCAAGATGTGTTAGATTGGCTTCAACATGACGCTGTTTTACAAGGTGGAGAACTGACATGCTGGCCAAATGTATTAAAGGATGATGATCGCGTACTCCATTGGATGCAAGAGACCAAAAGAGCACGCAAACCTGTAGAGGGACACTTCCCAGGAGCATCAGAACGCACTTTAACAAAAATGAAGCTTCTTGGTACGGATGGTGATCATGAAGCCATGACAGGTGAAGAAGTGTTTGAGCGACTCCGTCTAGGATATACAGCTGCACTTCGCTATTCATCAATTCGTCCCGATCTACCGAAGATTTTAAAAGAAATGAACGACCTTGGCATTGATACATATGATCGCATCATGTTGACCACTGATGGATCAACTCCTTCCTTTTATGAACAAGGAATTATGGATCGATGTATAGAAATTGCATTAGAGAACGAAATTCCTGCGCATGAAGCATATAGTATGGCTTCTTATAATGCAGCTAAATATTTTGGGATGGAGCATCGAATCGGCTCAATTGGTCCAGGTCGTGTTGCTCATATCAATTTTCTCGAAGCGAAGGACCAACCCACACCTGTTTCTGTTATGGCAAGAGGAAAGTGGGTGAAAGGTTACGGAGATGTTCAAAAGTGGAAAGACTCTTTCCCTTGGGCAGAGTATGGAATGGGCAAGTTGCAATTAGATTGGGATATGACCGATCATGATCTTCAGTTTTCTATACCAGTTGGCTTACATATGCAAAATGAAGTCATACTAAAGCCATATACTGTCCAAACCCCACCAGCACAAGATGAGGCATATCTTACGTTGTTGGATCGAGAAGGAAAGTGGAAAGTAAATTCTATGATTAAAGGCTTTACAACGTCACTTGGAGGCCTGATTAGCTCTTATTCCAATACCGGTGACTTGGTGTTAATCGGTAAAGATAAAGAAGATATGAAACATGCTTTCAAAAGGATGAAAGAAATTGGTGGAGGCATAGTAGCTGTCCATGAAGGAGAAGTCGTCTACGAAATCCCATTGCATATTGCAGGCATGATGTCTGATGTGCCTATGGAAACGTTAATTAAACAGGAAAAGGGATTGAAGAAGCTTTTAGAAGAGCATGGGTACCCATATCATGATCCGGTGTACACGCTCTTGTTCTTATCTTCAACTCATTTACCTTTTATTCGCATAACACCTAAAGGAATTATTGATGTAAAAAAGAAAGAGGTACTTTTTCCTGCGATAATGCGTTAAAATAGAAGAGAATTAAAGTGTGAAAATGTTGTTCAAGGAGGAAGGGGCCTCTTTGGACAAGTTCTACATAGAGAAAGTCTTACAAAAAGGTGTGACAAGAATGCAAAAACGATGGATGCTATTATTGGCAATAGCGACCATACTGGTTCTGGCTGCATGTAGTGAAAAATCAACGCAAGAAAAGGACGAAACGAGTCAAAAAGAAAATGAAGAAAAACAGGAACAAAATGAAGAAAAAGAAGATCCTGTAGAAGTTGTAGATAAAGAAGATGAAGAAAAAAAGGAAGAGGAAGAAAAGAAAGAGCCTGAGTTTGCCTATACCTATCCATTAACAGGTAAAGGGACAGATGAACCTGTTAATCATCGTATCATATCTGTTATGGTTAACAACCATTCAAAAGCACGCCCTCAAACAGGTCTGAATCAGGCAGACATGGTGTATGAAGTATTAGCAGAAGGCCCAATCACAAGGTTTTTAGCTTTTTATCATAGTGAAAAGCCTCCGCTTGTAGGACCTGTTCGAAGTGCTAGAGAGTATTATTTCAGAATTGCTAAAGGGTATAATGCTCTATATCTCTACCACGGAGCAGCACAGTACATTGAAAATAAGTTAAAAGCAGGCTATATTGATCATATCAATGGGATGTATTATGATAATGACCGTCATTTATTTAAGCGCGAAAGCTTTCGTTATGCGCCTCACAACTCTTACTTAATGATTCGTAATGTGTACGATGTTGCGCAACAAAAAGGGTATGAGGTTAAGAAAGAGCACAAACCCCTTCCATTCTTGAACGATGAACAAATCAAGAATATCAGTGGGAATGAGGCTACAACGATCAATATTACATATTCGGACTCACCTCGTGAAACCGTTAAATTCGAATATAATCAAGATACACAAAAATATACACGTTTCAACGATGGCTCCAAAACAGCCGATCTAAATTCAAAAGAACCAACCACGGTGGATAACGTATTTATCGTAGAAACGGGCCATCAGGTGATTGATAGTAAATTACGCCGTGCCATTGATACAGAATCAGGTGGAAACGGTTATCTGATTCAAAAAGGGAAAGTGCAACAAGTCTCTTGGAAGAACGTAGACGGGCGTATTATCCCATTTAAGGATGGGAAGAAGCTCGGTTTTGTACCAGGAAAGACATGGGTAAACATCATACCAGAAAGTCCTGGTATCCAACAGTCTGTAACATTCACGAGTCCGCAATAATTAAAGGAGTGTCCAACATGCAAATTGATAAATTAAGAGGAAAAGAATTGGATCAACTATTTCAAGCCATTCTTGCTCTAGAAAGTGTAGAAGAATGCTATGAATTTTTCGATGATCTGGCAACCATGAATGAAGTCCAGTCTTTAGCGCAGCGCTTAGAAGTTGCACGCATGTTACGTGAAGGCCATACGTATCATAAAATTGAAAATGACACAGGTGCATCAACAGCAACAATCTCCCGTGTTAAACGTTGTCTTAACTACGGAAACGATGCTTATACGATGGCGCTTGATCGTATTCATAAAGAAGAATAGTTTTTATCAAAACGCTCTGGGGTCATGATTTAACGGGTTCGGTTGAGAGGGAGAAAATTGAAAATATCAACAAAAATAAAACCCTTTCTAATAATTTGATCAACATGTGAATTAACAAGTTAATCATCAAGGAGATTAGCAGACCAAATATTAAGGTCTGCTTTTTCCTTGTTTTTTTGGTAAAGTCTTACTTTTTAGTGATATAATGATGTAAAAAAGTGAGGTTTGATCTTAAACTAACAAAGGAGTAATGCTTAAGAGGCAATAACAGTTTGATCTTTAGAGATGAATCTAACAAAATTGAATTGATAGGAGTATTATTTTAAATGAACTATATTAAAGATATGAGAAAGCTTATTGGTCACGAAACGCTTTTTACAGTTGGATGTGGAGTAATAATTGAAAAGGATGAATGTATATTATTGCAACATCGAACTGATGAAGATAATTGGTGTATTCCTGGTGGAGTAATGGAATTAGGAGAATCATTTGAAGAAACAGCTAAAAGGGAAACCTTTGAGGAAACAGAATTAGAAGTCAATGAATTAGAATTATTTGGGGTTTATTCAGGAGAAAGTTGTTTTGTTGAATATCCAAACAAAGATAAGGTCTATAGTGTTCAGGTTATTTTTAAGGCAAAGGAATATAATGGTGATTTAAAACAAAAAGGTATAGAAAGTAAAGAACATCGGTTCTTTCGAAGAGAAGACTTACCTGAAAACTTAAATCCTCGTCAAAAACAGTTTATTCTTCATTGGGCAGAAAAACGAACCTTACCGATAATAAGTTAATTTAACGGGTGGTGGTGCTTTAACAAAGGTATTGCCTTTCCTTGTGTAAGTACAGTATGTAGTAATGTGGATTAAGAAATACGGTAGTATTTAAAATATTTAGTTAACGGAGATTGAAACCTTTATAAACTTTTTCCGTCTAAACTAATAAAGAGTTTTATAAAGGTGGGGTTCTTTTGCGTAAGATTTCTTTATTGTTTTTAATATCAATCATTTTTATTATTTCTGGATGTGCACATAATCAAGTTAAACCTAAAGACTTTGAAGTGAAAGATAAAGATGTTCAAGTGCAATTCGATGGAATTATTGATGGAACAAATGTTAGATACGATGAAGAAGCGAAGGCACTATGGACATTAAATTCATTTAAGTGGAAAGATGACAAGCTTACCTTCAATGCTGATTTCCAGTCAGAAACGGTTTATCCAACAGAACTAAAGTTTATCGACTCTATTGTATTTTTACGATTAGAAGGCCTATACCCTTATAAACCAACAGGAAATGAAGGCGTAGATAGTTTTGAACATAAACCTTTAACAAATATTATTCCAATGACATGTGAGGAAGCACAAAAGGGAAAATGTTCTTTTCAATTTGATCTAAAATTGGAGAAAATAAATCGACAAACTAAAAAACAATATTTAGATAACTTATCTTTAAGGATTGGTTGGGTTCAAATTTTTGAAGATGAAGAAAATCAAATTAAATATTACCAATGGTCACAGGCTGATAATAGAAATATAAAACCAGGAGTGGTTGATTTTAAGGAAGCATACGAAAAGATCTCAGGTGAATTCTTATCTTATAAGCCACTAAAAGAAAGCGAGACTACCAATTTAAATGAATTCAATAATTTTAATTATATTGAATGGATTGAGGAGAACATTTTTAGATAAACCACCGATAATCAGAGTTTTTTGTAATTCTCAAGGTCCTAGTTCCAAAAAAAGGGTGGCATAGTTGAAGAAAAATAATAATAGAACTAAAAGGAGCTTGGATTTCCAAGCTCCTTTTTTCCGTCTTTAGTCCGATCACCTTAAATAAATAATATCTTTCAGTTCAAATATCTTATCAACAATACCTAATCGTTGGGCGGGGGTCTTATTTACTTTACCTGTCTTGTAAGGTAAACAAAAATTATAGTACGTCCTCAATATCGTTATGGCCATTTGTGCGTACTTTGGATTAAAGTTCGCATAGATGTAACTCTTTTGATCTCCTCGAGCAGTTGTTAAGGGCCTCTCAAGTATCGACAGTCTTCTTCTAATTTGCTGTATAAAGGCATTTGATGCGTTGTCGTTCACATTTAGCATTAATTCAGCAATATCCTTTGGTTCGAGAGACGATAAGTTGGTTGTACAATCCACAGAACGATACCCCCTATCTATCGTAGCCAAAGGATGTTCTATCGGGTTATCATCGTATTCTAAATGAGTACCAGTAGAAGTTTTAACTTCTTTATGAAAATGGTGGGTTTCAAATAGTTTTTCTAGTTTAAGCTTGGCTAAGTCTCTTAGTTTTTTTGTCTTAATATCATTGAAATTAGCCCATTCTAAAAGTTCATTTTGTGCTTCTAAAAACTCCTGTCGCGCTTGTTTCCTTGACTTAGTTTTGTCTGTTTGACACAGGAAGTGGTGTCCATCGCTCAAACGTATTTCTCTCGCAAACACTCGGAAAATAGCTGTGATAAGAGAGCTGTCTTCATCCGTTATAAAACGCCATTCCGATGCATTTACCATCTCTTTAATTAACCAATAGTGAGCAATACTTGTGTAAGTTGAGTTAACCTGTAAGCCATCTGTATATTTGGCTCTTTTCTCCACTTTAGATAGATCATTGTTATACTCTGCTTTTGACTGTGTATCATTCGCTGAAGGTGGTTGCGGATAAAAAGAGAATTTGGTGTGCCTTGCATTCTTTCTGGCGTATACACCTAAATGGTCATCCTTAAATTGAATAGTATCTTTCTCAATATCATCAAGAGAAGCTTCCCAATCATAATTTACATCGCTTCTAAATACATATCTAGAAATTGCATCAGCACTAATTACTACATTAGTAGGGAAAACAGATTCCTCGAGTTCGCTATATTTGCTTCCTCCCATGCCTTTCTTGCGTACATTGTTTAAGTGGTATGTCATTTTATCTGTGTTGATCCATATCTCTTTAAACTCTTTTGATTGCATCGGTTTGATTTCGTTTCTTTCTAAAAATTCAAGGCATCTAAGGTATACAAACTCTAATTTGTCATAATATGTTCCATCTGCAATTCCTAACACTTCACAAGCTCTAGTTATTGGTTCTCTGTTTAGCAATAATTTAGTAAATAATAGGTTAATTTCACTGCGCTTCTGATTATACACAACTGATTTTTTACCATCTGGTCTGAGTGTTGTCTTTTTCTTACATGTCTTGCATTGCCATTGCTGAGCGCCCGTGCTGCTACTTTTCCCTTGTCTGTAAAATAGTGACGGTGATTTAAAGGGAGTTTGCTCGTGTTTAGGACATCCTTCCTTATGAAAGTTGTAAATAGGTTCATCAACCTTAACGCTATTTATGCGAATTAACCTATGTATTTCTTCAGCAATAGACCAATTAGATAACGCGGCAGACTTGCAACCAAGTGCGGCACCTCTATTTGGATTCACTGGATCAGGATTACATTTGATCTGTTTTCTTTCATCACTTGATGAATCTAATCTATATCGACTTGGCTTTCCCTTTGTATCAAATTTCTCTTGTTGTAGTCCTTGCCACTTACAGTATGGATTTGTACAAAGATTGAATTGAAAAGAATAACTCTTTTTTAAAAGGGTGAATTCAATTGGTTTAAACAACAAATCCCTATACTTTGTTCCAAATTTCCTTGGAGGTAAGACATCATAATCCTTTTGTCTATTTTTTAACTCTTCTTCAGAAACAGGGTTAGTGACTTCTAATATAACATCGTCCTTTGAAAGTATTTTTTTGAGTTTAGCCAACTTCCTCTTCCTTTTCCTCAATTAAATGTTCGATGTTTACCTGCTTGATAATCCGCTTGTTGTTTCTTTTGTCTTTTATCCACTCTATAAACTTTTTGTCATCTAGTATATTTAGCAATAGTTTATCAACTACATCGCTTTCCGTGTATTCTGTGTATTCTGCGTAGTAAGAGACGAGAGCTCTAACACGTTCTGAAATAAGCCAATCCACTTTATCAGCATTAATATTTCTAGGTTCAATAAATTCCATTATAAAAGACACTCCTTTATATCCTATTTTTAATCAGCATAACCAATTAACATGGGTTTTAACACTGAATTTAACACCAAAATTAACATGCTAAATAACATACCTTTTAGCAGTAGTACAATAATTTTTGTACGCTTGCGAATCAGTATACTAAATAGGGTGCTAATTGGCATGTTAAAGTACAAAATTTTTTCAAAAAACCTTGATATATCGATAAAAAATGGAGGTGCAATTAGCATGCTAATTGCACCTCCAAAAACAATGTTATTTTACGTTTTCTCCCTCTCAACCGAACCCGTTAGTCATGATTCCCAGAGCGTTTTTCTCTTTTAAGTAATTCTTACAGGATTGATGCGGAAAATCCTTAAACAAATGATTA
This sequence comes from Pontibacillus sp. HMF3514, assembly GCF_009858175.1. Classification (GTDB taxonomy): domain Bacteria; phylum Bacillota; class Bacilli; order Bacillales; family BH030062; genus Pontibacillus. The sequence goes on from NZ_CP047393.1 coordinate 469,167, forward strand.
CGAGAAAGGCTACAATAACACTTAATAAACCTACTTTGATTTCACGGAAGTAGGAGAGCTCCGCACGAAAGAGGTGGAGCTTCGCGAAGCAGGAAAGCATGCAGTTAACAGGATCTTACCCTTCCAAGAGCAAAAAAAAGCTTTCGACCTGAGTTCCACAGGTCGAAAGCTTTCCCAATAATTAATAATCCATTTTACCTTCTAAGAAGCTACGCAGCTCACTGATTGGCATGCGTTTTTGCTCCATAGTGTCGCGGTCACGTACAGTTACCTGGCCGTCTTCTTGAGAGTCGAAGTCGTATGTGATACAGAATGGTGTACCGATCTCGTCGTGGCGACGGTAACGTTTACCGATAGATCCTGCATCATCATAGTCAACCATGAAATGCTTGCTTAGGTCAGCGAAGATCTCTTTAGCTTGATCTCCAATTTTCTTAGAAAGAGGGAAGATCGCTGCTTTGTATGGTGCAACAGCTGGGTGGAACTTCATAACGGTACGAGAAGATCCATCTTCAAGCTCTTCTTCCTCATATGCGTCAGCAATGAAGCTTAGTGCTAAGCGGTCCGCGCCTAGAGCAGGTTCAATTACATAAGGAATGTAACGTTCGTTTGTTTCCTGGTCAATGTACTTGAAGTCTTCGCCAGAATGCTCAGCGTGCTTACCTAGGTCATAGTCTGTACGAGACGCAATGCCCCAAAGCTCGCCCCATCCCATGGGGAACTTATACTCAATGTCAGTAGTTGCATTGGAGTAGTGGGATAGCTCATCTGCATCATGCTCACGAAGACGTAGGTTTTCGTCCGCAATTCCTAGAGATGTTAGCCAATTGTGGCAGAAGTCTTTCCAATACTTATACCATTCTAGCTCTTCACCAGGCTTACAGAAGAATTCCATTTCCATCTGTTCGAATTCGCGAGTACGGAAAATAAAGTTACCAGGTGTGATTTCGTTACGGAAGCTTTTACCGATTTGGCCAATACCAAACGGAAGCTTTTTACGCATAGAACGCTGAACGTTTTTGAAGTTTACGAAAATACCTTGTGCAGTTTCAGGACGAAGGTAGATATCATCTGTAGCCCCTTCTGTAACACCTTGTTGCGTTTGGAACATCAGGTTGAACTGACGAATTCCAGTGAAGTTTTGCTCGCCACAAGTTGGGCATACAATGTCATGCTTTTCGATTAGCTTTTCCATTTCATCAAATGGAAGGCCATCTACAACCATTTCATTCCCTTCTGCTTCAAGCTTATTTTCGATAAGCTTATCCGCACGGTGACGGGATTTACACTCTTTACAGTCGATCATTGGGTCGTTGAAGTTACCTAAGTGACCGGAAGCTTCCCAAGTTTTCGGGTTCATTAAGATCGCAGCATCCAGACCAACGTTCATCGGGTTCTCCTGGATGAATTTTTGCCACCAAGCGCGCTTTAAGTTGTTCTTAAGCTCAACGCCTAATGGACCGTAATCCCATGTGTTCGCAAGTCCGCCGTAGATTTCAGACCCCTGAAAAATAAAACCGCGATGCTTGGAGTGAGATACTAACTGTTCCATGTTTACTGACATATGCATGTCCTCCTTATTAGATAGGTATTATAAATAAAATTAGCGAAAAGATACGCATGCAACACGAAACCATTAAAAAAACTCTCATCGCTGGGCGTCGTGTTGCCCAGGGACGAGAGTTATACCCGCGGTTCCACCCTGATTGATGCTATGTAAGTAAGGATAGCATCCACTTTATACGTGCATATTCGGGAGTGCCGTTTCCTTCATCCATTCTCCAGGCTTCCACCATCCCTGGATCGCTTTTGTTGAAGTGGGATCAAGTACTATTTCTCCGTCATCATATGTAAATATTGATTTTGGTGAATCTATAGTAGCACAGCTCCCGCGCTAGCACAAGTCTAGACCAAGCCTAACTATTCTTTCGGAACGCGAAGGCTGTCTAATAGGATGTAACCGAGTACGACTCCGGCTAGCGTTGGGATGTCTTGGTTCAAAAAGCCGCTATGTATTAGAGGTGGGTATTGATTTAATGGGGTAAGAGCCCATATCATACTGAATGTTACATAAGCAGCAGGTACTCCTACGAAAACAAACTTCACCCAATCGAATCCCCATTTTGTATTGTTTCTTCGTAACCAAATGCTAGGGATTCGAAGGGAAATCCCTAAAATAATGGGGAAAAGAGTGAAAGCAATCAAATAGGGGAGGTGTTCATATGTCATCATACTATTATACTTCATGCGATAAAGGAGTAACCCTCCTTGGAACAGTAATACCCCAATTCCAATCGTCCAGCCAAGGTAGAACAAAGCGTGTTTCACGTTCATCGACCTCTCTTTCTGGAAAAAATATCAACCCACTTTTGTTAATTCTACAAATTCCCCCTTCTGACCTTTCGATTGCGACATGAATTTTTGATATAATAAACAGATGGAAAATGTAAAACGGAGGCTACACCCATGTATGACATGAAGCAATGGGAGCATGTGTTTAAGCTTGATCCCAATAAAGAGATATCAGATAAAGATTTAGAAGAGATTTGTGAGTCTGGAACAGATGCGATTATTGTAGGAGGAACGGACAACGTTACGCTCGATCAAGTTCTCTCCCTCTTAGCAAGTATTCGTCGATACACAGTACCGGTGATTTTAGAGGTGTCCAACCTTGAATCGATCACACCAGGCTACGATTATTATTTTGTTCCAACCGTACTTAATAGTTCAGAGAAAAAGTGGACGATGGATCTTCACCATCAGGCCGTGAAAGAATATGGAGATATTATGGACTGGGACGAAATTTTTGTTGAAGGTTATTGCATCTTAAATCCTGAAGCAAAAGCCTATCAGGTGACCAACAGCAAAATGCCAGACCAGGAAGATACCATAGCCTACGCACAAATGGCTGAAAAAATGTTCCGATTACCGATTTTTTATATGGAATATAGCGGAACCTATGGTGATCCTGAACTCGTCAAAAAGGTAAAGGACAAGCTAGACGATACACTCCTGTTTTATGGCGGAGGTATCACATCCAAAGAGCAAGCTCTTGAAATGAAAGAACATGCTGATGTTATCGTGGTCGGCAACATTATATATGAAAACAAAAAAGCAGCACTCAAAACGGTTAAAGCGATAAAAGAACGAGATTAAAGGAAGGTGTTTCCCTTGAACCCGTTACAGAATGATTTACTTAGTGGTTTGAATAAAGAACAGCAGGAAGCCGTGAAGAAAACGGAAGGTCCTTTGTTAATTATGGCAGGTGCAGGTAGTGGTAAGACACGCGTACTTACACACCGTATTGCTTATCTTCTTGGCGAAAAAGACGTGTCTCCACGTAATGTACTGGCTATTACCTTTACGAATAAAGCAGCCCGTGAGATGAAAGAACGTGTTGCAGATATTGTTGGATCAGACGCAAATGAAATGTGGATTTCGACATTCCACTCTATGTGCGTACGTATATTACGCCGAGACATTGATCGTATAGGCATCGATCGTAACTTCTCTATTCTTGATACAACCGACCAGCTTTCCGTCATTAAGCAGGTCCTAAAAGACTTAAATCTTGATCCGAAAAAGTTTGATCCACGTGCAATGCTAGGTGCGATCAGTAGTGCGAAAAACGAACTTAAAACAGCTGAGGACTATAACAAAACCGTCGGAAGCTACTATGATCAGCAAACGGGTAAAGTTTATGAGAAGTATCAAAAAACACTTCGTAAAAACCAATCACTCGACTTTGATGATCTCATCATGCAGACGCTTACGTTATTCGACCGTGTTCCAGAGGTTCTGGAATACTATCAACGTCGCTTTCAATACATTCACGTTGATGAGTACCAGGATACAAACCACGCACAGTATCAACTTGTAAAGCTTTTAGCAGATCGTTTTCAAAATCTATGTGTTGTAGGGGACTCCGACCAGTCAATCTATCGTTGGCGTGGAGCGGATATTGCGAATATCTTATCCTTTGAAAGTGACTACCCTAATGCGAAAGTGATTATGCTTGAGCAAAACTATCGTTCAACGAAAAGCATCCTGAATGCAGCGAACGAGGTTATACAACAAAACTCCGGTCGTAAGCCGAAGAATCTTTGGACCGATAATGATGATGGCGAAAACATTCAATACTACCAGGCACCAACTGAGCGTGATGAAGCGCTTTACGTGGTGAATAAAACAGAAGAATATGTTCGCTCAGGCGATTATAAATACAAAGATGTAGCGATTTTATATCGTACGAATGCGCAGTCTCGTACGATTGAGGAAACGTTTGTAAAAGCAAACGTACCTTATCAAATCATCGGAGGCACGAAGTTCTACGATCGTAAGGAGATTAAGGACATTCTGGCTTACCTTCGTCTTATTTCGAATCCGAACGATGATATTTCATTCTCTCGTATTGTCAATGAACCGAAGAGAGGAGTAGGAAAAACATCTTTAGAAAACTTGCAAATGTACGCAGCACAAAATGATTTGTCGATGTACGAAGCAGTGGGAGAAGTTGAATTCGTGGGTCTAAGCAAAAAGGCGACGAATGCTTTAAAAGAGTTCGGTTCCATGGTTAAGAACTGGCACCAACAACAGGACTTCCTTTCAGCTACAGATCTAGTAGAAGATGTTTTGAAGAAAACGGGTTATGAAGAGATGTTGAAAAATGAAAAGTCTCTTGAAGCTCAAAGCCGTCTTGAAAACATTAACGAATTCTTGTCTGTTGCACAGGACTTTGAGAAGAATAATGAGGACAAGAGTTTAATTGCATTTTTAACAGACTTAGCCCTTATTGCAGATATTGATAAAGTAGATGATGATCCATTTGCTGATAACAAAGTAACACTCATGACGCTTCACTCTGCAAAAGGACTTGAGTTCCCAATCGTATTCCTAATCGGTATGGAGGAAAACGTCTTCCCTCATAGTCGTTCAATCATGGATGAAGAAGAGATGGAGGAGGAACGCCGTCTCGCTTACGTAGGAATTACGCGCGCTGAAAAACAACTGTTTTTAACACATGCGAAAATGCGCACGCTATTTGGTAAGACGAATATGAACCCAATCAGTCGTTTTATTGATGAAATTCCAGCGGATCTGATTGAAGGAAGAGATGAATCGGCTGGCTCTTCTCCGTTTGGTGGAGGAGGTTTCAGCGACCCAGCTCCCAAAGAATTTAACTCTATGTCTGGTGGCGGTCTGAACGGTGGCATGAACCAGGCACCAAAAGCAAAGCAGCAACCTAAACGTAAAGCTACGATGAACAAGAAACCTTCTACTGGAGGAGAGAGTGTCTCTTGGGCAACTGGTGATAAAGTATCCCATAAAAAATGGGGAGAAGGTACCGTTGTGAAAGTACAAGGATCCGGAGACTCGATGGAATTAGACATCGCTTTTCCAGCGCCAACCGGAATCAAACGTGTCCTAGCGAAATTTGCCCCGATTACAAAAGGGTAAACCTTGAGGTGAGTGAATAGATGAGTAAAGATCAAGCAAAACAACAAATTGAAGCATTACGAGAAGAACTCGATCAATATAATTATGAATATCACACGCTGGACCAACCTTCTGTGTCAGACTATGAATATGATCAAAAAATGCAGGAGCTCATTAAGCTAGAGGAAGAGAATCCGGAACTGTTAACACCGGATTCTCCTTCTCAGCGTGTTGGTGGAAAGCCGCTTGATTCCTTCCAAAAAGTTCAACATGCCATCCCAATGCTGAGTCTTGGAAATGCGTTTAATGAAGAAGAGCTCCGTGATTTTGACCGACGTGTTCGTGAAGGTGTGGATGGAGACGTCAATTATGTTTGTGAACTTAAAATTGATGGTCTCGCTATCTCTTTACGTTATGAAGATGGCTTATTTGTACAAGGAGCTACTCGTGGCGACGGTGCAACAGGTGAAGATATTACGCAAAATCTAAAAACTATTAAAAGTATTCCTCTTCGCATTAAAGAAGATGAAACAATTGAAGTGCGCGGAGAAGCATTTATGCCTCAGCGTTCGTTCCTATCATTAAATGAAGCGCGTGAAGAACGTGAAGAAGAGCCTTTTGCCAACCCGCGTAACGCAGCAGCTGGATCGTTACGTCAGCTCGACCCGAAAATTGCTGCTAGCCGTAATCTCGATATCTTTTTGTATGGTGTAGGCCAGTGGGATGCAGGAGAACTGGAATCTCATAGCGAGCGCTTAGAATATTTACAAAAATTAGGGTTCAAAACCAATCCAGAGTGGAAAAAGTGTAATGACATCGATGAAGTGATCGACTATGTAAATAAATGGACTGAAGACCGTCCAGGGTTGAGCTATGAAATCGATGGAATTGTTATTAAAGTCGACAATCTAGACCAACAAGAGGAACTAGGGTTTACAGCTAAAAATCCACGTTGGGCTATTGCTTGGAAATTCCCTGCGGAAGAAGCTATCACAAAGCTTTATGACATTGAACTAAGCGTTGGTCGTACTGGAGCTGTTACGCCGACAGCACTTCTGAACCCAGTGAAAGTTGCAGGAACTACAGTACAACGAGCTTCTTTACATAATGAAGACCTTATCCGAGAGAAGGATATTCGAATTGGGGATACGGTCGTTATTAAAAAGGCAGGAGACATCATTCCAGAGGTCGTTCGTGTTGTAACAGAAGAGCGTACAGGTGATGAAGAGGAATATCACATGCCTGATCAATGCCCAGAGTGTGGCAGTGAGCTTGAGCATTTAGAAGAAGAGGTTGCCCTTCGTTGTCTTAACCCAAACTGTCCAGCTCAATTACGTGAAGGTCTGATCCATTTTGTCTCACGTAATGCTATGAATATTGATGGCTTAGGTGAAAAAGTGATCGCACAACTTTTCCGTGAGAACCTCGTTCACAACATTGCTGATCTTTATAAATTAGATAAAGAGGAACTGTTGAAGTTAGAGCGTATGGGTCAGAAATCAGCTGACAATTTACTCTCAGCGATAAACGAATCCAGAGAGAATTCTCTAGAACGTCTTTTATTTGGACTCGGAATTCGTTTTGTTGGTTCCAAGGCTGCTCAAACGTTAGCCGAAGAATTTGAAACAATAGATGGATTGTTGAATGCCAGCTTTGATGATTTAATTGCAGTAAATGAAATCGGGGAAAAAATGGCAGACTCAGTCGTTCGCTATTTTGAAAAGCCTCAAGTAACAGAATTGATCGCAGAGTTAAAAGAGCTTGGACTGAATATGGAGTATTTAGGAAGAAAGAAATCCGATCAACCTGAAGATTCACCATTTATGGGGAAAACCGTTGTAATCACGGGGAAAATGGAGCAATATTCACGTGGCGAAGCAAAAGAAATAGTGGAAACGCTCGGTGGAAAAGTAACCGGAAGCGTCAGCAAAAACACAGATATTCTTTTAGCCGGAGAAGATGCAGGCTCCAAGTATGATAAAGCGGAACAATTAGGTGTAGATATTTGGGATGAAGAGCGATTTATTGAAGCGTTAAAAGAATAGGGAGAGTGGGGACCATGAAGCGGGTCGCATTTATTTTGTTAAGCTTATTCCTGTTGGTAACAGGATGTGCTCCCGATTATGACGAACAAGAGGAAGTCATACAGGAAAATCAAAAAAATGATAAACGAGAAAAGGCGATTGTGGCGAAGTACAGCATATCAGAGGATTATTACCGCCCATTAGAAAGATACAAACCCGGTAAAGCCAGGGGTGTACTCATGAACCAAGTCGCAAATCGCCTTGATATTGAAGAAATGGAAATCGGCTTAAGACGTCATTCCAAAGATGTTTTTGATCCTGAAGATTACTTTTTTCAGGAAGGTCAGTATCTGACAGAAGATATGCTCTATGATTGGTTGGAGCGTAAGTTGACACAACAGCAAGTGAACAAGTTGTTAGAAGGTGCTAGCCAAGAGTTATCTGAAGAAGAATTACAAAGAGGATTAAATCCTTCCCTTAAGGATGGCGCAACAGAGGAAGATTATCGGGATCGCCCTCGCTATCTCTCCCACATTCTAGAGCAGAACTTCCTTCAAAAGAATGAAGATGGAACAGTTGAAGTAGAAGGCATTTCGATAGGGTTAGCTTTACGTTCTACGTATCGCTTTCAGCCAGTTAAATACGGTGCTTACTATTATGAACAAATTAGCCGTGAAGAATCATTAAAACAAGGAAAACAGTTGGCACAAACCGTTCTTGAACGCATTCGAAAAATAGAAGCGTTAACGGATGTCCCTGTTATGATTGCATTGTATCGCCAAGAGGAGCGCGGCTCTATGGTTCCCGGTAATTTCATGACGAAGACAACTGTAAAAGGTAGCGATATGACGATTAAAGAATGGCAGTCAATTCAGGAAGACTATGTGCTTTTCCCTTCGGATGAAGCAAAAGAAGAGCATCGTGACGATTCTGAATTGATTGCAGACTTTCAGGCTAAAATTGCCGAATACTTTCCAAATTACATTGGTGTTGTAGGAAAAGGATTTTATAAGGACGATGAACTCACCAAACTCACGATTGATATCCCAATCGAGTTTAAAGGAAAAACAGAAGTGATCGGAATTTCTCAATATGTGTACTCTCTTATCGTTGAGAAATTCCCGACTTACTTTGCATTAGAAGTGAATATCGAATCCCACAATGGACAGGAAAGTTTGATTTTCCGAGAGCCAGGCGATGAAAAGCCTACTGTTCACATTTACGGGCAATAACCAGAACCCCCTTTTCGCTATTAAGCGGAGAGGGGGTTTTTGTATGTTAGATGCTGTTGGGGGGGCGATCGCCTGCAAATGAGGAAGGATCGCCTGAATTTGACTGTCGACCGCTCGTAATTAAGGAACTATCGCCCGAAAATGAATTGGAATCGCCTGCAATCACATGAAGATCGCCTGAAAGTGTTGCTTGCTCATATTTGTTCATCTCGCTCATAAAATAGCGACTCGGCTCATAACACTAGCAGATCGATTATAAAAAAAGAGGTACCGCTCATATCAGGCTCACTTCGCTCATAAAATTAACCCCCTCACTCATATCTGAAGAAACTTGCTACGTAAACCAAATTATCCCAACCCCCTCAATTTAGGCCCTTGCCCATTTACGGTTCATCTAAGAGTGTGCTATACTCATCATAATAAACTAAAGCATAGTAAACTGATAGGGATTATCAAAATAAATCAAATGAGGTGGAGACATGGGTAGGGAATTTGTTGACCTATTTGATGGCTGGGCTAAATCTTACGATAAAACCGTCTCAGGTGAAGATATAGAATATCGTGAAGTATTCGAAAATTATGACCATATATTAGATTCTGTTGTTGAACATACAGTAGGTCCAAATGTCATCGAGTTTGGTGTTGGGACTGGAAATCTAACACGCAAACTAATTAATAAAGGCTACAATGTATTCGGTGTTGAACCGTCTATGGAAATGCTGAAAATCGGGCAGTTGAAGGTACCTGAAGCTAAGATTCAGGACGGAGATTTCATTCATTTCAAATCGCCCAATACACCAATTCAGTCCATTGTTAGTTCTTACGCTTTTCATCATTTAACAGATGAAGAGAAGGACGAAGCGATAAAACAATATCGTGATCTTTTGCCAAAGGGTGGTGTAATTGTTTTTGCTGATACGTCCTTTGAAGATCAGAAAGCAAAACGAAAAATGATCGAAACAGCGATTGCATCTTATCACCACAACCTTGCTGATGATTTAACACAAGAGTACTACTCCGAAATCAGCACACTTCAATCCATTTGCGAAAAACATGGTTTTGAAGTGAAGTTTGAACAAAAAAACAAATACGTGTGGGTAATGACGGCAAAACGAAAATAGATATAGAGTAAACCAATAAAACGAAAAGGGAGAGGTTAGAGAATGCCAAAAATGAATGTGGAAAGTTTCAACCTTGATCACACGAAAGTTGCTGCACCTTATGTAAGACTAGTTGGAATTACAGAAGGACCAAGTGGAGATAAAATTTATAAGTACGATTTCCGAATTAAGCAACCGAATAAAGAGCACATGGATATGCCATCTCTTCACTCTCTAGAGCACATGATGGCAGAGTTCAGTCGAAACCATCACGATCACATTTTGGATATTGGGCCGATGGGATGTCAGACAGGATTTTATATTGCTCTTCTTAATGATGATAGCTATGAAAATATCTTAATTGTTATCGAAAATGCACTAAAAGATGTGCTTCAAGCTACAGAAGTACCAGCTTGTAATGAAGTTCAATGCGGTTTTGCAGCAAGCCATAGTTTAGAAGGAGCACAAGCGCTAGCTCAAGATATGCTTGATAAGCGTGACGAATGGACACAAGTTTTTGCAGATGAAAAGTAAGGAGCTTGTCCGATGAATTATGTAAAAAGCGTTCAAGAGTTAATTGGCAAAACCCCTCTCATTGAGTTGACCAATGTCGACATCCCTGAGGGGGTTCGTATTTTTGCTAAACTTGAGTACTTTAACCCTGGAGGTAGTATCAAAGATCGACTGGGACAAAAACTGATTGACCATGCGTTAGAAACCGGGGAGTTAAAGCCGGGGGGAACAATCGTTGAACCAACAGCAGGGAATACAGGGATTGGTCTAGCACTTGCTTCGATTGGAAGAGGATTTAAAATCATCTTTGTTACACCTAAAAAATTTAGTGTTGAAAAACAAACATTAATGCGTGCTTTAGGGGCTGAGGTTGTGAACACCCCAACTGAACAGGGAATGAAGGGCGCAATAGATAAAGCGAAGCAAATGACGGAGAACACACCAAATGCGTACTGTCCACAGCAATTTAATAATAATGCAAACCCTTTAGCCTATTATGAAACGCTTGGACCAGAAATATATGAAGCACTTGAGGGGAAGATAGATATTTTTGTAGCGGGTGGCGGTACAGGTGGCACATTTGCCGGAACCGCCCGCTATCTTAAGGAACAAAATGATTCAATAAAGACGGTTATAGTCGAACCTGAAGGCTCCATATTAAATGGTGGTGAATCTGGGCCACACCGAACAGAAGGAATCGGGATGGAATTTTTGCCGAGTTATATGGATCCTGATCACTTTGATGCCATTCACACCATTTCAGATGATGATGCCTTTCGAGCTGTAAAAGAACTAACACAAAAAGAAGGCTTACTCGTAGCGAGCTCATCTGGTTCTGCTTTTGTAGCAGCCATGAAGGAAGCTCAACGTGCCAAGCCAGGAACCAATATCGTAACCGTCTTTCCAGATAGCAGCGAAAGGTATTTAAGCACAGGAATCTATGAGGAGTGATGATATGAGACGTAAGACGAAACTAATACACGGTGGAATTACCGGGGATGAGCAAACAGGTGCTGTTTCTGTACCCATCTATCAAGTAAGTACGTATAAACAAAATGGTGTAGGTCAGCACAAAGGTTATGAATATTCTCGTACCGGGAATCCAACTCGTTTTGCGCTTGAGGAACTAATAAAAGATATCGAGGGTGGTCATGCAGGGTTCGCTTTTGCTTCCGGGATGGCCGCTATTAATTCTGTTCTAATGATGTTCAAGAGCGGTGACCACATTATTTTCACAGATGATGTGTACGGTGGAACGTATCGCTTACTTTCCAAAGTCTTGAATCGTTTTAACATAGAGGTCTCTTTTGTAGACACATCAAATGTTCAAAATGTAAAAAGTTCGATTCAATCGAATACAAAAGCGGTTTATGTGGAAACGCCGACAAATCCACTGTTAAAAATCACAGATCTGCAGGCTGTTTCTGAACTAGCAAAGGAACATGATCTTACCTTTATCGTAGACAACACATTCAGTACTCCTTATTGGCAAAACCCAATCGATCAAGGTGCAGATATCGTCCTCCACAGCGCTACAAAATATCTTGGTGGCCATAGTGACGTTGTTGCCGGTTTAGTTGTCGTAAATTCTCAGCAACTAGCAGAAGAGCTTCACTTTGTGCTCAATTCTTCAGGAGCAGTACTTGGACCACAGGATTCTTGGTTATTAATGCGCGGTATTAAAACACTAGGGATCCGTATGGAAGAGATCGAATCCAACACAAGAGAGTTCGTATCCTTCTTGCAAGAGCATCCTGAAGTATCCAATATCTATTATCCAGGCCTTGAATCGCATGGTAGTCACGATGTGCACACAAAACAAGCTCGTGGTGGAGGCGGTATGATTTCCTTTGATGTAGGAAGCTCAGAAAATGCTGATAAGCTCCTCCGAAACTTACGCTACTTTACATTAGCTGAAAGTCTTGGAGCGGTAGAAAGCTTAATTTCTGTACCTGCTAAAATGACTCACGCATCGATTCCAAAAGAACGTCGAGCAGAACTGGGCATCACGGATGGACTTGTCCGCGTGTCAATAGGACTTGAAGATATTGAAGACTTAAAAGAAGATTTTGTGCAAGCATTAAGAGGTTAGCTATTAAAGCTAGCCTTTTTTTGTGCCTGACCCCCACTGTAGTAATGCGTTAAAGCGGTGGAGGCAGGCACCTGAAACAAATGCTCGCTATCTATCGTCTAATCTTACAAAAGGGAGGGAGAGGTAGTGAAGAAATACTCTATGCTTTTATTAGGAATACTGACTTTATTGTTGTTCTGGGGATGTACGTCATCAGAGGATGAAGCAAAAATGATTCCATCAAAATATAAGAATATCTCCAATACATACAAAGGGGAAGATTTTCAACTCTCCATGAATTCTTCAAAGGATTTTTATAGCCCCTTCTTAGATGAGATTACATTTGAAATGAAACATCAAGGTAAAGGGATTGTTACCTTTGGAACACCCTTTATTGTTGAACGATATAAAGATGGAGAGTGGTACAAGGTTCCTTTTCGAGGTGACTATGGGTTTAATAGCATCGGTCTAACTTTGAATTTCAACTATAATACTTACAATCAAACAGTGAGTATGAGGGAATATGGTCTTAATTTTGAAAAGGGAGTTTATCGCTTTGTAAAAGATTTCGATATTGAAGATTCCCGTAAAAAATTTACTTTAGCTGCCGTATTTAAGGTTGAATAGTAAGATTTATTGAACAGAAGTTAAATCAACTTACATTTGTACGAGATTCCCAAAATATAACTATTATTATAGAATGATCTATAATGATTTTTTTGATAGGAGGGATTTAGGTGGAGACGTTTGGGAGAGGTTGTTTATACATTATTGTAGCTTTTGCGCTTTTATTTTTCTTAGCTATCATTACACAAAGTCATATAAATATTCCATGGATTATTGCAATTCCTCTAATTATTTTGGCGTTTTGGATTGCCAAAAAGAAAACGGATGAAAAAGATCAATGAGACTAGGAAGCTATTTATGACCTGCAAAACAATACATAGTATAATAAAATAAGCATGAAAAAAGAAGGGGCCATCCCCTTCTTTTTCTTTACGGTTTAACCAATTTGGCTAAATAAGACATAGCGCGTTCTAAAATGGTTTCTGGAATAAACTCTCGTGATTCATAATCCATCTCTCCACCCACTTGGATTTTATCTAAATGTAAATCGGATTCTTTCAATAACAAGTTTAAATCAGCAGGTGAATAACATCGGAGGTATTGAGTTACTTTACTTTCAGGCTCATTCTTATGCCACCAAGTATCAACCATTTTACATCCCACTGGGTCAAAGTTATATCGTCTGGCGATATGGCCTAACTTCATTTCCTCGCCCGCAACTTTTGCCCAATACCAAGGTGTATAGATGTCGATTAAAGCCATACCATCTGATTTAAGCCATTGGGAGACACGATTTAATAATCTCTGTTGGTCTTCATCTGATCCGATCCCAAATCCATCCCAATAACAAACCACATCAAACGGACCTTGTACATCCACCTTATAAAAGTTCCCCTCTATAATATGAAGGTTATTCTCTACTCCATGTTCAGAAGCAAGTTTTTTCATGAGGTTAATTGCTTTAGGAACAAGTTCGATAACTGTCACTTTGTATCCTCTTTTAGCTGCGGCAACGGCAAATTGTCCACTTCCAGCCCCTAATTCTAAAATATGTTCAATAGGTTGGTCGACATATACTTCAAGCTTATCTACCAAATCTTCTCTTAAATCATTAAAGATTCCAGTTGTTTCGGATTCAGCCCAACTAAACATTTTACTGTAAAACTGATTGGCCCATTCCATTAGAAGCACTCCTTTAGGTTATTATTAAGCTAGCCTGTTGAGTAACTTCATATATTAGTAATTCAAAACCCCCATAAGAATCCTCCTTAACAAAACTTACAGATAATTCAAAATATATGTTACATTTAACAAGTAAACAAATCAACCTGAATTAGATAATAGAAAAGGCGGCTGGAATATGGCTAAACACTTTATTAGTGGAACAATTTTATTATTAAGTATATCAATCTTTTATTTAGGGTTTCAGTTGCACGGTGTAGCAAAAGTAGATAACATGGCTGAAGCTCTTGAGCATGAAGAAGATTCATCAAAAGCTTCCATTGTAAGTATGGAAAAGGGGTTGTGGACACTTGAGGAAGCTGCTACTTATTTAAGCCTTACATCCAAAGAGCTTGATGAGATTATTGTTTCGCAAAGGTTAATACGAATGAAGCGTACCTCCTATCCTACATATGATTATATCCCGTATGTTCAAATTAATGGAAAGTTCTATTTTAATAAAACAAACTTAGATAAGTGGATTCAACAAGCGGTCTACGAAAAAATAGGTGGATAAGCAGATATAAATAAAGAACTATTAAGGTAACTTGGTGTAATGGAAGGTTAAAAGTATCATATCCCAATAGATTCTTCTCTTCTAAAACCTTCTCACACGCATACACATAAAGTTGTGCTAAAATTTAAATGGACGTGTAAAAAGTTGTAAAACGTCTATTTTAAAAGATGTACTGCTGTTTTTACACATAAAGCTTCGTCACTGAAGCGGGATACAAGAAGTGAAGTTTTGAAAGCGCTTCACTAATACTTATAGCAACATGGAAGCAGTATATTGGAATAATTATTCTAAGGAGGCTGTTACACATGGTAGTACCATACACACATGAACCATTCACTGACTTTTCTCTACCAGAGAATCGTCAAGCAATGGAGGAAGCATTAAAGAAAGTTGAGGCGGATTTTGGAAAAGAATATCCTCTCGTTATTGGGGGAGAGAGAATCTACACGGATGACAAAATCACATCCTTTAATCCTGCCAACAAGGAAGAAGTAATAGGATATGTTTCAAAAGCGAACAAAGAATTAGCTGAGCAAGCTATGAAGGTTGCGGACGACACATTCCAATGGTGGCGTAAATCAAAACCGGAAATGCGAGCAGATATTTTATTCCGAGCTGCAGCTATTGTACGTCGTCGTAAACATGAATTTACAGCACATCTTGTAAAAGAAGGCGGTAAACCGTGGAAAGAGGCTGATGCTGATACTGCAGAAGCGATCGACTTCATGGAATACTACGGCCGACAGATGCTTGAAATAAAAGATGGGGCACAAGCGAATAGCCGACCTATTGAAAACAACCAATTCGATTACATTCCATTAGGTGTGAGTGTAGTATTCTCACCTTGGAATTTCCTTTTTGCTATTATGTGCGGAACAGCAGTGGCACCAATGGTTTCTGGAAACACTGTTATTTTAAAACCTGCAAGCCTGACTCCAATCATTGCTTATAAGATGATGGAAGTATTAGAGGAAGCTGGATTACCAGCTGGTGTCATAAACTACTTACCTGGACCAGGTGCTGAAGTAGGGGATTACTTAGTGGATCACCCACGTACTCGCCTTATTTCCTTCACGGGATCACGTGAAGTTGGGACTCGAATTTATGAGCGTGCCGCAAAAGTTCAACCAGGCCAGAAGTGGTTGAAGCGTGTTATTGCTGAAATGGGTGGGAAAGATACCATTATTGTCGATAATGAGGCAGATCTAGAATTAGCTGCAGAATCGATTGTTCATTCCGCATTTGGTTTCAGTGGACAGAAATGTTCTGCATGTTCACGTGTAGTAGCTCATGAGGATGTGTATGATAGTTTATTAAAACGTGTTGTTGAGCTGACAGAAGAACGTGTTACCGTAAATGATCCACACGATGGAAAAACATTCATGGGCCCTGTTATCGATCAAGGTGCTTATGACAAAATCATGGGCTATATTGAAACAGGTCGTAAAGAAGGAAAGCTTATGACTGGTGGTGAGGGAGATAACTCTAAAGGATTCTTCATACAACCGACTATTATTGCTGACCTAGATCCAAAAGCAGTTGTGATGCAGGAAGAGATCTTCGGACCAGTTTTAGGATTTACCAAAGGAAAAGATTTTGATGAGTTAATCGAGATTGCAAATAACACAGAATATGGTTTAACGGGGGCTGTTATTTCAAATAACCGTCTTCATATCGAGCAAGCTCGTGAGGACTTCATGGTAGGTAACCTATACTTCAACCGTGGATGTACAGCGGCAATTGTAGGCTATCATCCATTTGGTGGTTTCAATATGTCGGGTACAGACTCCAAGGCTGGTGGACCTGGATACCTTCTACATCATATGCAAGGTAAAACAACATCTGAAATGCTTTAATCATAAAATCCCCTTCTCTTCATAGTGTGAAGAGAAGGGATTAGTTTGTCTAGGTAACGAATCTCTCTTAATTTGATTTAAGTTGAAAGCAAACGTTTTGGTAATAATTTTATTAAGATCTTACTATCTACTGGAAAAACAATGAAATCTAAAAAAACTATGATTTAATTTTATTCGTTTTGCTCTATAATTATAGGCGAATTTGTTCATATCAGGCATATATAATGCATGTTATGTATATTTATTCGTTAACTTGCGTTTGTTTTAATTTTTTGAATGTTCGAATAATGTTAATGTGTTATAGTGTTTTTTGTATTTCCTAAGTGCATCGTCTATAATAACTATAATATTATTTTCTGAATTGAAGGAAAATTGTATGGCGATGTATAATCTATTCAAATAAAGTGGAAAAAAGGAGGATCTTAAATGGGAGAAGAATTTGCTCTATCTGGAGCTACATGGTTTTGGTTGTTTGTTCCAATGCCAATTTTAATTATTTTATCAACAATTACTTTATTTACTGGAAGGAGAGATTAGTACCCAATGAGTACTGCTACGTTAATTACGTTTATTATTTATTTAATTGGAATGCTTTTAATTGGTCTAGCGGCTTATCGCTTGACTAGTAATTTATCAGACTATGTATTAGGTGGACGCCGCCTTGGACCAGGTGTTGCTGCATTAAGTGCCGGAGCATCAGACATGAGTGGTTGGTTGCTACTTGGATTACCTGGTGCCATTTACGCTGGAGGTTTATCTAGTGCTTGGATTGGTGTCGGACTTGCTATTGGTGCCTACTTAAACTGGCAATTTGTTGCGCGTCGACTACGTAATTATACGGAGGTTGCCAACGATTCAATCACAGTGCCAGACTTCTTTGAAAATCGCTTCCGTGACAACTCGCATGTTTTGCGTGTTATCTCCGCACTTGTTATTTTACTATTTTTCACATTCTATACGTCTTCTGGTATGGTAGCCGGAGCAAAATTATTTGAAGCATCCTTTGGTTTAGGGTATGAACAAGCTCTATGGATTGGTGCTATTGTTATTATTTCGTACACATTTTTAGGTGGATTCTTAGCAGTAAGTTGGACGGACTTCGTTCAAGGAATCCTAATGTTCTTAGCTCTTATCGCTGTACCAATTGTGGCTATTAGTGAACTTGGTGGATGGAATCAAGTTATGCAAACAGTAGGGGAAATTGATCCAAGCCGTTTAGACATGGTTAAAGGTGTTGGCGTATTAGCTGTTATTTCTTCTATGGCATGGGGACTTGGTTACTTTGGTCAGCCACATATCTTAACACGTTTTATGGCATTACGTTCTTCTAAAGATGTACCAAAAGCTCGTTTCATCGGTATGACTTGGATGATCCTAGGTCTATATGGTGCTATCTTTACTGGTTTTGTTGGTCTAGCTTATGTAAGTGACGTTGCTAACGCTGGCAACTTAGCAGAGTTTGGTGTAAAAGTTGTAACTGATGGTGGAGTTCAGATGTTAGATGACCCTGAGAAAATCTTCATTGCATTCTCTCAAATCTTATTCCACCCAGTGATTGCAGGTATTCTATTAGCAGCAATTCTATCTGCAATCATGAGTACAATTGACTCTCAGCTACTTGTATCATCTTCAGCTGTAGCGGAGGACTTTTATAAAGCAATCCTTCGTAAAAATGCATCTGAACGTGAGCTTGTATGGGTAGGTCGTATTTCTGTTGGTGTAATTGCACTAATTGCTATCCTACTTGCTTACAACCCGGAAAGCTCAGTGCTTGGCCTTGTAAGTTATGCTTGGGCAGGATTTGGTGCTTCATTCGGTCCAATTATCTTGCTTTCTTTATTCTGGAAGCAATTAGGAACAGGTCTTTACGAAATTGTTCCAGGTTTCATTCTATGTGCACTAGTAGCTATAGTTGTTAGTCTAATGAGCCGTCGTCCAAGTGACGAAATCATTGCAGAATTCGATCAAGCAAAAAGCATGTAATATACAATTTGAAGAACCTCTTCTTTCTAGAAGGGGTTCTTTTTTATATGTATCACAACCTAAATAACATAAACATTTAAATAAGTTGGAATTTGACAGTTCTCATTCAACTCAGTCTTCTTGATTGTTATACGGTAATTTTGGTATCATCATATATTATGTGATGTTCGATACGAATGGAGGTTATACAATGTCACGCATTGATAAAGAACAAGTAAAGCACGTTGCTCATTTAGCACGTTTACATGTTTCTGAAGAAGAAGCAGATAAGTTTACAAAGCAGCTAGACGATATCATCTCGATGGCTGAACAGTTAAATGAATTAGATACTGAAGGTGTAGAACCAACTACACACGTTTTAGATTTGAAAAATGTCATGCGTAAAGATGAACCGAAAAAATGGATTACGCAAGATGAAGCATTGAAAAACGCACCGGAAAAACAAGATGGCCAAATCCGTGTGCCATCCATTTTGGAATAGGAGGTTAATCGCATGTCTCTTTTTGATCATAAGCTTTCAGAAATACAGGAATGGCTACATAACAAAGAGATCTCCGTTAATGATCTTTTAGATGAAGCCTTTAAGCGTATTGAAGAAGTTGATGGAGAAGTAAAATCCTTTTTAACACTTAACGAAGAAGGAGCTCGTGAGCGTGCAAAAGAACTAGATGAATTACGAGGCACGAAAGAAGGTCGTGGCTTGTTATTTGGTATGCCGATCGCGATTAAAGATAACATTGTAACAAAAGGCTTACGTACAACAGCAGCAAGCCAGATTTTGGACAACCTTTATGATCCTTTATACGATGCTCATGTTGTTCAAAAGCTAAATAATGCTGAGTCTGTAACAGTTGGAAAACTTAACATGGACGAATTTGCTATGGGTTCTTCAAACGAAAACTCTAGCTACTTCCCTACACGTAATCCTTGGAACACGGATTATGTTCCAGGAGGATCTAGTGGTGCATCAGCAGCGTCCGTAGCTGCAGGTGAAGTTCCGTTCTCTCTAGGTTCTGACACAGGTGGCTCTATCCGTCAACCTGCAGCGTATTGTGGTGTTGTAGGTCTTAAACCAACATACGGTCGTGTATCTCGTTTTGGTCTGATCGCTTTTGCGTCATCCCTTGACCAAATTGGACCGTTAACACGTACTGTAGAGGATAATGCATATATTCTTGAAACAATTGCTGGGCATGACAAAATGGACTCTACTTCAGCAGATGTAGAAGTACCAAAATATACAGAAGCATTAACAGGTGATGTAAAAGACCTGAAAATTGCTGTACCTAAGGAGTACCTTGGTGAAGGTGTATCTGAAGAAGTTAAAACAGCTGTTCAAAATGCAATTAAAGAATATGAGAAGATGGGAGCAACATGGGAAGAGGTTACACTTCCTCACTCTAAGTATGCCCTATCAACGTATTACCTAATTTCATCCTCAGAAGCATCTGCAAACCTTGCTCGCTTCGATGGGGTTCGTTATGGTCGTCGTTCTGAAAAAGCAGAGAACATGCTAGACATGTTTAAGCTTTCCCGTAGCGAAGGCTTTGGTGATGAAGTGAAGCGCCGTATTATGCTTGGTACATTTGCGTTAAGCTCTGGTTACTATGATGCTTACTATAAAAAAGCGCAACAAGTACGTACGCTAATCAAGAAGGACTTTGACGACATTTTCGAAAACTATGACGTCATCATTGGACCTACTACACCAACACCAGCCTTTAAAGTTGGTTCAAAAACAGATGATCCATTAACGATGTATGCTAACGACATCCTAACGATCCCTGTGAACTTAGCGGGTGTTCCGGGTATTTCCGTACCTTGTGGCTTCTCTTCAGAAGGCTTACCGATCGGCTTACAAATCATCGGAAAGCACTTTGATGAAAGCACAGTGTATCGTGCAGCGCACGCTTTTGAACAAGCAACAGATTACCATAAGCAAAAACCGTCCCTGGGAGGTGCCCAATAATGAACTTCGAAACGATTATCGGAATTGAAGTCCACGTAGAATTAAAAACTGCATCGAAAATTTTCAGCCCGAGTCCGAACATGTTTGGTGATGAGCCGAATACAAACGTGAACCCGATCGACTTAGGGTACCCAGGTGTTTTACCGGTTTTAAATGAAGAAGTTATTAATTACGCAATGAAGGCTGCTATGGCATTAAACTGTGACATTGCTACTGATACGAAATTTGACCGAAAGAACTATTTCTACCCAGATAACCCGAAAGCTTATCAAATTTCTCAGTTTGATCAGCCACTAGGTGAAAACGGATATATCGATATTGAAGTAGACGGTAAAACGAAGCGAATCGGTATTACACGTCTTCATGTTGAAGAAGATGCGGGTAAACTTACGCACAGTGATGATGGCTACTCCCTAGTAGACTACAATCGTCAAGGGACACCACTTGTTGAGATTGTATCTGAGCCAGACATTCGCTCTCCAAAAGAAGCATATGCTTACTTGGAAAAGCTGAAGAATATCATTCAATATACAGGCGTTTCGGATTGTAAGATGGAAGAAGGTTCGCTTCGTGCTGACGCAAACATTTCCATTCGCCCAATCGGCCAAGACGAATTTGGTACTAAAACAGAATTAAAGAACTTAAACTCCTTCTCTTTCGTTCAAAAAGGACTAGAGTTTGAAGAGCAGCGTCAGGAAAAAGCATTACTTGCAGGCGAAGAGATCCTACAAGAAACACGTCGTTTTGATGAGTCTTCTAAAAAGACGATTCTGATGCGTGTTAAAGAAGGATCAGACGACTATCGTTATTTCCCGGAGCCGGACCTAGTTCCTCTTTACATTAACGATGATTGGAAAGAACGCATACGTGCTGAGATTCCTGAGCTTCCAGATGCTCGTAAAGAACGTTACGTGAAAGAACTAGAGTTACCTGAATACGATGCAATGGTTCTTACAAATAACAAAGCTCTATCTGATTTCTTTGAAGAAACGATCAACGCTGGAGCTGATGTGAAGCAAGCTTCTAACTGGTTAATGGGTGAAGTATCTGCTTACATGAATAAGAACTACAAAGAAATTCATGAACTTGCATTAACACCAGAAGGCCTTGCGAAAATGATCAAATTGATCGAAGACGGAACCATTTCTTCTAAAATTGCGAAGAAAGTATTTGCTGAGCTAGTTGAAAACGGTGGCGATCCAGAGAAAATCGTTAAGGACAAAGGTCTTGTGCAGATCTCAGATGAAGGACAACTTCGTGAGATTATCACAGGTATTCTTGATGAAAACCCACAGTCCATTGAAGACTATAAGAACGGTAAAGACCGTGCCCTAGGCTTCCTTGTTGGACAGACGATGAAAGCGACCAAAGGACAGGCAAACCCACCTATGGTTAACAAAATCATCTTAGAAGAGATCGAAAAACGCTAGAATACGAATTAGTCACAAATGAGGAAAAGCACGCTTTCTTGGCGTGCTTTTCTATGTGTTAAATACCACATCATCGGAAATCCTATAAAAGGGCTTAAACTTTTCAAATAAAGGAAAAAGAAGTATGATGATGAAAGGAAATATGGCTTGGATGGGGGTAAGACCTATGAAGCGAGCACGGATTATCTACAATCCAACCTCTGGCAGAGAAGCCGTTAAGAGAGAGCTCCCTGAAATATTGCAACGATTTGAACAAGCGGGATATGAAACATCCACCCATTGTACAGTAGGTTCAGGTGACGCGACACATGCAGCAGAAATAGCTGCACAGCGAAAGTTTGATGTCGTCGTCGCAGCTGGTGGGGATGGAACTATTAACGAAGTTATTAATGGTCTTGCTGAGAACGAGCATCGACCTAAACTAGGGATAATCCCTGTTGGAACGACAAACGATTTTGCTCGAGCAATTTGTGTACCGCGAAATATTAAAAAAGCGATTGATGTCATTTTAGATGACTTTTCAAAAGAACTGGATATTGGGCGAGTTAATGATCAATACTTCGTAAATATCGCTGGTGGTGGGAAGCTAACCGAGTTAACCTATGAAGTGCCAAGTAAGCTCAAGACAATGTTGGGTCAATTGGCGTATTACTTAAAAGGAGTCGAAATGATTCCCTCCCTTAGACCAACTCATGTGCAAATTGAGTATGATGGGAAATGGTATGAAGGGGAAGTTATGGTCTTTCTTGTATCCAATACAAATTCAGTTGGTGGCCTTGAAAAATTAGCTCCAGATGCTTACATGGATGATGGCATGTTTGATTTACTTATTATTAAGAAAGTCAATCTAGCTGAACTTATTCGCCTTGCTTCATTAGCTATGAAAGGGAACCATGTTAATGATCCTAATGTCATCTATGCAAAAGCAAATCGCATAAAAGTTTTAACGGATGAAAAAATGCAATTAAATATAGACGGAGAATTTGGCGGATTATTACCCGGGGAATTTGTCAATTTATATCGCCACCTCGAATTTTTTGTCCCAAGAGATCGATGGGAGTAATAATATAAAGTAGATGCCTTGTTACGCTCGAGGTTTGTCGAGACTGACAAAGTCCGAGCGTAACACGGTACCATAACAAGATGGTAAAGGAAGTTATATAGATGTCAAAACCACAGCCACCTGTGCAGAAAAATGAAACCGTAGAGCTAACATTTGAAGACTTAACACATGAAGGCAATGGTGTAGGCAAAGTTGATGGCTATCCGCTCTTCGTTCCTTATGGTTTACCAGGGGAAAAAGGAAAGGTTAAAGTCATTAAGGTGAAAAAGAATTTTGGCTTCGGTAAGCTCCTTGAAGTTGAGGAGCCAAGCCCTGAACGTGTAGAACCGCCTTGTGATGTCTTTTATCAATGTGGCGGTTGTCAGATTCAACATATGAGCTATGACATGCAGTTGAACATGAAACGTAATCAAGTGGAAAGCTCTATGCATAAAGTTGGTCATCTGGGTCATGTACCCGTACATCCTACACTTGGGATGGAAAATCCATGGCGCTACCGCAACAAGGTGCAAATTCCTGTTGGCAAAGACGGGGATGGTCTTAAAACAGGATTCTATCGAAAACGAAGCCATGACATCATCAACATGGATACATGTGTGATCCAGGATGAAAAGAATGACCGTATGGTAGAAGCTGTTCGCCGTATCGCCGAGAAACATGGTATTCAAGCGTATGATGAAGAAAAGCATCGTGGTACGCTTCGTCATATTATGGTCCGTACAGGTCAAACAACTGGCGATGTGATGGTTGTCATGATTACGAAAACTAAAGAACTACCTCATAAAGATGAGATTGTTGAGGAAATTCGACAAACCTATCCGGATGTAAAATCGATCGTTCACAACGTAAACCCTAAACGTACGAATGTCGTTATGGGAGACCAAACGACGATTCTTTGGGGTGAAAAATATATTAAAGACCGTATTGGTGACATCGAATTCATGATCTCACCTAAATCGTTCTACCAAGTAAACCCTAATCAAACGAAACAATTATATGATAAGGCTCTTGAATATGCCGATCTGCAAGGACATGAAACGGTGATTGATGCTTACTGTGGTATCGGAACCATCTCGCTTTTCTTAGCTCAAAAAGCTAAGAAAGTGTATGGTGTAGAGGTCGTTGGTCCAGCTGTGTCAGATGCTAAGAAAAATGCTAAGCTAAATGGCTTAGATAACACAGAATTCTTTGTGGGCGAAGCTGAAAAAGTATTTCCGTGGTGGAAGTCCCAAGGCCTTGACCCAGACGTGATTGTAGTCGATCCACCTCGAAAAGGCTGCGATGAAAACCTACTTCAGGCGATGATTGAAATGAAGCCGAACAAGATTGTTTATGTTTCCTGTAATCCATCTACTTTAGCGCGTGACTTACGTATTTTAGAAGATGGTGGGTTTGAAACACAGGAAGTGCAGCCTGTCGATATGTTTCCTCAGACGGGGCACATTGAATGTGTAACGTGGCTCAAAAGAAAATAGAAATATAGTATGCAGAAGTCCCGAGAGTAGATAAAAGTTTCTCGGGACTTCGCTTTATAGTAAAGGTGGTATATTAGATGAATAATAATGATCGGTTAATTCGATTAAGATATGCTCTAGATATAAAAGATCCAGATATGGTGGAAATATTTAAACTTGGTGATATGGAAGTAACATTAGAAGAAGTACGTGAAATGCTCACCAAATCCAAGGACAGTTACGACAATGATCGTGATGATGAAGAGGATACAACAGTGGATAATGTGATGCTAGAGTCATTTTTAAATGGCCTTATTATTTTGAAAAGAGGCAAGCAAGATCCGAAGCCAGGACAACCTGAAAGGCCCGCACTGTCTGGAGATGAAAGTATCAATAATATCCTACTAAAGAAATTGAAAATTGCACTAAAGTTAACAAGTGAGGATATGCTTGATGTGTTTAACAAAGCAGGAGTCAGAGTCACAAAAGGAGAATTAAGTGCTCTATTAAGAAAAGAAGGGCATAAAAATTATCAAGAGTGTGGAGATAAGTATGCTAGGAGCTTCTTGAAGGGACTAACGATTTTATATAGAGGCTAGACGATCACAAGTAAGTACCTGTCACCAACCAAGTTTTGTTGAATAGTAACGACAAAACTCGGTTGGTGACAGGCACTTTTTTTGTACTATTCTTGTAAAGCGTTATAATACTTTAACTCATTTTCAATTTCAAGCAACTTTTGCTCTTGTTTATCAACGGATCGGCCAAATGACTCTAATCTTTCCATATCATCTTGTAACCTCAAATATTCCATTTTTAATTCTGCAATCTTTTGGTTAATTTCTTCTTTTTTCATAAGGTACTCTCCTTTAGATGATTCATATATATATTAGTTTAGTTCATTTATACATGTAAAAAAAGTGTCTGTACACAGTCCGTTTCATGCCTAAGCAAAGCAGGGGAAACAGGAACCGTTTACAATAAGCTTTTACGAAATAAAGGGAAAGGGGGGCTAAGTTTCAATAAATGTTGGAATGGGACAGGCACTTTTTGTATGATATGGTCTAAATCCGTATTCACGTCGAATAGAGTATGTATAGCAACTGCTTTATTCAAAGAGGATAGGGGGAGTACGAATGTTTTCGGTTACAGAAATGCGTACCTTCGAGTTGTTTTCAACCCCTCATATCGCCGTAATCTTCATATTTATATTCATTTCTGTTTTGATGGTTATTTTTAGACGGTCCTTAAGACCTCACCAGTCTATCATAAAATGGACATTATTCGGATTATTGATTATATGTGAAGTATCCGGACAAATTTGGGAAGCTGCGACAAACCAATATGAAGTTGGGAGTCTTCCTTTACATCTTTGTTCAATCAGTACATTCTTATGTCTCTATTTATTTCTGAAACCAAATAAGAAAATCTTTTATTTGTTGTTTTTTACCGGTCTTCTTCCTCCCAGTTTAAGCATTATCACACCTGAAATGTTCTACCAATTTCCTCACTTTGACTTCTTGAGCTACTTCCTCCATCATGCTGCTATCACTTGGTCCGTCATTTACTTCATTGTGTTTCAGGGTTATCGCGTACCTGTAAAAGCAATCGGGAGTGTTTTTTTGATCCTGAATCTCATGGCCATCCCAATTTTTATCATCAATATTCTTCTCGACACGAACTTCTTCTACTTGGCTAATCCAACTGAATCCAAAACAATTCTATCCTTCTTTGGATCAGGCATTATGTATTATATAAACCTTGAAATAGCAGCGTTTATTGTATTTTCTATTACGTACGTTCCAATGTGGATGTTGTTGAAACGAGAAAAGAATAAGCGAATAAACCAAGAGACTTAAGTATATTGATCAAACGTTTGATCAATATCGTCTCCCTTTGAGGAA
Source organism: Pontibacillus sp. HMF3514 (assembly GCF_009858175.1). Lineage (GTDB taxonomy): Bacteria > Bacillota > Bacilli > Bacillales > BH030062 > Pontibacillus. Next base: position 495,507 of record NZ_CP047393.1, read on the forward strand.
ATCCCAAGAAAAAGTAATGGAGGAAGGCTGTGGTGAAAAAGAGCTTTCTCCATAATTAGCGGGAGGGGTAGAATGTCTATGATTCTAAAAGATGCCTCTAAAGAACAGCTCATACAAGCGAATCAAAGAAGCTTGTTAGCGTTTAATAAAGAAATGAGTAATGATAGCGATGTTGTTCATTATCTTCAAAGGGATCAAGTTGAGGGTCTCTATAGCCTAATCCCTGTAGAATTCCTGAACCGTGTTATTCTCACAAAGTTAAGTTCTGACCATTTCGAGAAAAAACTTCTAGCCATAAAGGATTTTTATATAGATAAGAGCTCTCCATTGAGTTGGGAAATCTGGCCAACAGATTCTCCGGATAATATGGAAGAAAAGCTAAAACAAAATAAATTTCAATATTCTAGAGATTATCCAGCTATGTCTGTCCGGGTTAATCACATTGTAGAGGAGCCATTAGGGAACTTAGTCATTAGGAAAGTAAAGAATCAAACTGAGGCTGAGGTTTTCGCAGACGTATTCCAAGAGGTTTATGGGTTACCAGACTCCATAAGGGAGGATTTTTTAAGTACGGTCAAAAATAAAGGGTATGACCGGGATTTGTTAAATTATGTTGGCTATGTTCAAGGAGAACCTGTATGTGTGTCCACATTTTATTATGCTGCAGGAGTTGCTGGCATCTATAATGTAGGAACCAAAAAAGAGCATTCTCGAAAGGGGTATGGAAGAAAAATCACAGCTTATCCTTTACTAGAAGCAAAAAAACAAGGATATGAATATGCCATTCTCCAGTCATCTGTACAAGGGGAAAAGGTGTATGCACGAATGGGATTTGATGAATTGTGTAGAGTGAAAGTCTATAAAAGCGTATAGTGAAAGTGCCTGTCACCCCCACGGGTTTTGTAGAATGTTGACAAAATCCGAGAGGTGACAGGCACCTTTTTTAAACATTGATATACCTGTTTTGAATATACATATAAGAATGATGTGTTGAAAGGATATATGGGAAAGGATGGTTGGGATGAACAAAGAGATCCTTCATATCGCAAGAGATTTTATAGAAACTCATTTTCCTGATAGTCGTGCTGCTTTATTGGCAGGAAGTTATGTTCGAGGGGATGATACCCCTTCTTCCGATTTAGATATTGTCATACTGGATGGAGATACGTATAGAAAATCCTACATATTTTCAGATAAGCCGATAGAAGCTTTTGTTTATAGTAAAGATTCGCTTGAGTTCGAATTATTTCTGGAAAAGCAGCATGGTATTCCCTTAATCACTCGAATGTGTGCTGAGGGTGTTGTACTCAAAGGTGAAGAAGATGCACGTACATTAAATTTACAAGGAAAGCAAAATTTGATGGAAGGACCCACCCCTTTGTCCTCGAACAAATTGGATGAATTTCGATACACCATTTCAGATCTGCTTTATGACTTAGAGGGTTCCAGAGTAGAAATGGAGGATACATATAGTGTTGGAGAACTCACAAGAAAACTTCCTGAATTTATCCTTAGAGCTAACCAAGAGTGGATCGGTGAAGGAAAGTGGATGTTTCGGTGTTTAAAACACTTTGATCCAAATATCACCAAGGATTTTACAAAGTGTATTCAAGGGTACTATAAATCAAATAATAAAGATGAACTCATACGTTTCGTGGACCATCAATTAGTACCTTTTGGCGGAAGGTTATTTAAGGGGTATCAAAAATAGCCTCATATAAGTGCCTGTCACCACCCGAATTTTGTCAAATATTATAAACGACAAAATTCGGGTGGTGACAGGCACCTTTATTGCCCATTCTTATGCATAAAACTCATTAAACAGGGTAATTGATAATGAGAAGTTTGTTTAGAACGGAGGGTGTAATTCATGCAAAAAATGAACAAGGGGATTGTCACAGCGATTGCATCTATTGGAATTGCTCAAGGGTTAAAAATCCTTACTCATAAAAAAATTAGTGGGGAATGGGATCTGAAGCAGGTATCGACCACTGGAGGCATGCCAAGCTCGCATTCAGCTGGTGTGTCAGCTCTTGCGACTTATATCGCAGCTAATAAAGGTGCCAGTCATACTGAAACAGCATTGGCTACTGTTTTAGGTGTGATTGTCATGTATGATGCACAGGGATTACGTCGTCATACTGGAGAGATTGCCCAGCTTGTTAATGACTTAGAGGATAGTATGGCTGAGATATCAGGAGATTTTCCGAGCTTTGAATTTGTGGAACGAGAAGAAGAGTTAAATGAACTATTGGGTCATCAGCCTGTTGAGGTTATGGGAGGTGCGTTATTAGGAGGACTATTAGGTTTCTTATCAGCAAAAATTGAGAATCGAGAGAGGGATTAACGATCAATTCGCTCAACTACTAATAGTCTGTGATAAGAGTCCAACGAAAGGGCTCTTTTTTACTGCCGATTGATGGTATGATGTTATGAGGAATTAGAATATATAGAAAATGAGGCTACAAAATGAATGTAGATTTTAAAAACTATGGATTAAGTCAAGACATCCTAAAGGCTCTATCGGGTTTAGGGTATGATACTCCAACAGGAGTACAAGATCAGGTTATTCCACAAGCCCTGACGAATAAAGATCTCGTAGTGAAATCACAAACGGGCAGCGGAAAGACTGCTTCATTTGGCATCCCAATATGTGAGAAGGTGTCATGGGAAGAGAACAAACCTCAAGCATTAATTCTAACCCCAACACGTGAGTTAGCCGCACAAATCAAAGAAGATATAACAAATATAGGACGATTTAAAAGAATTAAGGCTACTGCTGTCTATGGGAAGCAACCTTTCCAAAGGCAAAAGTTAGAGTTGAAACAAAAGTCACATGTTGTAGTAGGGACACCTGGACGAGTACTGGATCATCTTGAAAAAGGAACACTTTCTACTCAAAAACTAGATTACCTTGTCATTGATGAAGCAGATGAAATGCTTAACATGGGGTTTATTGAACAAGTAGAAGCCATCATTCAAAAACTTCCTAAAGATCGCTCGACTTATCTGTTTTCTGCTACATTACCAGAAGATATTGAAGAGTTGAGTCGAAATTACATGAGACAACCCCTTCATATTGAGATAAAAGCCACTGGTTTGACAACGGATCATATTGACCATTCTTATATAGAGGTCCAAGAAGAAGAAAAACTGTCACTCTTAAGGGATATAACAACAGTAGAAAAACCTGATCGATGTATCATCTTTTGCCGAACGCAAGAGCATGTAAATCAATTAATGGATGAATTAGATCGACTTCATTATCCAGTCGATAAACTACATGGTGGAATGGTTCAAGAAGACCGTTTTAAAGTAATGAATGATTTCAAAGAGGGGAAATTTCGATACTTAGTTGCGACAGATGTTGCTGCTAGAGGTATTGATGTAGAGAACATTACACACGTTATCAATTTTGATATGCCTGTTGAAAAAGAAAGTTACGTTCATAGAACAGGACGAACAGCACGAGCTGGGAAGTCAGGAAAAGCCATATCGTTTGTGACACCGAATGAGGGAGAGGTTTTGGAATACGTCCAAGATTATATTGGGTTCTCCATACCTAAGATCGATCCACCTTCTAATGAAGCGATCACAAAAGCGCGAGACAATTTTAAAAAGAAATTGGATAAAAAGCCTGCTATAGAAAATGATCGAAAGGCTCATTTGAATAAAGATATTATGAAACTTTATTTTAATGGTGGGAAGAAAAAGAAAATAAGAGCTGTTGATTTTGTCGGTACGATTTCTAATATCGAAGGCGTTTCTGCAGATGATATTGGAATCATTACGATACAAGAAAACCTCTCGTATGTAGAGATATTAAATGGAAAAGGCCCACATGTATTGCAAGCTATGAAACATACCACCGTAAAAGGAAAGAAACTTAAAGTGCATGAAGCAAGGAAATAGAATGTTTGAATAAGTGCCTGTCACCACCCAAATTATGTCGAAGATTGGATGGTGACAGGTATTTTGTTTGTTGTCAGAAAATAATAAAATTTCAAAATAATATATTGACTTTCTTCCTTCTTAGAGCTACATTATGTACAAATGGTATTACAATTTTGGAACGAATTATAGGATTTGTGACATAAAAATATAGTGTTTCTCATAAGTTTTTACATTCACTAAGCTGAGGAGGAAGCCCGTATGTTTTTACACAAAAATGAAAGCGTTTCCAGAGAAGGAATGAATAAGCTTCAATTAGAGAGGTTGCACGAAACATTACATAAAGTCTATGAAAATGTTCCTTTTTATAAAAAGAAATTTGATGACCTTGGCGTTCATCCTAGAGATATAACGTCATTAAAAGACCTGACAAAACTTCCTTTCCTAAACAAAAGTGATATGCGTGAGCATTATCCTTTTGGTTTATTTGCGGTGGATCAAAGTGAAGTAGTACGTATCCATGCTTCATCTGGAACAAGCGGTAAGCCGACAGTAGTAGGATACACGAAAAAGGATATCCAAATGTGGAGCGAGCTCGTTGCACGTGCTATTTCAATTGCTGGAGGAAAACCTGGCGAGGTGCTGCACAATGCTTATGGGTATGGTCTTTTTACAGGTGGATTAGGGCTTCATTACGGTAGTGAAGAGCTTGGGATGGCTACAGTGCCTGTTTCTGGCGGGAATTCCGATCGACAAATTCAACTTATTCAAGATTTTAAGCCAACCGTTATTTGTGGGACCCCTTCTTATATTTTGAATTTAGCTGAGCGAATGGAAGAGCAAGGGGAAGACCCTCGACAAACGTCACTCAAATACGGGATCTTTGGTGCAGAGCCGTGGTCACAGGAAATGCGTAAAACGTTAGAAGAAAAACTCGATCTAAAGGCATGTGACATATATGGGTTAAGTGAAGTATTAGGTCCTGGTGTGTCTATGGAATGTCACCAAGCACAAGATGGTTTGCATATCGCTGAAGATCATTTCCTTGTTGAAGTCATCGATCCAGAAACGTTAGAGCCTGTTCCAGATGGTGAAGATGGTGAACTAGTATTTACGAGCTTAACGAAAGAAGCCTTTCCTGTTATTCGATATCGAACGGGAGATATTGCTTCTATTACACGTGAAAAGTGTGCTTGTGGACGTACGACAGCTCGTATGTCACGCGTTAAGGGACGCATTGATGATATGTTAATCATACGAGGTGTGAACGTATTCCCATCTGAAATTGAACATCACTTGTTACCTGTTCAGGGAATTGTGCCTCACTATCAGCTTTATCTTTATAAAAAAGGAAGCCTTCAGCAAGTGGAGTTACAGGTTGAAGTTGAAGAGGAATTTTATAATGCAATTAAAGGGGATATGGGTCATGAGCGCATCATATCTTTATCCAAAGAAATTCAGCGCTGCATGAAGAATAACTGTCTCGTCTCGCTTAATGTAAACGTTCATCCCCCTAAGACAATTCCGAGATCACAGGGGAAAGCTGTAAGAATTGTAGATCGCACGGATGAAAAGGTAGAGGTATAGAGAGGGGGCTCATCATGAACGCAACGATATTAGAAACGGTACATGCTGATCCTTACGCAAAGGAGCTAGGCATAGCAATCGAAAAGGTAGATGAAGGGTTTGCAATTGCTTCGATGACAATAAATAAAGAACATTTGAATTTCCATGGAGCGACTAATGGAGGGGTAATGTTTTCTTTAGCTGATTTTGTCTTTGCGATTGCTAGTAACTCACATGGTCAAATAGCAGTGGGGATTAATGTGAATATCAATTATATGAAAGCCGGGAAGCTGGGAGATGTTCTCACGGCTACGGCTAAAGAAGTATCTAAAAACCCTAAGCTCGGCCATTATCGAATGACAATAAATAATCAAAACGGGGAGCTTTTGGCAACGGCTGATGGTACGGTCTATCGGAAGAAAGAGTATTTTGGTTGATTGAAAAACTAAAATAGATTTGGAGGAAGCATTACTTCTTGGAAGGAAGTGGTGCTTTTTTATTGAATAATAGGGAGATGATGAGAAGTTTAGAAAAGTATTTGAGCACTGGAGTGGAACAAATGAATACGTACGGTAATGAACTCTATAAAGGAGCGGCTACTTATTATTCAAAGTATCGCCCGTTGTATCCTTCATCACTAGTTAGATATTTGGTGAAGAAGTTCGATTTGAATGGAGAGCAAAAACTTTTAGACCTTGGATGTGGTCCGGGTCAATTAACGATGAGGTTTTCCGATTGGTGTGAGCGAATAGTAGGCGCTGATTTAGAACCTGAAATGTTAGCTGAGGCAAAGAGACTTCATGAAGAATTAAGAATTGGAAATGTAGAATGGTTCCAAGGAGATCTTAGTTCTTTCATGAATCAATATGATGATGTTTTTGATCTGGTTATCATGTCTAAATCGTTTCACTGGATGGATCGACCTCAAGTGCTTGAGGATTTATACGAGAGAGTGAATCAAGGTGGAGGCGTAGCGGTTATTGATGATTATAACCCTGAAAAGCAACTACCGTTATGGCAACAAAAGCTTAATGAAGTTATCGCACATTGGTACGGTGAGGAAAGAAGGGCGGGGAACACAACATACTCCCATCCCGTTAAAAGTCATGAAGAGGTCATTCGTCAATCTCCATTCACTCTAGAAATATATCGATTCCCTACATTTGAAAGAGAGTGGACGATTGATTCAATTGTTGGAAACTTGTATTCAACATCCTATGGGTCGAAGCGCTTTTTGGGAGATCATGTTGAATCGTTCGAACGTGATGTGAGGGAGGCTCTTTTAGCCATTCATGAGGATGGAGTGTTTACAGAAAAAGTGGATTTATCAATTAAGTTTGGAATGAAGGTGTGAATCACAATAAATAATAAATGAGCGCTATCCTATTTATAGGATAGCGCTTTTCGTAGTTTTATTCCTTTATTTCGTGTCCTTATTCATTTATACTCTCTACATAATTGAACATAAAGAGGTATTCAACATGAAGAGAATTTATAGTGATATTCTACAATTTCGAGGAACGCATTATGACTTTGGATATATGCAAGGGGACCTTTTAAAAGATTCTTTAACGGTACGTAATCGCGAAAAACAATGGAAGCTTCGTAAGCCGCGTTTTACTGTTGAGGAGCAGGAAGTGAAAGATGCTATTACAAAGTATGCCCCTGGAGTATGGGACGAGCTTCGTGGTATACGTGATGCATTAGAGTGGCCCATGGAACGTGTGCTAATGGAGTTTGGAGGCTATCGTTTAGAGTATGTGCGCTCAGGTTGCTCAATTTTAACGGGAGAAAATTATTTGATTCGAAACTATGATTATCAGCCGAAAACGTATGAGGGGCGTTATATTTTCTTCCAACCCACCGACCAAGGTTATGCTATAGCAGGACCTACTCAACGTATCACTGGTCGAATGGATGGAATGAATGAAAAAGGCCTGGTGCTCGGGTATAACTTCATGCATCGCAAAAAGCCAGGTGATGGGTTTATTTGCTGTATGATCGGTCGATTGATTTTAGAAAGTTGCGCAAACGTTCAGGAAGCGGTTGAAATGCTGAAGGAAATTCCTCACCGTCACTCATTTAGTTATGTTGTGTATGACGCAAGCGGTGAAACGTATGTAGTAGAAGCCACTCCTCGAGGTGTCGAAGTTCGACAATCAGATGTTTGCACGAATCATTATGAGATTATGAAGCAAGAAAATCGCAACTACCTTAAAGACTCATATAAAAGAATGGACGCAATGAATGAAAAAAAGAAAGCAATTTCAGAAGGGTATCAAGCATTTCGTTTATTAAACGATACAGATCAGGGCGTGTTCTCTAAGCAGTATAAAAATTGGTCAGGAACCATTCATACATCTGCTTATTTCCCTCAAGAAATGAAGACCTGGATTGCCTTAGGTGGAGACCAAGAGCCGATAGAGTTTGATTTTGATGAATGGTTACAAGGTGACTCTATTCCTCAGAAACGAATTGAAGGAGAAGTGGATACAGAGTTGCCTTTTGTTCATATGGATGAGAATGCAAGATAAACCTGATACACTTGTAGTAGAGTTTATTGAAGAAGGTGAAATCGATGTACCTGACCATAAAAGAAACAGCAGAGTTCCTTTCCCTTCCTGAGGATTATATAGAAAGTCTAGTTCAATATAATCGAATTCGTGCTATTCATGATGGCGAGCAATTCTTGATTAACAAAGAACAGTTCAACACTCACCTGGAGCAAATGGAGAAGTACCGACAACAAATTCAGGAATATCTCAATGAACCGATTCCTGAAGATCCAGATGTGAAGGATGAAGATTAAAGATTTCACAGGGGTAAGTTGCTTTTACAGCTTGGCTCATGCTATCGTTACATTAATGCCACCCTCGTTATAATACGACTGCGGGAACTTAACCAACCCTTAGGGTGGCAGGTTACATAAGTTAGAAGATCCCATGTGTTCTATGTGAATGCATGGGGTTTTTATGAGTTCAAACTAAACAAAAAGAGCCAGCCTCTCAATCATGTGAGACTGACTCAAACCTTTGCCATTACCCTTTTACTGCAATAGCCTCTACTTCCACTTTTGCACCCTTCGGCAAGCGACTAACTTCAATTGCTGCACGCGCTGGATATGGTTCTGATAAAAAGCTAGCATATACTTCATTTACAACAGCAAAGTCATCCATAGAAGCTAAATAAATATTTGCTTTTGCAATATTTTTGTACGTGAGGCCAGCTTCTTCTAAAATGGCCCCTACATTTTTCATAACTTGTTCTGTTTGTTCTTTTACATCATCAGATACGAATTGTTGTGTGTTCGGATCTAAAGGGATTTGGCCAGAGACCATAACAAGGTTACCTAAATCGACTGCTTGAGAGTATGGACCGATTGCTTCAGGTGCTTGATCAGTAGCTATTGGTTTGAACATATGAAAAACTCCTTTTAAATAAAATCTAATTTCATTATAAAATGAATCATAGGAACAAGCCTAATGGAATACCATAAAACAAATAAAATTTTTGTGTGTTTATCACTTTACTTCGCTAACAAATGTATGTATGATGAGTAGTAACGAAAATTTGAATAACGGTAACTTCTTATCCAGAGAGGTGGAGGGACTGGCCCTTTGAAGCCCGGCAACCACCCGATTGTATCTCGAAGATATGATTGGGACGGTGCCAATTCCTGCAGGATCTAAGTGATCTTGGGAGATGAGAGGATCGTACGGATATAACTACGACCCCTTTCTTGGATAAGAGAGGGGTTTTGTGTTGCTACAATCTCTCTCTTAGATGAAGTTTCGCGTTTAGGGAAAGGAATTGATGTGAAATGGCAACAGCAGTATTTGCAGCAGGATGTTTTTGGGGAGTAGAAGCATTTTTTGAACGTGTAAAGGGAGTAGAGACAACAAGAGTAGGCTTTATGGGTGGAAATGTCGAGAACCCATCCTATGAACAGGTGAAAACAGGTAAAACAGGGCATGCTGAAGTAACAAAAATTGATTACAATTCTGATGTTGTTTCCTACCAAGAGTTGTTGGACCTTTTCTTTGAATGCCATGACCCAACAACGAAGAATCGCCAGGGAGAAGATGTTGGCTCTCAATATCGTTCCGTAATCTTCTACTCAGATGAGACGCAACAGCATATTGCTGAAGAAAAAATTTCAGAGTGGAATAACAAGGGTATTTTTAATACACCAATAGTCACGCAGCTTACACAGGCTTCAGACTTTTATGAAGCAGAAGAATATCATCAAAAATATTTACAGAAAAACGGTTCTGTAGCTTGTGGAATAGTGTAATCCCTCGGGATTACACTATTTTTTATTCCGTTATATGGCAGTTATCTAGAATAAGCTGGTGCGGGGGGCCGTTTCGTTTATGCAATGCGGCGAGCTGTGGAACGGGTTGCTTTCCCCCGGAAGACCGATCGAGCTTCCTCGTCACTTCGTTCCTGCGGGATCTCTCTCGCCCTTTCTACAGGAGGAGTCAACCCGTTCCACAGCCCACCTTAGCCGAATCGTGATGAACGGAACCGCAGTGATATGGAGAGGTGATGCTTAAGGACATCTGTTCCGTTATTTGATCTTAATATGACTTTTATGAAGAGCTTACGGACATTCATTCCGTTATTTGAATCAAATCACCTTGAAAAAGCCCAATTTGTCACAAATAAGGTACCATATGTCCGTAACGCCTCTCTAAATGCCTTAAAAGTTCAAAATAACGGAACAGATGTCCGTAAGGGTTAGAGCTCAAATAACTAGGGTCCGTTAACCTCCATAAACGCAAAGGGGTGAAGGAAACGGCAAACTCCAGTAGTAACAAAGGGCTGACGAGATCCCGCAGAGAGCTTGCGAACGAGGAAGCTCGGCTGGTTTTCCAAAGGAGGCTTGCCGTTTCAATGAACCCCTTACTCTTTTCCAGCAACGGACCTCCACTACACATTATCTCGAATCCAAGTCTTCAACATAAGGGGGCTATCAATGAAAGATAATTTAATTCCTGAAATACTTATTGATAACACCTCTTATAAGCCTGCTAGGGTTTGTTCATGCTATACTGTGAACAAACTAATGGCACAAAGGATGGTTCATCATGCAAGAAGCTCAATCACTAGAACATGTCCAATCATTTGTTAAGAAAGAAAAAATATCGTTACTTTATATTTCACGCCCCAATTGCTCAGTCTGTGTCTCATTACTTCCTCAAATTGAGGAGTTGCTTGAGGATTACCCGCAAATTAAGTCTTTGTATATAAACGCTGAAGATATCCCTGAAATTGCAGGAGAGTATTCTATTTTCACAGTACCAGTCATTATTGTCTCCGTAGAGGGTAAAGAAATGTTACGCAAAGCACGAATCGTTCCTATTGAAGAACTAAACCAACAACTTTATAAAATGACAAGTCTAATGGATGATTAATGAAGTTCCCTTGCCACGCAGGTAAGGGGATTTTTGGTTTAAGTGATCATAATGAGCGGTAAATGAACAATACTTATAATAAATGGAGGGATTATGATGCCATGGGATACGAACGATTATCCAAGTTCTCTGAAAAACTTAGATACGGCTGTGCGCAAAAAGGCGATTGATATAGGGAATGCCATGTTAGATGAAGGATATGATGAGGGACAAGCCATTCCTATCGCGACTGAACAGGCAAAAGAATGGTTTGAGAATGCAAGTGAAAAAGAGATTAATCAAGTAAAGCAAATGAGTGATGAGGACCTTAAAGCACGTGATAAAGAAGATAAGCAATATGAGAATCGACCTGAGCTTCTAGAAAAAGGAGAACATGTTGTTTCTCATGAAGATGGGTGGGCCGTGCAAGCGGAGGATGCTAAAAAACCATCTGACACATATGAGAACAAAAGCGATGCAATAGAAAGAGCGAAAGAGATCGCTCAGAATAAAGGAACTAGTGCTATCATCCATAGAAAAGATGGCAGTATTCAAGATCAATATTCTTATCAAGACTAACACCATGAGTCTCTGCGCAATAGCAGAGACTTTATTTTTGGAACCTTTTATTATGTGAATCGTAAACAGTAATACCAAGAAAATTGGAGGAGATCGTATATGAGCAAATATACAATTGATCAATTTATTAGCCAAACCAAACAAGACGAGAGTGAAAACGATTACTTTGAATTGGAAACGCCGCGGATGTTAGAAGTAAACTTAGATGGACAGGTTTGGGCTAAAGCTGGCTCGATGATTTCATATAATGGCAATATTAAGTTTGAGCGTGAAGGAATTCTTGAGCATGGTCTTGGAAAGATGTTTAAAAAAGCATTCTCAGGTGAAGGTAGCTCACTTATGAAAGCCAACGGGAATGGAAAATTGTATTTAGCTGATGAGGGAAAAAAGATTATCATTTTTCAACTACAAAATGAATCCATTACGGTAAATGGTAATGATCTTCTTGCTTTTGAACCTGGTGTGAATTGGGATATCAAACTAATGAAGAAGATTGCGGGCATGATGTCAGGAGGCCTATTTAACGTGACTCTAGAAGGGCGAGGAATGGTAGCCATCACTTGTCATTACGAGCCCCTAACCTTAATGGTTACACCAGATCAACCCGTTATAACGGATCCTCATGCAACTGTCGCATGGTCTGGTCATCTGGAGCCTGAGTTTCAAACAGACGTCACATTGAAATCATTCTTTGGTAGAGGAAGTGGCGAATCAATCCAAATGAAGTTTTCTGGGGAAGGGTTTGTCATCGTACAGCCATTTGAAGAGGTCTATTATTCTCAATCGAACGGATAAATGGAAGAATAACAGATCATACATTCGTCCATACTGCTTGTAAAAGGGAAGGAGCGGTATGGATGATTCATCAATTAAAGCGAATTGAACATAGCCCTAAAAGCAAAGCGAAATACAAGATTATTGGAGTGAGTAAAGCTGAGCATGAAGAATGGCTTTGGACAGCCTTTCTTAAGCAACAAAAGGTTGATGTAGTATTTATCTCTAAACGCCCACGCTATCTTGTTAATGGGTGCGAAGTTGAATGGAAAGGGCAGCAACATATTCCGCATGAAATTCAACAACACCTAGATCAACTCGCTTCAAAAATTGGGGAGCTATTTCAAAAAGTTGAATCAAGTTAAGCACCCTTTTTCGAAGAGGGTGCTTATTAAATAGAAAAAATGATGCAACCTTATATGTCATATCATGTTTCCATTAATTTTTGTTGTCATCTATTAAAGTTAACCCTTCACTAAGTGTCGAAATATTAATTTTCTCAACCAATTCTTGAGTCTCTTCTTTTGTAAAACCACCAGTTATTTGTACCTTACTTGTTTTAAGCCTATGGTTAACCTTAGGTGCGGATAGAAAAGCAGGGTGCTCCTTATTTTTTTCATCAAGGTAGGTCTGTCCTTCCTCATAACCAAACCACACCACACCACCAATACATTATCAGGTTTTTTCATATTACTAACTTTTCTTGTCACTTTATAAAATTTCTCTTCACTTGTTAAAGAAAAAGTAACTACTGGGTGGCCATTACTCGCTATTTCTGAATTAGCAGAGCCTTTTTCAATAAAATCTTGTGTAAGCATAAGGGTATTTTTATGATCTCGAAAAGATAATTCTTTTTCAGACTGAATCATGGTCTTTAGCTCTTCAAAACGTTCATCACTTATATCTTCCTGTAGCTTTACGGTCCAGCTAGCATTATTGGAAGTCAGTTCATATTCTAATTCAGTGTAATCCATAAGCTCTTTTATAGCCTGTTCCCCTTGTTTTTCAGAGGTGAACTGTAAGTTTTGAGTTGATTTACTATTCGTTGGAAGAAGTACAAACATAAACACAGCTACAGCAGTTAGGGCAATAATTGTTCCTAAATAAACACTCGTCTTCGTCATATAATTCCACTTCGCCAAAGTTTTCCTCTCATTATACATGGCAAAGGGGTGTTATGGAAGTTTATGGTTATCGTTTTAGCTGTTATTTAGCTCTCGGCTCACTTTGGAAATTCCCTTTATGGGCTCCATCGCAAAAAGGCTTATTTGCTGATAAACCACATCTACATAAGGAACAAGCTTTTTTCGTAATAAATTCATTTCCTTCTGCATCCAAAACTTTAAATTCTCCAGTAACCAATAGTGATCCATTGTCTCTAACTTTAATCTCCATACTACTTCTCACTCTCCTTTTACCAATCTATATGTAATAGGAAGTAGGCACATAACTAAACAATTCCCATATGATACTTACAAAATGTCTTCGATAAGAAAGAGGGATAACCATGAAGCTGTTTCCTGCTTATAAATCAACAACGGATGGTGATCAGTGGGGATATATTAATAAGAAGGGTTCTTTTGAAATTGAACCTCAGTATGAACTTGCTCAAGATTTTCAAGGGAATGGGTTAGCAATTATTCAGGTTAAAAACAAGAATGGTGTTATTAATACAAAAGGCGATTATGTAGTTGAGCCATATTATGATTACATTACTCAATATAGTGAAGGGCGAGCTACGGTTCACAATGAGAAAGGTGTATGGGTGATTGATGAAAAAGGAAACGTTCTAACAAGTCAGCCTTTCAGTTTCATCAGTTCTTATCAACAAGGGAGGGCACTCTATCAAGAAACGAATGAAGATACAAATGAAACTTTATATGGCTACTTAGACCGTGATGGAGGAATTTTAATTCCTGCGCAGTATCTATCTGCTACTGATTTTCAAGATGGAGTGGCTGTTGTTCAAACGCAAGAGGGTAAGTATCAATTAATTGAACGAGACACGAGCGTTCTATATAAATATCCTTTTGAATATGTTGGTCAATATGGTCAGGGCTTGCTTGCTTATCAAGAAGAAGGAGATCCAAAGTATGGATTTATTAATAAATCAGGTAAGGTAATGATTGCTCCTTCTTTTGATGCAGTTCAACCTTTTAGTGAAGGGCGTGCTGTCATAAGTAAAATTGAAGATTATCTTTATTCTTATGGGCTAATTGATCAAAAAGGGAATATAATCTTAGAGCCGACTTATTCAGACATTAGTAGATTAGGGGGAAAAAGAATAGCTGTGGGTAAGGCGGTAAAAGAAGACCAACCTTACTTAGGTTCAATGTATGCTATTGCAGATCTTAATGGGAATTTCCTCTCTGATTATCGATATCAAAATGTTCTACCTTATGATAAAGGTTATGCTTCAGCTCATGATGATGAAAATACCTTTTTCTTAAATCGAGAAGGGAAGATTGCACAAAAGCTTCCGGTAGTGCCTGGGCAAGGTACGCTGAGGTTTCAAAACTCTTTGATTCAAGCGAATGTAGATTTTCAGCTTATATACTTGGATCGAAAAGGGAAAGTGATTTGGAGACCGAAAAACACGATTCGCTTAAATAACCAGTTCCGCGTTTTAAGGATGAAGTATAAACCTAATCCAGATTATCTAGTCTACTATCCTGTGATACGAGGTATGGAAGATACAGGTTTGCAGAAACAAGTAAACGAAAAGTTAAAGGATATCTCTCAGGTAAAGCCGATCCCATCAGATGAAAAGCTTGAGTATAGTTATACAGGAGATTTTGAGATTGAGTTTTTCAAAAAACATCTT
Organism: Pontibacillus sp. HMF3514; assembly: GCF_009858175.1. Taxonomy (GTDB): domain Bacteria; phylum Bacillota; class Bacilli; order Bacillales; family BH030062; genus Pontibacillus. The sequence continues at coordinate 510,537 of NZ_CP047393.1, forward strand.
GTAGTGATTGAGATGAATGGATCCCAATATTATTTCGGTGCAGCTCATCCAATGCCAACAAAAATATACAGTAATATCGATCTTGTATCAGGGACGTTTTATGAATTAAAGGATCTGTTTAAGGAAGGGGCTCCATATGTAAAAGTAATTAGTGAGATTGTAGAGCAACAAATTAAAGAGCAGGACATAAATGTATTTCCTGACAGCTATAAAGGAATACAACCTAATCAACCATTCTATGTAAATGAAGAGTCATTATTCGTTTACTTTGCACCTTATGAAATCACACCTTATGTAGCTGGTTTTCCTACATTTGAAATTCCTTTTTCAGAGATTATGAATATAATCGATACAAAAGGGGATTTCTGGCGATCATTTCATCATCGAGAATGATTCGACAAAAAGGAACTTCAAAAAATTGTCACAAATAGGTCGAATCACGTTAGATCCTAACCATGTAAAGGTGTTAGGGTCTTTCTTTGAGTCTATTAATTTTTGTCGAACTATATGTTATTTAATCGAATATATGTAATGTTTTCCTGAATTAGTATATTATAAGGATATCTATATTTCGAATCTGAGGGATGTCAGAAAAAGACGAGCTAGGCAAATGATTTGAAAAGAGGTATTCTTGTGGTTTTTCAAAAAGAGCAATTGGATAATAAGATGACTGTTGAAGATTGTTTTGAGATGTTAGATTTTGCGGGCAAGTGGGGGTGCTACATCAACCATAATAGGAATAGGGTGCTCTGTAACAAATCATTCACTAAAATGGTCAATAGTGAAGGTGAGTTAACCGTTTGTGACTGGTTGAGCTTTTTTTCTAAAAAAGATCAATCTATCTTAAAAGTTCGAGTAGAGAACCCTATTAACCAAGAGGATTTTTATGTTCGTGTCCAAATTAATCAGCAGCACTCCAATTGGGTAAAGACATCTTTAAAGATCGTCCAAGAGGGGGTTTTTATTATCGGTGATGTTCCTGTTCCAGATCATAACATCATAGACCACGATATCAATGAACCTGTTCAGCAAAAACAAAACTACGTAAACCAGAATGTTGATCATTTTATGACTTGGCTTTCGTTAATCGATCAAGAGATGGTATCTACAAAACCAAAGATGGATCCACAAGTTGATGCCCTCGAACGTTTTAAAGGTGATCAACATATACAAACAATAATGGAAGAAATCCCTCACGGCTTTTCTGTCCTTGGTGATGACTGGAAGATTCGATACATGAATCCAACCCTTGAAAAGATTGTAGGTAGAAGGTTAGATGATTTGTATCAAAAGAATGTTTGGACGGTATATCCAGTTGAGCAATATCAAGACATGTATTCAAAATTAAAAGAAGCCTTTGAAACACAAGAGGTAATGAAAATCGAACAATATGTTTCTGATATTGGAAAGACACTTGAGTTAACTGTTTTTCCAAACGGAGACGAAATGACTCTTTTCATTCAAGACCTTACAGAAGTTCGTTTATACACTAGAGCCTTACAAGAAACAGAGGAACGTTTTTCACTATTAGCTGAGAACATTAATGAAGTATTTTGGATTACAACATCTGATTTTGAGACATGGGAGTACATGAGTCCTTCATTTGAAAAAATATTTGAAATGAGTATTGAAGAGGCTTATAAAGATAAAGATCTTTGGTTTCAAGGGGTGCATGAAGAAGACCGTGATGAAGTTCACTCTGCATTTTTGTTTATGCGCTACCAGAAAGTTGCAGTAGAGTATCGTTTTCAAATGAAAAACGGTGATTGGAAGTGGATACGTTCGAAAGGATATCCACTACAAAAAGGAGATAAATCCATTGTTGTAGGTGTTCATGAAGACATCACGAACTTAAAAGAAAAAGATGAATTACAGGCTAGAACAAAACAAAATGAAACGGCATTGAGAGTAGCGGCTGGTATTGCGCATGAAATTCGAAATCCATTAACGTCCATAAAAGGATTTATGCAACTTATGATGTCTAATAAGATGGAAGTTCAGAAGTATAGCGGAATTATTTTCTCAGAACTCTCAAGAATAGAAACGATTGTAAATGAGTTTATGCTTCTAGCAAAACCAACTCAGAAAATCGAATTAGAAGAAACTGATGTACATGACATCATGATTTATGTTACTTCATTATTTAAAAACCAAATTGAAGGGCAAGACATTGAACTCATACAAAACTTAGATCCATCTCTGCCTCAATGCTTATCAGACCCTAAACGTTTGAAGCAGATATTTATTAATTTGGTTAAGAATGCTGTAGAGGCAATGGAAGGTGGCGGTAGCTTAACCGTAAAAAGTGAGTACATTAAACAAAACTCAAGTCTTCGCTTTACAGTGAGTGACACTGGAAAAGGGATAGAACAGGAGAAGCTCCAACGTATAGGAGAACCCTTTTTTACAACGAAAGAAAAAGGAACTGGTCTCGGAGTTATGGTTACAAACAAATTTGTAGAAAGCTTGGATGGACAAATTCATTATGAGAGTGAAATAGGAAAAGGTACATCTGTGATTGTAACCCTTCCAATTAAACCAATATAAAAGGCGGCTATCCGAGTTGGATTCCGTTTTTTATTTATTTTATTGTAGAACATTTGTTCGATTCGGTCAATGTTAAAGTATTTGATCAAATACATCCATTATTCCCTTCACTTTTTGGATTTTTTGACCAATGTAGATTTTTTTAGGTTTCACAAAACCATCTCGAAAAAAATACTTGCGTTCATTCTGTTTCATTTTGTGAAAAATCTCTGTTCGTATTTGTTGAATCATATATTTACGGAATGGGAAGCTTTTATAGATTTGAGGGTCGTAGTCTTGGATCTGATCTCGTAAAGCTGGATAGTCGTATATTTTTCCTTCATACATGATTTCTAGCTTGTTGTGATAACGAAAATCATCAGGTGTTACAAGAGAGCTTGGTTTGGCAAATAGACTACACCCTGAGCGTTTTAATATTTCAGAAACGAATTGTGAGCAGAAATAGGAAGCTTTTACTTCAATGGGATACTTTGCAGGTACCCCTAAAAGACCAATAAAATTATATTGATAGTTAAAATGATTTTTTTCAAACACTTGGATGAGCCGGATTAGCTTTTCATATTCTCGATCTGATATGTATAAGCGAAGGATGGCACAGGTACTATTTGGATACCAGCTATAGGTTCCCTTCACAAAATCTTCTTTTACAAACCCAGCCCAAAATGGATTATCAGGCTGTTTTCTCCCAAAGCTATATAACAATTCAAGGTTTTCATCTAACGCTATAGAAGCATGGTTATAAGGCGCATTCGTTACACTCTTAATCGCTTTGTTTAAAAATGTTCCTGTATTCGTTAGAACTATATAAATTGGTTTCATTATTCCATCTCCAATTAATCGTTGTCTATAAATATAGTAGTATAAGTTTTGAATCATGAGTAGAGTTTTTGTAAATGTTTTCAAAAAAACAACGAGAGTCTAATTTGTATATTAAGGGGGAATGGTTATATAGAAGGAGTGATGAAATGTATAAAATATTAATTATAATGATGATCCCGTTACTGTTCGTGGTAGGTTGTAATAAACAGGATTCTAATCAATCAGAGCAAAGTGAACAGACTTCTTCTATACAGAACGTTAATGCAACTGTACAGGATTCTGAAGTTATCGCAACGAACCTTAAAGTACCTTGGGATATCATTCAAACGGATGAAGGATTTTTCATTAGTCAACGTGGAGGAACCATCATAAAAGTTCATGAGAATGGTCAAAAGACGGAGATGCCATTGCAAATGGAACGCGATGTTGTACATAGGGGAGAAGGTGGATTACTTGGCTTCGTCCTTCATCCAGACTATTCACAAAATCAAAAAGCGTATGTGTATCATACCTATGAAGAGCAAGGAAGACGGCAGAATCGTGTCGTATTATTGAAACAAGTAAACCAGTCTTGGCAGGAGCAGAAGGTTATGATCGAAGGAATACCTGGAAGTAACATTCATAACGGGGGACGACTGGAAATTGGACCGGATCAACTACTTTATGTGTCTACTGGTGATGCAGCTCAGAAAAGTAATGCACAGGACTTAAATAGTCTGTCCGGCAAAATTCTTCGGATGAATTTAGATGGTTCGATCCCAAGTGACAATCCTTATGATAACTCGTATATCTATTCTTATGGACACAGAAATCCTCAAGGGATGACTTGGAGTGAAGATGGTACTATGTATGCTTCTGAACATGGTTCCCGTGCTTATGATGAGATTAATCTTATAAAGCCTGGAGCGAACTATGGATGGCCTGTTATACGTGGGGATGAACAAAAAGAAGGAATGGAGAGGCCGGTATTTCATTCGGGGGAAAATACATGGGCGCCTTCTGGTCTTACTTACCGAAATGGTCATTTATATATGGCAGGATTACGAGGTGAACAAATCCGTGAATTTGATCTTGAACAAAAATCCTCGAGAGTGTTCGTTGATGGTGTCGGACGTGTAAGAGACATTCTTTTTGATGGAAATGATATGTATTTTATAACGAATAATACGGATGGAAGAGGTACACCACAGCTGAATGATGATAAGTTAATTAAAGTGGTGTTGCAACAAGATAGTTAATTTCTAATTGTATATTGTCACATATGCCCAGCTGTTGAATACACTAACAGCGACTTCAATAAAAAGGGGAGAGTGTTCAATATGCAACATGGAAATTATGGAATGCAAAATCCTTATGGCAATCCATCTCACGGAGGTATGGGGTATGGGGGCCAAATGAATAACTCTATGATGAATATGCCTCAACAAATGCCACAAGGGTACAGTAAGAACGATATGAAAGATCAATTAAATGGATATAAACACTATTTCATCATCTTAGAAATGAAAGATGGTCAACAGTATGAAGGTATTGTTGAAGATATCGATGCAGAAAATGTTTATGTTCTGATGCCTGTTGGAGACGAAGATGACGATGAGTCACCTGACCAACGCCAATGGGGTTATGGTGGCGGCTTTGGACCAGGATACGGCTGGGGTGGTGGATATGGTGGAGGTTATGGTTACCCACGTCGATTCCGTCGATTCCGTCGATATCGTTTTCCTTTCTTCGGTATCGGACGGTGGTTCTTCCCGTTCTTCTGGTAAGGGACTTCTCAAAGTCGTATGTGAGCTTTCGAAGCTCACATACGGCTTTTTTGTATTTAATATAATCCCAATAATTGCATTTCAGTAACTGAAAATCTTGCTTGCGACGTGCTGTGATCATATGCGATACTGTGACAATGGAATTTATACATCAGTGAATTAAAGTATTACAACAAGAAAGGGATTTCAAAAGTGGATTTTATTACAGAATTCTTTAAAGGGATAAATAACTTCTTATGGGGACCTTTCATGCTCCTGTTTTTACTTGGGACAGGCGTTTGGCTTACCCTACATTTAGGTTTTATACAGGTACGGTTTTTGGGAGAAGGATTCAAGAAGACGTTTGCACCTCTTTTCAAAAAAGATCAAGAGGATGGAATCAATTCTTTTAAAGCATTAGCAACATCCATTTCTGCACAAGTTGGAACAGGTAACTTAGCCGGGGTTGCTACAGCAATTGCTTCAGGTGGACCTGGTGCGATTTTTTGGATGTGGATCAGCTCATTCTTTGGAATGGCGACGATTTTTGCAGAGTCTGTTTTAGCTCAAACATATAAGAAAAAGCAAGGAGAGCAGCCAGTTGGGGGACCAGCGTTTTATATTAAATATGGATTAGGCAGTAAATGGCTCGCTGGTTTTTTTGCTGTTGCAATTATTATTGCTCTTGGGTTTGTTGGGAATATGGTTCAATCTAATGCGATAACTGTAGCCATGAATCAAACATTAAACACAGATAGCTTTGGAATTAGCTTACTGTTTGGTGTGCTTGTGGCATTTTTTGTAGGTCTCATTTTGTTTGGTGGTATTCAGCGTATTGCGAACTTTGCTGGTAATGTTGTACCGGTTATGGCGCTATTATATATTATCGGAAGTGTCGTTATTGTTGTCTTATACTGGGATCAATTAATACCTACACTGTCCTTAATTGTCAATGCAGCTATTAATCCGAATGCAGCTGCTGGTGGTGTTCTAGGGGCTACAGTGAAAGAAGCGGTTCGTTACGGAATTGCACGAGGCTTATTCTCTAATGAAGCGGGAATGGGTTCGACACCTCACGCACACGCAGTGGCTAAGGTCAAACATCCAGCTGAACAAGGTCTGGTGGCAATGGTTGGTGTGTTTATTGATACGGTAATCATTTGTACGCTAACTGCCCTTGTTGTAATCATGACAGATGCTCACAAAACGGATTTGGAAGCAAGTGCAATTACACAAGAAGGCTTTGCTCGTGGATTAGGCGAATTTGGTATTCCATTTATCGCAGTTTGTTTACTGTTCTTTGCCTTTACAACCATTTTAGGTTGGGCTTACTTCGGTGAGGTCAATGTTCGCTTCTTATTTGGAGAAAAAGGGGTACCGACATATCGCGCCATTGTTTTATTGTTTATTGTAGTTGGAGCGATTGTAAAAGTAGAGTTTGTTTGGCAAGTCGCAGATACGTTTAACGCTCTGATGGTGCTTCCAAACATCCTTGCGCTTCTCTTATTAACAAAGGTTGTAAAGCGGTCATGGAAAGAGTATAGAAAAACGAATTAACACAAAAAGTCTAGGGTATTCCCTAGACTTTTTTCTTTTTATCAAGGATATATTCAACAATCTCCCCCTTATGTGGAAGACTTGGAATCGAGATAATGTGCGGTGGAGGTCCGTTGCTGGAAAAAGAGGTAGGGGTTCATTGAAACGGCGATACTCCTGTGGAAGACCGTCCGAGCCTCCTCGTTCACTCCGTTCTCTGCGGGGGATCGGGCGCCCTTTCTACCACTGGAGTTCGCCGTTTCTTTCACCCCTTGCATTTATGGAGGTTAACGGACCCATGGGTGATATCTTTTAATCTCTTGTATAAGGAAAATGCGATCTCAGATACTAAAACCCTTTATATAGGGCTTTAGATTACTTTGAAGCATATATGATGTAACCACGTATTCTAAATCAGAAAACCTTACGATAGCTGCGGTTCCGTTATTCACCATTCGGATAAGGTGGGCTGTGGAACGGGTTGACTCCTCCGGTAGAAAGGGCGAGCGAGATCCCGCAGGAACGAAGTGACGAGGAAGCTCGATCGGTCTTCCGGGGAAAGCAACCCGTTCCACAGCCCGCCGCACTGCATAAACGTAACGGAACCATCCTGCACCAGCTTATTCTACATAACTGCCAGATTGTTTAACAATAAACAAATAAGCACTCTACTTACACTGAAAAGTAGAGTGCTTATATCAATGGTTATTAATAAGGAACTGTTTATTAAGATTAACCTGTTTTTCGAAGGTCATAGGACTTCGATAATCCTTGCTTCTTATCAATCGTCCACCCAGTGAATCCGTAAATCATATTAATAAGGATTACCAAGTAAGAGAAGAAGATGAACGGAATGAAGCTGTATGGACTAACGCTCATCAGGTTACTTACGAATACAGCCGGAACACCCCATGGCACTAGATTGATTCCAACTGTACCTGCAGCTTCAACAGACCGTGATAAGTTTTTCGGGTCTATGCCTCTTTTTTCGTACCCATCTAAGAAAGCACGAGTCGGTAAAATGAGAGCTAGAAACTGTGATCCACTAGCAAAGCTTACAACTAGAGTGGATAAAAGAGTTGAAAGAATAAGAGATCCTGTACTTTGAATTTTTTCAATAGCTTGCTGAAGAAGAACTTTGAATACCTGAACGCCTTCAAGCATGCCACCTAGTGCTGTTGCTACAACAATAAGTCCAATGGTATTTAGCATTGAAGTTAAACCACCGCGACTTAGGAGTTCTTTAATAGTTTCATTTTCTGCTTGAGACTTGTATCCTTCGGTCATTGCGTTAATAACTTCGCTTACTCCACTTCCCTGTACAAAAATCGCAATTAATCCACCAAGTGCACTCACGATAACAAGTGATGGAACAGCTGGGTACCGTTTCGCCATTAGAATAATTGTGACAAGCGGTAACAGTAACAATAATGGGTGAATAACAAAGGATTCACTTAACCCTGTTAATACCTCTTGAATCTGATCGGAATTCACTGATGATAATGGTGTGTTCATTCCCAAGAACCAGAATAAAAGAATCGTTATAATAAATGCTGGAATTGTGTCCCATAACATGTGACGTACGTGGTCGAATAGATTCACACCAACCATAGCTGGTGCTACGTTTGTGGTATCCGATAGAGGTGAAAGTTTATCACCAAAGAAGGCACCAGAAACAGTTGCACCAACGATATGAGCTGCCGGGAATCCCATGCTCGTACCGATTGCCATAAAGGCTAAACCAACTGTTGCGATTGCAGTAAAAGAACTTCCTAACGTAACTGCAACGATTCCTGTAATTAGGGCTACAGTAGGTAGAAAAACATTTGGATTAATAAACGTTAATCCGTAATAGATGATTGTTGGAATTGTTCCACTCAAAATCCATGCACCAACAATTGTTCCAATAATTAATAAAATAAAGACAGCAGGTAATGCTCGGGTAACTCCTTCCTTCATAAAACCCTGAAGATCATCCCAGGAGTGATTTAAAGTAAAACCAATTGCTGCTGTTGCTATAATGCCGATGATGAGCGGCATAAACATTCCTGCTTCCCACACAACAATGGAAGAGGTAGCAGATATGATTAAAGCTAGTATGGGGACCAAGGCTAATAAAAAGCTCGGTTCTTTCTTCATTGATGACATCCTCTCGTTGTTATAAATATATCTTTAGCACTTTTATGCTTTTGTGCTTTTATCTACTAAAATATTATGAAGAAAGAAAAAGAGGATGTCAACCTAGGGAAGACTTCCTCTTTTTGGTTATAGTTATTTTCTAGCAGAGGATCATACATCATAAGGGCATGGTTTTCGGTCACATACTCGTCATCAATTTCTTGTTGTTGATAGTTATAGACTTTCCGATGAATCTTGTTGTGGCGTACATATGCACCCCAATGTTCGTGTGTAATAACATGTTCTTTTTCATAAACATGATAGCTTGTTAAGGGGGCATGGGTTGATCGCCATTCACCGAGAAGGTGCTCGTCTGTTAACCAAAGGTTTAATTGGAAAGGATGTTCTGTCTTATTTTGTATTTGCAAATCTAGAAAATTGTAGGCACATGTTGCCCCACTACCAAATGGTTGCTTTCGATTGGCATCTGGGAACACATCATAACTATGTCTGTGGCGCTCTAGTACAGTTAATGGCGTGTGTAATGTCATCCAGTAAATGAGGTTAGATAATTGACAGAGTCCACCACCAACCCCTGGTTTAAAGGAGCCGTAAAAAAGAATCATGCCCGGTATATAACCTTTACGTTTTGATGGGTTGCCTATCAACTTCCAATAAGAGAATGTTTCACCTGGTTTGATAATAAGCCCATTTAACTGTTTAATTGCGATTGAAAGGTTGTGGACTTTATTATCCTGATACCACATGTCGACTTCTCGTAATTGGCGGTATAACTTAGACTTATGGGTGAAAACTTGGCGCTGTAGTGGTTGGGGGTGCAGTGTATTAGCGTAGGACTGGTTGTGTTTTATCCATTCTAAATGCTTTTTGGATCGGTAATATAGCTTTCCCGCATGAGCCCGAATAGGGTGACGTTTTTTCGGCTTTATTGCTAATGATTGAAAGACGTTCACTAGGAGATCCCCCTTAGTACCTTTTAGATTATTTTACCATATAGAGGTGGGGAGAGAATCTATAAAAAAAGACTATCCCAATTCAAGGATAGTCTTCTAACACTTTTATTTAGCTGCTTTTTGTAGTTTCGTAATCATCTTTAATGAACGTCCTGTTCCGATTGCTACGGACTCTAGTGGATTAGGTGCTAGATGAACAGGTACATAGATCTCTTTACTTAACCAGTCTTGCATTCCTTTTAGTAAAGCGCCTCCGCCTGTAATGACAACACCATGATCTACGATATCACCACTAAGTTCAGGTGGGCAGTCTTCTAAGGTAGCACGTACTGTCTCAAGAATGTGTTCAAGAGATTCACGAAGAGCAGATTGAATTTCTGTAGATGTTAACTCTATCGTTTTTGGTAATCCTGTTACCATATCGCGACCGCGTACATCCATTGTTTCTTCTTCATGCTCAATTAGTGCGTAACCGATTTGCATTTTAATTTGTTCGGCGGTTCGTTCACCAATTAAAATATTGTAATGTTTTCGTACATGTTGGATGATCTCCTCATCCATTTTGTCGCCACCATTACGGATGGAACGGCAGGATACAACCCCTCCAAATGAGATGATTGCTACTTCGCTTGTACCGCCACCAATATCTAAAATAACGTTTGCGACAGGTTCTTCTACTGGTAGATCAGCACCAATTGCTGCTGCAACTGGTTCTTCTATTAAATGAACATGCTTAGCACCATAGCTTTTAACAGCATTATGTATAGCACGACGTTCAACAGAAGTAGATCCAGAAGGTGTGCAAATCACAACAGTAGGTTTTCGCATAGAAAGTCCCATTTTCTTACTGACTTTCTTTAGCATAGCCTTAAGCATTTGCGCCGTAATATCATAATCCGCAATAACCCCTTCACGTAGAGGACGAATAGGAATTACGTTTTTAGGTGTTTTACCAACCATACGCTTTGCTTCAGTTCCAACAGCCAATACGTTTTTCGTGTCCGTATCGATAGCTACGACTGATGGCTCGTTTAATACAATACCTTTATTTTTTGAATATATCAGAACATTTGCGGTACCTAAGTCGATACCAATTTCTGCATTTGCTAACATGATATAGCTCCCCCATAGATGTTAAATAAGTCTCCTATATTTCTTCTACAATTGTAAGTGATTTCTGGGGGTGACGAACATGGTAAATGATGGTGAAGGTCGAATTCGGAATTTTCTCGTCGATTAAACCAGTTGTTATGTCAGTTTTTGTTGGTTTTATTTGCATGAAAAAGTTGGCTGTAAAAAAATTTTTGATGAATGACTTTCACTTGTTTGGAAATGATGGTACAATGACTAACGATGATTATTGCACTGTAATTCTACATGAACTATATATGAAAGGATGATAGGGATGCATATCGGAAGCAAAGGTTGGTACGTTAACGAACTGAAAAAGCTAGGCATGAGCCGTTATGAAGGTCGCAAGCTTGAGAGCTACAAAAAGCACATTCTTGCAAACCTATACTTTGATCGCGCAAAGTAAGATATGTCATGTAGGGCAGGGAGCATAAGCTTCCTGCTTTTTTCTTTGTCTAGGAAATTATAAAATTGGTGGCTTGTGTGTAACTCATTTATGAGAGCGTGGCCGCGTCTAGCTCCAGCGCCCAGCAACGAAGGGACTTCCCTCGCCTCCGTTAGATAAGTCAACATCAAATTGCTTCACAATTTGTGTTTCCTTTATCTTACTAAGGGCTCAGTCCAGTCCCTTCGTTGCTAAACGGGCGTTTGCGCTTTTGTTCTTTTATATGGAACTTAATTATTTTTGATATATATTATTTCGACAATAAACGAGATGAAGGGAGGGGAGACCTATGAGTTCTGAGTATTTGTCTTATCAGGAGATTTTGCGTAAGTGTGAGTTGTTAAATGAACAATATGAACTGAATGATGAGTATTTTGGTAATATTGTGGATCAGTTGCTTGCAAGCGACAGGTCTGCAAATGAGGTCATTATGGATGGATTTCAACAGCTTCTTCAGCAGGTAAGTGAAGAAATGACGAAGATGGAAGGGTTTATGGATGCGAAAGCTTCATGTTTTATGGGGTGTGCATTCTGTTGTTACTTCCCGATCATCATTACTGAACTTGAAGCCAAAACGATGAAACGTATCATTGATAACTGGCCGGAGGAACGCAGACAACGAATTATGAATCATCTTGAACAGTATCTATCAACTTATAAAGATGAAATAGAGCATGTGACTTCTTTAGACCGAGAAAATGATCCAGACTTTAAGCGTAAGTATATTGCGTCTCAAGTTCCTTGTCCGATGCTGGATACGGAAACGAATATGTGCATGGCCTATGAGATTCGACCGATCCCTTGTCGCACCTATGTAAATTATTCGGACCCAAAGGTATGTGCAGAGAATTACCTTCCTAAAGAAACCTTCAGTTATGAGTTTCTATATGAATTTTACATGGGCGCCTTAAATGAAATCCTTCAAGAGTTATACGAAGATGGGGAACCGAACTTTGTAGATTATCCAACTGATGTATGGCAATATGATTATCTTGCCAATTGGGTTAAAGATTGGGTTTCAACCGAACAAAACAGTTAATTCCATGTATAATGGGGTTAGAGGTGATGGAACATGGTATATGAATTGAAATCTGTAAATGTTGGTAAGCCCCAGTTTGTTAAGCGAAATGGAGAAGAACTCTATACAAGCTTTATTAAGACACCCACGACAGGTCGTATTGCTGTAACCAAGTTTGGGTTAGAAGGCGATGAACAAGCGGACAAAAAACACCATGGTGGTGAGCAAAAAGCAGTATGTGTTTATCCTTTTGAGCACTTCGCTTATTGGGAAGAGCAAACGGGTATGAAGATGAGTGCATCTGCATTTGGTGAGAATTTAACCATTGATGGTGTTGCAGAAGATAAGGTTTATATCGGTGACATTTTTAAATGGGGAGATGCTCAGCTTCAGATCACCCACCCACGCACACCATGTCAGCACATTTCTTTTGTCCATACCGTTAAAACATTTACGAAACAAGTGACTCAGACAGGCCTAACTGGCTTTTATGCAAAAGTCATACAAGAAGGCAGTGCTTCACTCCATGATTCCTTTGTACGGACAGAACAAGATCCTAATCTTGTATCAGTAGCTGAGATTAACCGTTTAAAGTATAAGGATCGAAACGACCAAGAAGGCTTAGAGAGAGCTATTCAGGTTGAAGCGCTCGAACCAGAACTGAAGGCATCTTTTACAGAACGGTTAAATAAGTTAAAGGAACAATAAAATATATCAGCTCTATTACACAGAACCCTCTTGTTGTAACAAAGGGGTTCTTTTTTTATGCCTGTCAATAGTGATTTGAATGAAATTTATAGGTGATTTGGATTTTTATACCTAATTAAATTGAGTTAGGATGGGGTGGATTGAAACATGCTTATGACAATAACTAGGATATATCTTAAAGGTTACATAAAAAAGTTAAAATCATGTGATGGAAACGAGAACCAAAATTATTACATCAAAACCGGTGCTATAGTGGAGTTGTCCCAAAAACAACACGAGAGGAGATGGAATATGTTCAAAAAAATCGCCATCACTACTGCGTTGGCAACCGGAGTATTAATGGGGAGTCCTTTTCAATCAGAAGCAAGTGCTCAATCGAATAAGGACATCCAATTGTTCACGAATATTCAATCCAATCAACAAATAGATCAAGAACAAATTAACCAATGGATGAACCAGATTCTATCAAACTATGAAATTCAACGGGACAAGCAAGAAGGCGCTAAGCAACCAGCACAAGAAGAAACACAGAAACAACAACAACCAACACAAAAGCAACCTGAACAAAACGAACAAGATCAAGCACAAGCAACACCAACTACACCATCACAGCAAAACGAAGCAACACAACAACAACCAACTGAACAAGAACAAAAACAAGGCTACGAGTTAAGTCAATATGAACAAAAAGTCATTGAACTAACAAACGAAAAACGTGCAGAACAAGGTCTCTCCCCTTTAAAAATAGATAAAGAACTAAGCAAAGTAGCGCGTAAGAAGTCACAAGACATGGCTCAGAACAATTATTTCTCACACAATAGCCCAACGTACGGCTCCCCTTTTGATATGATGAAGCAATTTGGCATCGAGTACCGTACAGCTGGTGAGAATATCGCAAAAGGACAACGCAGCCCCCAAGAAGTTGTAAATGCATGGATGAATAGTGCAGGTCACCGTAAAAACATTCTTAACGAAAACTTCACCCACATCGGTGTAGGTTTTGAAGAAAACGGCAATGTATGGACACAGCAGTTTATTGGTAAATAAGCTGAAGAAAAAGCTGGCTCTTTAGAGTCAGCTTTTTCTCTTTTAAAGAGCGGTTCGATCTTCTGTTAAAGCCCCCTTATGTGGAAGACTTGATTTCGAGATATTGTGCGGTGAAGGTCCGTTGCTTTTATGAGGGGTAGGGGTTCAGTGAAACGGCAATACTCCTGCTGCCCCACACGACGTGGGGTAGGTCGACGTTGCCACACGATGTGGCGGTCTTAGTCGATCTTCATTATTTACTTTCAGCCTCCTCGTCACTTCGTTCCTGCGGGGTCTCGGCCGCCCTTTCTACCGCGGGAGTTTGCCGTTTCCCTCACCCCTTTGCGTTTATGGAGATTAACGGACTCTGGTTGTGTGATTTCTTAACCTTACGGACATCTGTTCCGTTATTTTATCTTAATCTAACTTCATTGAAGAGCTTACGGACATTCATTCCGTTATTTGCTTCAAATCACCTTGAAAAAGACCAATTTGTCACAAATAAGGTATCATATGTCCGTAACGACTCTCGTAATGCCTTAAAAGTTCAAAATAAAGGAACAGATGTCCGTAAGCATCGACCTCTCAACATCGCTGCGGTTCCGTTATTCACCATTTGGCCAAGGTGGGCTGTGGAACGGGTTGACTCCTCCGGTAGAAAGGGCGAGCGAGATCCCGCAGGAGCGAAGTGACGAGGAAGCTCGATCGGTCTTCCGGGGAAAGCAACCCGTTCCACAGCCCGTCGAACTGCATAAACGTAACGGAACCATCCCGCACCAGCTTATTCAAGATTACTGAATAATTTCTTTATTAAGATCTTACCTGAAAACTCTTTAAATACAACATACTATACTTACTCTCTTACCAAGCTTACTAAAATATATAATAGGAAAATGTGAATAACATATACTAATTAAACCATGCCTTAGTTTCGGATTAAGATTAAAGGGAATGAGTTTAATAAAGAAAATATGAGTCCTTCATTCTCGAAGGTTGTAAGGAGGTTGCAACTTGGATTATTTGAATCGTGCCTTGGAGTTGGCTGTTGATAATGTTCGAGAAGGAGGAGAGCCATTTGGAGCTGTTCTGGTGAGAGGGGATGAAGTGTTAGCGGAAGGTGTGAACAAGCTTCATCAGCGATATGATGTGAGTGTACATGCTGAGTTAGAAGCGATTCGTAAAGCACAAAACTCTCTAGAAACGATGGACCTTCGTGATTGCGTTATGTATGCCAGTGGTGAACCTTGTCCAATGTGTCTAACAGCTATGTATTTTTCAGGTATTAAAAAGGTCTATTATGCACAAACCATACATGATGCAGAGGAAGCAGGTCTCGGATTATCAAAGCATGTCTATATGGAACTTTCTAAACAGAAAGAGCAACGTGAAATGGACATGATACATGTAACAGTTGATGATAAAAACTTAGATGCTTTAACTCATTATAAAGGATAGGAAGTTTTTCCAAATCCTTGGTATGAAAGGGTTTTTCTTGACAAAGCCTTGCAACCGTTTTACTCTAACAGTATCAACTTGTATATACAGGATTGCGTATAGAATTTATAAAATACATTAAAGGTGGTTCATATATGTTAAAAAAACTATTTGGCAAGAAGAATGATCAAAATACCGAAGAAGTTTTAGTTTCTCCATTGAACGGTAAAATTCTAGAACTTAGTGAAGTACCAGACCCAGTTTTCTCACAAAAAATGATGGGTGATGGTTTAGCGATTGAACCATCTGAAGGTAAGGTAGTAAGTCCAGTAGAAGCTGAAATCGTTCAGCTTTTCCCAACGAAGCACGCTGTTGGATTAAAAACGGATTCTGGTCTTGAAGTACTGATCCACATCGGTCTTGAAACCGTAAGTATGGAAGGTGAAGGTTTTGAAGGTCATGTTGAAGTAGGCGACAAAGTGAAACCAGGTGATGATCTGATCTCATTCGATATGGACCTTGTGAATGAAAAAGCGAAAAGTACCATCACACCAGTTATCCTAACGAATGGGGATGATGTAGTAGAATCTAAAGAAGTGCTTAACACGGGTGAAGCTACAAAAGGTGAAACAGAATTATTAAAGGTAAACTTAAAATAACACATAAAAAAGTCAGCCTCTATTGGGCTGACTTTTTTATGTCATTCGTATGTGTTTGGTTAAAGATATTTAGATTTAAATCACTCGAGATACGTTGTAAAATCTTCGCACCACCCACGCTATTTCCTTTTTTATTGATAGCTGGACCAAAGACACCAATGCCATAACGGCCTGGAACTGCACTGAAAATCCCGCCACTAATCCCACTTTTACAAGGGAAACCAACCTCAACGGCAAAATTGCCTGACTCATTATACATGCCTGAAGTCATCATAATCGCTTGAATGGTATTTAAATGACTCGGTGAAACCAATTGTGTATTTTGTTCAATTAAATGTCCTCCATTTGCAATAAATAGACCGATTTTGGCCAAGTCTTCCACCTGTAATCGAATGGAGTTTATACGAAAATATAGGTCAAGAGCATCTTGAGGGTTTAAGGCTACTGCTCCTGAGCTGCTCATGTAATAAGCAAGAGCACGATTTCGGTCACCTTTTACTTTTTCAGCTTCATATACGTCTTGGTCCATTTCAATGTTTTCATTACCTGTGATTGTTTTCAGCATCATGAGAATACGATCGAAACGCTCTTCCACGGTATCACCTTTAATGAGGGAGCATATTGCTATGGCGCCTGCATTCACCATAGGGTTAAAGGGGCGGTGGACATCGCCAGATTCCAGGTGACTTATCGTATTGAAGAAGTCACCCATTGGCTCCATTCCAACAGTCTGGAACACTTTTTCCTTGCCTAGATCTTCTAAGGCGATCATAAGACTTATGACTTTTGATGCGCTTTGCAAGGAAAAAGAAACATCTGTTGCTCCTGCTGCATAGATGTTGTGATTAAGGTCCATTACAGCAACACCAAGATCATTTTGGTTCAATTCATCTAGCCCAGGAATCCCTGTCATGACTTCACCTTTAGTTGTGTAAGGTTTATATTCAGTGATTAACTCTTTTAAATAATCATTACTAAGTCGGACCATAGGCATCTCCTTTCGACCATTAAGTGGTCATAGATATGTATCCTAAAGATAAAGGCATGAAACCTTTAGTGACTAAATACATAAGGGAGGGAGGTGTGTTAAAATTAATGGGAAGAAGTCTTTTATAATCCCGTTATAAAGGAGTTGGGCTGGATGGATTTTGCGTTTCGAATGGCTGAGGAGCGAATTAAGCAAGCAGATAAAAATGGTGAATTTAAAGATTTACCAGGAAAAGGGAAGCCCTTAGACTTAAGTGAGATTAATGCTGTTCCAGAGGATCTGCGTATGGGATATACCATTATGAAAAATGCCAACATGATTCCGGAAGAAATGCAGATTAAAAAAGACATTGTCAAGCTCGAGGACTTACTTCAATTTTGTGAAGATCCTAAAGAGGAAGCGTCTTTACGAAAAGAAATTAACGAAAAGCAACTGCGCTTTCAAACATTGATGGACAAACGTAAAATGAAACAATCCGGTGCATTTCGACAATATAGAGGTAAAATTAATCGGAAAATAGGATTCTAATAAAACGAAAGCTGACTCTTCTATAGAGATCAGCTTTTTTATATCTTCATTGTGAGTGAGTACTCACTTTACAATGAAGAGATTTTTGATAAAATAAAAATGAGTAATCACTCACATTAGTTTGAGGAGGGTGAAAAGGATGGATATGGTACGAGTGAAGGATGTCGCTCACTCCTTTGGTAGGGAAGAAGTATTGAAAGAAGTTAATCTTTCTATTCAGGAAGGGGAAATCTTTGGTTTATTAGGACCTTCAGGTGCAGGTAAGACAACGCTTGTAAAAATGATTGTTGGAATTTTAGAAGCGGATCGGGGGGAAGCCTGGGTAAAGGATGTCAAAATGCCTTCTCTTGAACAGATGAAGGTATTAGGATACATGGCTCAATCTGATGCCTTATACAACGAGTTATCAGCTAGAGAAAACTTAGACTTTTTTGGTTCAATTTATGGATTAAAATCAAAAAAGCGAAAGCAAAGAATCGAAGAAGTCATGAATATCGTTGACCTTTATGATCATTTGGATAAACCGGTACACAAGTATTCAGGGGGGATGAAGCGACGCCTCTCGTTAGCCGCAGCTTTATTACACGAGCCGGACCTTCTTATTTTAGATGAACCCACCGTAGGAATTGATCCTATTTTACGTCAGTCTATATGGAACGAATTAAAGCGATGGCAGGAGAATGGTACAACCATTATTGTAACGACCCATGTCATGGATGAAGCGGGTAAATGTGATCGTCTAGCTATGCTTCGAGATGGCTATGTGATCGCTACAGGTTCGCCACAAGAATTAAGAGAGAAAAGCCATACGGAAACAATAGAAGAGGCGTTTTTAGCTTATGGAGGTGATAAAGCATGAACATCCGTGCGCTAATTATACGTATTTTACGACAGTTCCGAAGAGATAAACGTTCAATGGCACTTATGATTGTTGCTCCATTACTCGTTTTAACCTTAATGTGGCTAGTATTTGATGGCGATCGCTATGAGCCAGAAATTGCAGTGGTGGATGTACTAAGCCCATATGTTCAAGTATTAGAAAAGCAGGATGCTGTTATTCAGGAAATGTCAGAAGATGAAGCAATGAATGCCCTACAAGATGTTGAAGTGGATGCAATGATTAAAATGGATCAGCAAAGTTTGAAGGTTGCATTGGAGGGGAGTGACCCTTCTACAAATAGCGCAGTGAAAATGACAATACAACAAGCGATGAAGGAGCTGGGTCATCAAAATTCGCAAATGGAACCAGAATTCACTTATATTCATGGTTCTGAAGATCTTGGTCTGTTTGATAATGTTGGCCCTGTATTAATTGGATTTTTTGTATTCTTTTTTGTATTTATTATTGGAGGCGTATCATTTCTCCGAGAACGAACACAGGGGACGCTTGAGCGGTTACTTTCAACTCCATTAAGACGTTGGGAAATTGTGACGGGGTATGTGCTAGGATTCGGCCTATTTACTTTAATTCAGTCCTTTATCATTGCTGCTTATTCTATATATGTGCTTGATATGTGGATGGACGGATCGTTTTGGTATGTTCTTCTGATCACTTTTCTGCTGGCTATGACGGCGTTAACATTAGGGACGTTACTCTCGGCTTATGCGAATAACGAGTTTCAAATGATTCAATTTATTCCTCTTGTCATTGTACCGCAGGTCTTTTTTTCTGGCCTATTTAATCTAGATGCATTAGCAGGATGGATCCAGGCAATAGGTAAAATCATGCCACTAACGTACGGGGCTAATGCATTAAGAAATATCATGATTCGTGGAAAAGGGATTGAATCTTTTCAAACGGATATCTTAATCTTGATCGGTTTTGCTTTACTATTTTTCTTGTTAAACATAGTGGCATTGAAGAAGCATCGCAAGCTATAATGAAAAGTATGAAATAAAGGGGGGATCTGTAATGAGCGATAATGAGATCATGAACAGTATATTACAAGCAGGAGAACTAGACGATCAGCTCACCCCGAAACAACGCCAAATTCTTCAAGCTGCTGTTGAGATGTTTGCTGAAAAGGGCTATGCTTCCACTTCCACCAGTGAAATAGCTAAGAAAGCTGGTGTCGCTGAGGGAACGATTTTCCGCCATTATAAAACCAAAAAAGAACTGCTTTTTGCCATCGTATCTCCGATGATCACGAAGTTTGCTGCACCTTTCTTTGCTCAACACTTTGTAAAGCAAGTGTTTGATAGAGAAGTGTCTGGGTATGAAGAGTTGCTTAGAAATCTTATTCATAACCGATTTGAATTTGTAAAAGAGAATGTGACACTTTTAAAAATCGTTTTGCAAGAGGTGGCTTTTCACGAGGAGCTACAAGAACGATATAAATCTATTTTTAAAGATCATGTGCTTGAGAGCTTTGAGGAGACGGTGGAGCATTTTCAGGCAAATGGACAAATTAAAGACTATCCTGTGCATAGTGTGATCCGGCTAACGATATCTACAATTATAGGGTTTTTGGTGACGCGCTTTATTATTATGCCTGACTATGATTGGGATGATGAAAAAGAAATTGATCGTACCATCGATTTTATAATGAATGGTTTAGAAAAATAAGCAGATCCCTCCTATCCAATCTGGAAGGAGGGATTTTCTATTTTTGAATCACTTGACCGCCAAATTGTTTACAAAAATCATTGGCTAATGATTCAATTGCCTTCTCATTCCAAGGAGCTCTTCGATTCTCGTGAATTTCAAGTAGAAGTTGATGCTTTTTAGGCCAGTACGTGATCTCTAAAACCCCTTTTTCTTTTCCTTTTTTGAAATGCCAGTGATAGCAGCCTTTTTTCGTGCTTAAAGTGGTGCGGTGAGTCATGGTTAATCCATATTGATCAAACGTTTGTTCAATTTCCTCACATACTAATTCTTCATCCAAAGGCTTTATGTTTTTTAATTTAGAATCGGTAATTTCATACATTAACATATCCATTTTTCCTCTCTCTTGTAATGTTGTATTAATGCATTTGCTTTATCTAGGGGATTTAAAATACTTGTCACTCCTCGTCCGACTACAAGAGCATGTTCTGTTTACTCTCGAATAGACATGAAGAGAAGGAGGTGTGTTAAGAATGAATGGAAATACTTTTTTATATTTCTCATGTATTATTGCTGGCTTTGCACTGATTCGTATTCCATTAAGTGGAGCATTAACCCCATTGGAACCATTCTGTGACCTAATAGGTGTCGTTACTGTATTGCTATTTTCATGTATTATTATTTTTAACGGTATAATGTCCTTAATAGGAAGAAGGAAGTTATAACTCAGACATCTGTCTGAGTTTTTCTTTTCACTTCATACTCCCTATAAGTGGTTATTCGTCTTCCTCGCTGTTTTTTGAAATGATATCCACCAATGATGTAACCGGCAAAAGTTTCTCGTGTGCTTGTTGAGGTTGATCTGGCGTTAGCCAGACTGCTTTCATACCCATTTGAAGAGCAGGAGCAATTTCATTCATAAAATTATCCCCTATGGAGACCACTTCTTCAGGCTGAACCTTATACTGGTTAACGATCTGTTCAAAATGTTCCTTAGTGTGAACAGGTTTTACAGCTGAGGTAATTTTCGTTTCAAAAGCATGTTGTAATGATAAGTGCTCCAACAAACGCTCTACATCTACTGCATCACTATTGGTTATGAGAACGATCTCCATATCCTCTTTTAGCTTATGAAGAAAGTCACGTAATCCAGGTGTCTCTGTGATCCAGCCTTCCCCTTTAGCCATATCTATCTTCGTTTCATTATACGCATTGTGACATGTTTCCATTGGAACTCCATAATGTCTAGCTAAGACATATGGGGGCCACCAACCATCACCAATCGCAATCCATCTATCAAAATCGAATGATGAAGCAGGAAAATTAAGAGGTTTGTCATTTTGATTATGTAGTTCACCTGACCATGTCTCCGGCATAGATAGTGTTTCTGTGAAAGGGTCCCACGTCCATATCAAATCTTCTTGGGCATCATATACTTTCCCAATAGCTAATGGATGCGTTCCTTTTTTCACTTTTTGAAAGTCATGTTGGAAGTTTTCTTGTTGTTCATGGGGTACCAGTTTTTGTAGCTTTTCTGCAAATAAGTCAAAATGAGCGGTATCTTCGTAAAGCGTTCCGTCTAAATCGAATATGAGAACTTTGCTATTTTCTATAAATGAGTGTGAATGGAGCATATCCAAACTTCCTTTCGAGTGTCTTATATCATAGTTGGTATGGAAACTAAATCCTTGTTAAATGACCGATATGTCGCACCTTTTTGTTCATAGTATGCTCAATTATGCTTAGTTTTTCAAGTGCGGGGTAAAGAGTCTAGGTACTTATTCATTCTTGAATTCTTTGTTTGGTCTGTTACATTTAGTAGAATAGTAGAAAAAGATTGGAAGAGGTGGTAAAAGTGAGATATAAACAAATATGGTTTATGCTATTTATAACATTTTTCTTATTGATTCCAACAGTTGGGGCAGAAACCACTGTTACAAAAGAACCGCTTAATCAGGTTGATGCGACTATCGAGTATCTTCCAGAAGGACGACCATCTGGTATTGTTCAGAGCAGTTCACCTAACATCACGTATTACATAAAGCTATCCTCCTATGATCTTCCTTATGAGATTACGATGTACCTCAATGGAAGAGAAGTGAATGCTAATTATAATGAAGATACTGGAATCATTTCTTACCAGACTTCAGGTCTGTCTGGAGAAAATACAGTTAAAGTAACCTTATCGACTTATGGGAAAGAAAATTTAAGCCGTTCTTGGAATTTTGAAGTCGATGATCGTACGATATCACCTTTAGTAGGAAAAGATATGAGTCTCTTAGAGCGTGTGCAAAATAATGCTCTTAAACGTGCGAATGAGTATCGAGATGTTATTGGTGTACCTCAGTTAACAAGCAATGACACTTTACAAGAAACAGCACAAGCTCATGCAAATTATATTGAAGTAAATGAAACGGGCCATACAGAAGTGAGTACAAACGAAACGTTATTTACAGGACGAACACCACAAGATCGTACAGCTTATTTTGGTTATGCAAATTATTTTGTTGGTGAAGGGATTACCTATGAGGAACCAGGTGGACCAACGGCAATTGATCATTTGTATGATGCACCTTACCATCGTTTAAGTCTGATGAACCCTTTCTATTCTGAAGCAGGAACGGGCTACAATGGTGATGGTGATTTCGTTATTAATTTTGGAGGCTTGGGTAATCAAGGGGAGAGTCAGGTTGTTCTTTATCCTTATGAAGGACAAGCACAAGCTAAGGTATCCTGGTTAGCTTTTGAAGAGCCTAATCCATTACGTTTCTTTGGTAAAAATAAGATATGGACTGGTTACCCGATATCCTTTGCTTACTTTGGGAGACAAAGTGATCGTTTAGTTGTGCGAAGTTCAAGTTTGGTTGATAGCTCAGGTCAACAAGTCTCTACTTATACTGTTACACCTGAGATGGAAGACCAGGGTAAACATCATCTATTCTTAATCCCGAAAGAGTTCCTTAAACCAGGTGACACCTACCAAGTACAGGTTAGTGCTTATGTTGAAGAAAAATCAGGAAGCACTAAGGACGTTTCCCGTACTTGGAGCTTTAAAACGGCTGAAAAAATTGCATTCGACCGTGTATATTTTGAAAAGCATAACGGTACAAACTTCTTAACGTTAGAATGGGCATCAGGAAAGGATCCAAATGCTGTTATTACACTTGAAATGAACGGGGAGCGTTATTTACGAAAAGAAGGAAAGCAGCAAACGACCTACAGGGATCTGACTTCAGGGCTATACACGATGAGTGTTAATAGTCCACATTTCAATGAAGTGAAAACCTATCAAATTATGATTGAATCAAAAGAAAATTTATATTTTGATTATGATAGTCCTTTGAATGTTACCAAAGTGTTTGAGGATGGCATGATGGTGGAAGACACAGATGAAGCTGGTGGTAACGAAATACCTATATTTGCTAACTATAAGGAATGGGACGCAAACCAATCAAGCTACAGTAATGATAAAGTATGGAATATTCGATTTAATAGTTCTATGCTTCCTAGTCAAGTAAATAGTAGTAATATTTATGTGGTTAATAATCAGAATGAAAAAGTGGATGTAAACCTCATGCTTGAAAGGAATGGTACTGAAATCGTGGTTACACCACCATCTGGTAACTATGCAAATGGAGATTACACATTAGTGATTCAACCATTGAAGAACAAAGCTGATAAGATCATGGATAATGGGGTTCAAATGCCTTTTAAAGTCCAGTAAACCGAAGTCCTTACTCCTTAGATGGAGTAGGGGCTTTTTAATTCAGGCAGAGATTTAAAAGTGATTATAAAACCGTCTTTCATTAAAGCAACCTTAATGTGGAAGACTTGGTTTCGAGATAAGATGAGTATGGTTCCGTTGCTTTTATTGCAATAAGGAATTCAGCTAATTAGAGCTGGGTCCGTTAACCTTCTCTTCAATAGGGGGAAGGAAACGGTGAGACTCCAGTGGTATTACGATCGGGCGAGACCCCGCAGAGAGTGGAACGAACGAGGAGGCTCGACCGTGAGTCCACAGGACGCGAACCGTTTCACTGACCCCTTCCTCTTTTTAACGCAACGGACCCTCCCACTCACTAAAATGCTTATTCCATCAAATAGCTAAATAACTTATAGTGCATTTTCCATTTTATGTTTTGTCGTAGTATAATAGAGCCCAAGAAAGGAGGATGGTTTCTTGCGTACTGTCATTATTTATATTTATGAGGTATTTTATTTAATTAGGCATGCCATTACCATAAGGCAGGTTAACCGTACATATAAGGGTCGTCCTATCGAAGAAAAGGATCGACGGGTATATTCACAAGCTAGACAATGGGCGCGGCAAACAATGAAACTTGCTGGAACAAGGGTTTCCATTAAAGGGAATGAGAAATTTCCTGAAGGGCCAGTTCTTATTGCATCAAATCACCAAGGGAATTTTGATATTATGGCGCTATTAGGTTATCTTGAGGAACCATTTGGATTCATCTCCAAAATAGAGGTAAAGAAAATCCCAGTTGTGCGATCCTGGATGGAAGCTATGCACTGTGTGTTTATTGATCGAAAGAATCGAAAACAAGCATTAGCGGCTGTTCAACAGGGCATTCACTACCTTGAAGAAGGCCATTCTCTTCTGATTTTCCCTGAAGGGACTCGTAATTTTGGAAAAGGATTAAAACCATTCAAATCGGGAGGTCTAAGTATGGCTTCTCAAGCGAATGTGCCTATCGTTCCTGTGGCATTAGAGGGTACATACCGAGTCATGGAGGAGAACGATGGGAAGGTAAAGCCAGCCAAAGTAGAGATTCAAGTATGTGATCCGATTTTTCCTGAAGAGTACAAAGACTTGCATGCAAAAGAAGTTGCTGAATTAGTAAAGAAACGTATCACGGAAGCACTTGAAATGATGGAGGGGAATGTACAACCACTACCAAAGAAGACATTCATTCCTTCTGAATCAAGAAACATCCAAGGGTAACGGTATCCTGAGTATAATCTGGGATATAATGAATTAAAAAGGAGCAGATATTGAATGTGTGGTCGTTATACATTACTAGCTGATGAAGTGGAAATTTTAAAGGAATATGGAATTGACCATAAGCTTGAAGAATTTGCACCACGATACAATATCGCACCACGCCAAAATGTTTTAACTGTGATTTCGGATGGTGAAAATAACAGGGCTGGCTACTTAAAATGGGGGCTTGTTCCATTTTGGGCTAAGGATCCAGGAATAGGTTACAAAATGATTAATGCTCGCTCTGAAACGGCTCATGAAAAGCCGAGCTTCAAGCGTCTGCTTCAACGTAAAAGGTGTTTGATATTGGCCGATAGTTTTTATGAGTGGAAAAAAGAAGAAAATGGTAAGCAACCGATGCGAATTTATAAGGATGATAGGCCCTTTTTCGCTTTTGCTGGATTGTGGGATCGATGGAAACAAGATGATAAAGAACTGGTAACCTGTACGATTCTCACTAAAGAAGCAAATGACTTTATGGAGCCGATTCATAAACGTATGCCAGTTATTTTACCAAAAGAAGATGAGGCGTGGTGGATGCAGCAAGAGGAGCGAGATCTAAATGAGTTGCATGATTATTTACGCTCCTTATCAATCGATGGTTTAGAGGCTTACCCTGTTAGCACTCATGTGAACAATGCTCGAAATGAAGATGAAGCGTGTATAGAACCCATCACACGCTAAAATCCTATAGTTGATCAAACGTTTGATTAATGTCTATCACCCAATTAGCTTTATATGTTAAATTCCCTTTTATAAATAGTTACGATGAACACAAAGCGGATATAAATCATGAAGAAAAGCCACGTTTATGCAACGTGGCTTTTCTTTATAATAAATTTATAAAACAACAGCAAAAATGCTTGGACATACAAGTAGATGGGAAAGGAGAAAAAGAATTGATAACCGTTTTTAAAGGTGAAAACACCCATAAGAACATTAACCTTGTCTACCCCTAAACTAAATAAAGACCAAGCCACTATATATATAACCGTGTATAACCCTTTAATATGTAATTTTTTATAACCATAAATGAAAAAATAACCAAATGGGCCATACAGCAAGTACACAACTGCATCCATAATCGTATAGTGTTTCCCATCCATAATATCGTAGAAATCATAGATGTGAGCACCTATGGAACTATCCAGGATGGTTGCGCTTAAAATTCCATAGAGGATGATTAAACATGTATCCAACTTTTTGTTAAAGAGCTTTGGAAGTAAAAATAAACCGAGGTAAGAGATTAAAATGAAACAAAGAATATAAATATCATTTGTATCAAACTTTTCCTCTACCAGGAGAATTGATGCCATGATTGAATCCATCCCTCTTCATAATAAAGCGTAGTAATATAGAAAATAATAGTAACATACATCCATAAAATCCGATTGTAGTAACAATAGACCAAGTTTTGTATGTGTATAAGTGATTAAGTAAATTGATCGATTCCAATATAATAAGGAACATAATGGCTGCTAATATGATTGTTCCTCTTGCAATGAAGGATTTAAATAAGGCAGTGAGGTTCAAAAGGTATATAAGAAGAAACGGAATGAAACAGGTTCTATAAAATAAGAACATAATATAATGATAGGGGTTATGGGAAGGGAAAAACAACTTAAGTTCCATGAGTATTGTAAAAGCTTGCGAGTTCAGGATAACACCTATCATTAAAAATAAAGAAAGTTCTTTTATACTTAATGCTTTCGTTATAAAGATGAAAGAAAGAACCAAAATAAGAAATATGCTAAGATACAAAGTTAAGATCAATCATGCTCATCCTTTTCTGTATAAGGATTATAAAAATCTTAATGGATAGAAACCATTATGTAGTATAAACGGAAACGCGGATTTTATCCTATGGTGCATACAAAAAACCGATCGATTTATCGATCGGTTTTATACATGCTTTTATTCATTAATGAGGCTTAAAAACTTTTTTAAGACCAACTAAACTTATGTGAATTATTATGAATAATGTGTTTAATCTTACATTGTATAGAATCCAAATGTCAATTTAAACGTATTAATTGTATTATGAGGGTTTTGACGAAAAATATGATGGGATAAGGGGGTTGCTAAAATGTAGAAGGTTTAAGACTTTACCGAATGGGAAAGAAGTACATAGGAAATAATGTGTTTTCCATGATTGAAAAGGGAATGTTTTATATAATAGAGATGCAAAGTAGATTAAAGTGGTAGGTGATAAAATGATTAACGTTCTTTTTGTATGTTTAGGTAACATTTGTCGGTCTCCAATGGCGGAAGGAATTTTCCGTGACCGTGTTGAAAAAGCAGGATTGTCAGATAAAATCAATGTGGATTCAGCAGGAACGGGAGATTATCACTTAGGAAAACCACCTCATGCAGAAACACGTGGTATCTTAGGGAAAGCTGAAATATCTTCTGAAGGGATGCGCGCCCGTCAGGTCCAGCAAAGTGATTGGGATGAGTTTGATTACATTGTGGCGATGGACCGTGAGAACATGAGAGACTTAAAAGGTTTTCGAGCAGCGCATGATGATATAACCGTGGTTAAGATTATGGATTATGTAGAATCCGTTGAAGAAGAGGATGTTCCAGATCCTTATTTCACAGGTAACTTTGATTATGTATATAACTTATTAACTGAAGGCTGTGACAATTTACTGTCTGAAATCAAACAAGTTAATCAATTACAATAGGAGGGGAACAACCATGGGAGAAAGTAAGATGCTAAAAGGGCTTGCAATTGGTGCTTTTGCAGGAATGGCTTTATCATTAATTGATGGTCCTACCCGAAAGAAAACCGTTCATTGTTTAAAGCAATCAGGAAGTCATGCAAAAGGATATGCAAAAAATCCATCACATGCTATACAAGATTTACGCATAAAATATGAACAATGGAGCTATACATTAGATAGTCAAATTAAAAATGTCCTTGATACGCTGAATCAAATGGAAGGTTACTTATCTAAGGTTGAACAAATAGATGAAGAGCCTCCTAAACAGCTAGAAGGTCCACCAAAACAGTTACAAGGATAAGTATCGACAGGTGGGAGTACTTTGCGAAAAGCATTGAGGTTTGGAAAGGATTTTATTAAACGATTTTCAGAGCATGATGTAGTAGGCTTATCCGCACAATTAGCCTACTTCTTTTTGCTAGCTATTTTTCCGTTTATGATCTTCCTTGTGGCTCTTATGGGATATATTCCAATTCCGTATGATTTCCAGATTACTCTAACGCGCTATATGCCCGAAAAAGCATTAGAGTTGTTTAATGAAAATCTAAATACGAAAAGTGGAGGACTATTATCCATTGGGCTAATTGGTACAATATGGTCTGCCTCAAATGGGATAAATGCGATTATTAAAGCATTTAATCGGGCTTACGAGGTGGAAGAGGATCGTTCTTTTATCAAAACGCGACTTATTGCTATAGTACTAACCGTTGCCATGGTTATTGTCATTATTGTGGCATTACTACTACCCGTATTTGGTAAAGCGATTGGATTGTATATCTTTTCATGGTTCGGTGTATCGGATGAGTTTTTAGCTGTATGGGGAGCGTTACGATGGGTTGTATCCTCCATCATCATCTTGTTTGTACTCATATCTTTATACATTCTTGCACCAAACCGACATGTTAATGTAAAACAAGCCTTTTTTGGCTCATTGTTTGCAACGGTTGCATGGCAAGTTGCCTCACTTATCTTTTCGTTTTATGTCAATATTAGCGCAATGACCTATTCAGCTACATATGGAAGCCTTGGTGGCGTCATTATTCTAATGATTTGGTTTTACCTTACTGGAATGATTATCATTTTGGGTGGCGAGGTAAATGCTATGCTTAAAGAACGAAGAGTTTTCCTTTCTTAGTGCGCTATCCAAAGGTTGGTATTCATATTAGACCAAGGTCGAGGACAAAATATGCCTGTACCAACCAAAAGGGAGGCACTACGTATGGCGAATAATAAACGTAACAATAAGCATAGTCATGATAAAAAGCAAAAAGCTAAAAACGAATCTAAGCATAAAACAAGCGGCTCAGCGAATAAAAAGAATCAATATCATTAATAGAAAAGGTCCAGACATTGGCGTCTGGACCTTTTAAAGCTTATAATAAATAGGTTAAACCAACTAAGCATACATATGAGTTCCAAATGATATGAGCCACAATGGGAACCATTACTGAATGGGTTTTTAAATATAAACCACCAAATACAAGGCCCATTGTGACACCTGCAAGTGGGTATTCTAAATGCATAAGTCCGAATACTGTGCTTGAGATGAACAATCCTAACCATGCCTTTGCATATTTAGCTTCGAAAAATCTAAGTAAAAATCCTCTGAAAAGGAATTCTTCTTTAATCGGTGTTAGTACAGCTGTAACGACAAACACGGCAATAAATTTGAGGGTTGTGAAATTCTCTGGTGTGAGTCCAAATAGCTGGTTCTGGTTACTTGGTGTTTCAAGTTTCAAAACGGAGAACACAAGGAATTGAGCCCCTAAGATAAGACCTAATCCAATTAAGATCCATACATATGTCATTCCTTTTTTCAGTGGTTCAAAGCTCATACTTTCAAGTGTGAAACGGCGAACGGACTTAAATAACAGAAAGGCAATGATGAACCCGATCGTATCTAAGTAAAGCATGAGATACGTCATACTCATAAAATCATTTTCTAATGAACTCGTCGGGTCTCCACCTGTTGAAACGAGTTTCGCAATCGTATAAACAAATCCAAATACTAAACCTAGAGCCAAAACAAATCCAAAATAAGAAAGCGGGAATAAAAAGAGTGAACGCTTTTTTAATGCTTTGGTACGGTAGCTTTCTGATGAATCTTCTGTAGGTATATGGTGCTCTGAATCTGGGGTGTTAGTATCATGGTATTGAGGTGTTGATGCATTCATTTTTTCTCCCCCCCTTAACTTACAAAATCCGACAAAATGGAACCTCTTCATTATATAAGGCTTGGAGAAAACTTTCCATACTCTTTAAGGAATTTAAAGAAAACTTGCCGATTGGCAAGCCTTGGCTTATACTTCATAATTTCAAAGTTTTCACAACGTCGAATTACTCCATTGCTAAAATTTCATACTGTCTTAACGTGCATAGAAAAAGCAGCCTGATTCAAGATCAAGCTGCTTCTTAGAGTATTATCTCAATAATCGTAGCCCATTTAAAATAACCAGTATCGTGCTACCTTCATGCCCAACTACACCTAATGGCATATTGAGTACCTGTAAGAAGTTCGAAATAATGAGGAGCATGATGACAGCGATTGAGAAAACTACATTCTGTTTAATAATTCGATTCATTTTTGTTGATAACGTTAGGGCATTTGCGATTTTCGGTAAATCGTTTTTCATTAATACTATATCTGCTGTTTCAAGCGCTACATCAGTTCCTTCTCCCATAGCTACACCGACATTCGCAGTAGCAAGTGCTGGTGCATCGTTAATTCCATCCCCAACCATACCAACTTGATCGAAGGATTCACGTAACAATTTGACTTCCTTAACTTTATCTTCAGGAAGGCATTCTGCTACATAATTATCAATTCCACATTCTTTAGCGATTGCTTTTGCTGTTGTCTCATGGTCACCTGTAAGCATAACCGTATAAATGCCAGCTTTTCTAAGTCTTTCGATCGCACGCTTTGTATCTTTTCGTACTGTATCTTTAAGGGCAATCAATCCCAAGATTCCTTGTTCATCAGATATAAAGGTGAGAGTTTTCCCTTCTGATGCTAATTGTTCAGCTAATCCATTCTCGAAAGCAAATGCTTGTTCTTTTCCGACAAAATCCGGCTTCCCAATTTTATATTGTTTGCCGTTCACTTTTGCTGTGACACCACTACCAGAGATATCTGTCATATCATACACTTCATGATGTTCTAATCCTTTTTCTTGACCGTAGCGCACAATCGCCTGGGCGAGAGGGTGATTCGATTCACGTTCAATAGACGTAACAATGCTTAACGTTTCTTCTTTTTCACCATCTCGGAAAAATGTATCTGTAACTACTGGTTTCCCATTTGTAAGTGTACCTGTTTTATCAAATGCGATTGCTTGAAGGTGGGAAAGGTTTTCTAAATGAACGCCACCTTTAAATAGGATTCCGTTTCGTGCCCCGTTTGAAATGGCTGACAGTGTTGCAGGCATGATAGATGCAACGAGAGCACAAGGTGAAGCTACAACGAGTAAAATCATTGCGCGATAAATGGTATCCTGCCAACTCCAGCCAAATGCGAAGTGAGGAAGGAACATCATGATGGCTACAACGACTAGAACAACTTTTACATAGGTTCCTTCAAATCGTTCAATAAAAAGCTGAGAAGGAGATTTTTCACTTTGAGCCGACTGGACAAGTTGAATGATCTTTTGGAATAGAGTTTCGTTTGAAGGCTTTGTAATCTCAACCGTAACACTTCCGTTGATGTTCATTGTCCCTGCAAAAACTTCTTCTCCATTTTCCTTTGAGACTGGAACGGATTCACCTGTGATTGCAGCTTCATCTAATGAAGTCTGCCCTTTAATGATGACACCATCAGAAGGGACTCGCTCACCAGCTTTAACTAAAATATGGTCTCCAACAGAAAGTTCAGATACGTGTACGGTTTCTTGGTTTTGCCCTGATACACGTAGAGCTTCTTCGGGTTGTATATCCATTAAAGAAGATATTTCACGCTGGCTTTTGTTCATCGTGTAGGTTTCTAAAGCGCCACTCATTGCAAAGATAAATATGAGTACAGCACCCTCAGTCCAATAGCCAATCGATGCAGCACCGATTGCTGCAAAAATCATGAGCATTTCAACATTTAAATCACGGTCTTCAATCGTTTCTTCGATACCTTCTTTTGCCTTAGCAAATCCACCTATTACAAAGCCAAGAATGTATAATCCGATTTTAGTAGGTTCACTAACGACATCTTCGGTGAGCCATGCGGTAAGTATGATGATTCCGCTAATGATCGCGGCTATTAACTCACCATGTTCTTTTATTTTTGAAAAAAGAGATGATTGTCGTTTCTTAGACTCGGTTATGTTTTGGTTTGGCTGAGAGCTTACTAGCTTCGCTTCCGATGACAATATTCTCAACTCCTTCTTTTTAATTGAGAATGATAATGAGTTTCATTTAGACCATTCTCGATATATGAATGTTATCATTACAGTGATAATCGTTATTAATTAGAATCATTTTAATTTAGTATATATTTTATATTAACAGATTGTTGCAGGAAGTCAAGTTGTAATGGTGGAGTCATTACTTTTATAAATCCTTATTATTATTTATTGAGTTTATTGAGTAGATAGGTTGAAAAGATACTGTGAGATTGCTATATTATTGAAGGTGTTTGGATTTATAACTACAAAGGAGAGAACATACATGACAAAACGTTTATGGTTATCCATACTTACAGTAGCGTTTGCTCTTGTCTTAACTGCTTGCGGTTCTGGTGAAGAAGCAGAAGGAAATGGGCAAACAGAAGATAAACAAACGACTTGGGACCAAGTAAAAGAAGAAGGTGAAATGGTCGTTGGAACATCTGGCACATTAGTTGCTACATCTTATTATCCAAAAGACTCTGACAAACTATCAGGCTATGACGTGGAAGTGATGCGCAAAGTTGGAGAAAAACTTGGCGTTGACATCAAGTTCCAGGAAATTGGCGTTGATGGATTATTCGCAGCTGTTAAAAGCGGACGTATTGATGCAGCGATTAACGATATCGAAGTAACTGAAGAGCGTAAGAAAAATTACAAATTCAGTGAACCTTATAAGTATTCCTTCACAACAATGGTCGTTCGTGCTGAAGACCACAGTGGTATTGAGTCTCTAGAAGACCTTGAAGGTAAAAAAGCTGGTGGAGGCGCAACTACAGTATTTAGTGATATTGCTCGTCACTTCGGTGCTGAAGTTGTAACATACGGAAATGCGAATAATGATGTGTACCTTCGTGATGTAGACAACGGTCGTACCGATGTTATTATTAATGACTATTACCTATCAAAATTAGGCCTAAACGCATTCCCACAGTTTGACTTAGTTCTACATCCAGACTTAAGAATGCATCCAACTGAGCAAGCTATTCTTTTAGGTAAAGAAGATTCTGAGTTACAAAAGAAAATTAACGAAGCTTTAGCTGAACTTCGTGAAGATGGCACACTTACTAAGATTTCTAAGAAGTTCTTCTTAGGTGAAGATGCTTCTACGAAACCAGAAGGTGACATTAAGAAAATCGAAGGCTTCGATAAGTAAGTGATTATAGACATCTACTGTTGCTGGGGCAATGGTAGATGTTTTTTCTAACGAGTAATGAAAATTTAAGTTATAGCGCTTAGGTGTCTAGCTCCAGCGCCCACCAACGAAGGGACTTCCCTCGCCTCCGTACGATAAGTCAACATCGATTCACTTTGTTAATCGTGTTTCCTTTACACGTTTGTAACATGAAATTTTAACAAGGAAGAAAATCGACGTAGTTAAAATTTCTAGGTGAAAGTACTACGGCAACTAAGCTTCTGTCTGCGCCTGTCGGCTTGCCATTCAGCAAGTTTGGTTAATCGTACTACGAGCTCAGTCCAGTCCCTTCGTTGCTAAACTGGCGCTTGCGCTTTTCCAAAAGAAGGGGCATTGATTATTATGTTTGAATTTTTCGGTGAACTTCAATTTGATCGACTATTTAACCCACAACTGGCATGGGAAAGCCTTCCCAAAGTGTTAGAAGGACTTCCGATGACCATTGCTATTTCCTTTTTAGGGATGGGGATGGGACTCTTGATTGGATTTTTCCTAGCATTAGGGCGTAGTTCCTCCAAGTTTTTCATTCGTTGGCCTTCTAGATTATATATTTCCTTTATGCGAGGGACGCCGATTCTAGTGTTTTTATTTATTTTATATTTCGGTCTACCATTTATGGGGTGGACTTTATCAGCCTTTACAGCTGCCGTTTTAGGATTCGGTCTGAATTCAGCAGCTTATATTGCTGAAGTTATTCGTGGGTCCATCAACAGTGTTCCAAGAGGGCAGTGGGAGTCTGCACGTGCGCTTGGACTATCCTTCTGGCAAACGTTGACATCAATCATTGTCCCACAAGCTACACGGGTATCACTGCCACCGTTGACAAATGTGTTTTTAGATCTTGTCAAAGCAACTTCACTAGCAGCTGTTATTTCCGTTCCTGAAATGTTACAAAAAGCTCAAATCGTAGTTGGTCGTACTGCAGACTCTATGACAATGTATATATTGGTTGCTTTAATTTACTGGCCAATTTGCGTTATTATTGCGTTCTTCCAAGAATATTTAGAAAATCGATTCGACTTTCATAGCACGAAAAAAAATCGACTCTTCTAGTGAGACTAGAAGAGTTTTATTATGAACAACTATACGCTATTCTTCAAAGATATCCTTGAAGTAAATCATGCCATTTCCTTCAACCTCACGTGAATAACCAAGGTCTTTCGTATGCTCAGTTAATGCTTCAAAGAGCTCATCCTCAGTGAGTTCAATATCTTCCTGTCGGTGTTGGTCTATTAGTAAAGCTGCTGCCCCTGAAACATGAGGTGTGGCCATAGAGGTGCCTGATAGTGTTGCATATCGCCCATTTAAATACGTTGAACGAATGCCTACTCCTGGTGCTACAAGGTCAATCTCATCATTTGTGTTTGTAAAGTCTGCCATCTTAGCATCGAAATCCACTGCACCAACCTGAACAACTTCGTCATAATAACCAGGGTAGAGTCTCTCTGGTGTTCTAGCATTTCCATCCCCTGAATTACCAGCTGCACATACCACTAAAATATCTTCTTTAACAGCATTTTTTATGGAACGGTGTAAGGAAGCATAATCTTTTTGTCCACCAAGAGACATAGAGATTACACCTACTTTTTCCTTGTTCGGACCTCTCCAACGTGTGGCATAACGGATAGCTTTAACCAGGTTTTGATAGGTTGTCGTTCCTTTATCATCCATTACCTTTAGAATTAATAACTTTGCTTTAGGAGCTACCCCTGCAACACCATGCCCATTTAAAGAGGCGGCTATTGTGCCTGCAACATGTGTGCCATGGCCATTTTTGTCTAATATATTACGAGGATTTCCTCCAGAAAAATTTCGACCTCCAATGATGGAGTCTCTTAAATCTGGATGGTTCACATCACATCCAGTATCAATTACTGCAATGACCGTATCGTTTCCATAAGTATCTTCTTCCCATTGGTTAGGAGCTCCGATCATCTCGACACCCTCAGGTATTTCATTTGTTTCTTCAAGGATCTCATCAATCTGATGTGGAATTAACTGAAATTTCGTCATTACCATTCCCCTTTTTATGAATGTAAATAAAGAGTTCTCTTCTTATTACATTCAAATTGCGGTGATTCGTGCTTGGAAAATTTTATTGAGAGAGGGAATTAAATAAAAAGTTCTAGAAAAATAGTTTGTATTACAAATTATGACAACATTCTTTTTCCATATTTGATAGATTCAATTAGGTCGAGGAAGGGTGTGTTACATGAGAAAAGTAATAATGTTGTGTGTGTTTTGTTTAATAGGAGGTATTTTTCCTCAAATCGTTTTTGGAGAAGGAGCTCCTCATTCTTTAGAACATACAATGAATAAAGAAATTGAGAAATATTTAGGGAAAAATACTGATCGTGTCGTATTTCGTTATGAAAATCTACAAACAGGAGAGTTTGTTTCAAAAGGGGGAAGCCTTGCTAAAAGAGCTGCTAGTACGATTAAGTTACCGTTAGCATTATTAATCATTGAACTAGCTAAGAGTGAAAAGATTGATTTAGACCAGAAGCTTACTTACCGCTCTTATCATCATTACGGTGGAAGTGGTGTGATTCAATTTAATGAAGAAGGAACGACGTACACTGTTGAATACCTTGTTCAAAAAATGCTCGTACATAGTGATAACATTGCTTACATTATGCTTCGTGAGCATGTGGGAAGGCAAAAGTTCATCAATTTTATGGAAGAACTCGGCGCGGATTATGCCTATCCAAACGGCAAGAACTATACGAGTGCAAATGATCTCACACTATATTTGAAGCATTTATATAGGATTAAAGAGGAAAGTGAATTAGCGGAACAAGTTTTCAAGTGGTTACAGAATACAGCATACAATCATGGTATTCCACAAGGAGTGAAGCAGCCTGTAGCACATAAGGTGGGGATGATTCCGATGTATAACATATCAAATGATACAGCCATTGTATTAGGGGAAAGCCCTTATGCATTAACCATATTAACCACTAACTATTCCTACAATGAATCGAAGAAGATTATTAGTGAACTGACAACCATTATCGATCGAGTTCATCGTGAATTTAAGCCTCCTATTATAGCCCAGCCATTAGAAGTATTAAAAAACCGAGCTCTCCTTCTTTAAGTAGAAGCAAGAGCTCGGTTTTCTTTTTCAGAAAAAACAATTGGAATTGTGATTAATACGAGCATCGTTGTAATTACGTGGAAAAATGATAACTCTGGGAAAAGTTCAATAAATACTCCGCCTGTATAAGGGCCGATGATGCTCCCTATGCTAAAGGCAATTCCGCACATAATATTTCCGGCTGGAAGAAGTCTTTTGGGTAAGATATCCGTCATATAGGATATGCCAAGCGAAAAGATTGATCCTACAAATATACCGGAGAGTGTAAATAGAATGAATAGCCAGATGACTGATTCCTCTAAATAGGCTGCAGCGAAAAAACAGATGATTCCAGCTGCCAAGACGCTTAAAAGCACTTTTTTTCGTCCAATACGATCACTTAAAATTCCCAAAGGAAGTTGAGAAATCAAACTACCTGCTGCAAATGTAGGGATAATGAGAGATAGAGTATCAACATCATGTCCGATACGCATCCCATACACAGGGAAACTCCCATGAAGCGCAGCCTCTAAAAATCCATATGCAAATGGAGGTAGAAATGCAACCCAGGCAAGTTTCCCGGCTTCTGCAAAGCGTGTGATCGAACTGGAAGATGTTGAATAACTCTCTTCATCTTCAGGGAATTGATTGCGGACAAGAAACATTAGAGACCAAACGACTATGCTTAACCCGGCTGATAAAAGAAAAGGTGCCGCAATATTAATGGACACAAGACGAGTCATTAGAGGCCCAATTGCAAATCCAGCTCCGAAGAAAAGGCCATAGAGTGCAATGTTACGACCACGCTTGTCCTCATCTGCAGTAGTGGTAATCCACGTTTGAGTACCAAAATGTAGCATATGGTCTCCAATTCCAATAGTCACTCGTAAAATAAACCAAAACCATAGCGACTCCCAAAAAGGAAAGAAAGACATGGATACAAAAACAAGTGCTCCACCCATAAGAATCATAGGCTTATACCCAATATTACGTAATGGTTTTTCCATAAAAGGTGACGCGATTAAAACGCCTATATAAAGCCCAGTTGCATGAAGACCATTTATAGAAGAGGATATTCCGTTTTGTTCTAATATAACGGCGATTAAAGGTAAGAGCATCCCCTGAGTAAATCCAGATATCGTAACTAATAAAATTAAAACAAGAAAACGAAAGCGTTGTTGTGACATGAAAATCATCCTTATATGAAGTGCAGCATTCCATTGTTTATGCTACTAACCAACCTAGAAAATAGCAAGAAAAAACGAAGCTGATATCTTGCTGAAATCCTGGGATTGTGGCAAAGTGTTTAGGGGTTCTACGACATAAGAAAGTAAAAGACGTTATGAACCCTCTTTATTCGGTTACAATATAAGTAGAGTATTGTAATAGACTACTTTTCAATGAGGAGTGATCTCATGTCAGAATTACATTTTTATCTTAAAAACGAAGGTATTCGAACATCTACAGAATACGGTCAACTCAATATCTCTCCAGATGAAGAGAAAGGGTTTCGTCCATATCAACTTATGGTCTCATCCGTAGCAAGCTGTAGTCTTTCCGTATTTCGTAAAATTTTAGATAAACAACGTGTTGAATACGAGGATATTAAAGTGACAGCAGATGTGAAGCGAAACGCCGATGAAGCAAATCGCATTGAAAAAATTTCACTACACTATGTTGTCAAAGGCCATCATTTAGACGAAGACAAGATGTACAAAAACTTAGCAACATCTTATAAAAACTGTTCCATGGTTCAGTCCGTGAAAGACAGCATTGAGATTGAAGAAACACTTGAATGCATCGAATTATCTTTATAAGCAGAAGGGTCCTTATCTTTTAGGTAAGGTCCTTTTTTATGAAGATTTTAAAAGTTTCAACTTTTTACTATACAAAAAATACTAAAGCCACCCTCAATCTTTTTATGATAAGATATACAAATGGAAAATCACGAATTAACGAAATCATATAAAAGTTAGAGGGGAATTTATGAAAAAGTTTACAATACGTTCATTATTTTTTATATTCGGTTTATTAATTCTATCGTTTGGTATAAGCCTTACCATTAAAGCTGATTTAGGTGCGGGTGCCTGGGATGCATTAAATGTTGGTTTAGAAGATGAAATCGGACTGACTGTTGGAACATGGGTCATTATAGTGGGGATGGTTTTAATCGTTTCTAATGCTCTGTTAGCCAAAGAACGTCCTGATTTTTTAGCATTAATCACCGTAACGATCTTAGGGCCTATGATAGACTTTTGGTTAGAGTTTTTCATGGCGGATTGGGCATTTACTAGTTTTCCTGTTCAGTTAGTTGTTCTTTTAATTGGAGTTGTATTTGTATCGCTCGGAATTGCCACTTATATTCAGCCTAAGCTCCCATTAATTCCGATTGACAACTTTATGGTTTCTGTACAAAAGCGCTTCAACTTACAAATAACAAAAGCTAAGACGTTGACTGAAGCTTTTGCTTTATTAATGGCGTTTCTTTTTGGAGGTCCAATTGGGATTGGAACAGTCGTGATTCTATTTATGATTGGTCCAACTATTCAATTTTTCGATCCGAAAGCGAAGCATGTGCTTGGTCGACTCTTAGGTGAAGAAATACGTTAAAAATAGAAAGAAGGCATGAGATTGGATGTTGTCTAGATCTCATGCTTTTTTAATACATAATTTTTCCTTCTATTGAAAAACATAAAAGAAAACGTTAGAAGGGATGGAGTTCACATGAACGTATTGATGAAGCGGGGAGCTATTACTTTTATTCTTTGTCTATCGCTTTTCCAAACCGAAATGATTCATGCAGAGAGTGAAGAGACTAAGCGAGAAGAGGTGCGCAACTTTTTAAGTTCCGTCTTAGATATCTCGAAGGAAAACACCTATCCAAACACACCATCTATGAAGGAACAGGTTAAACCGAATGAACTGACCAAAGAACTTTTAGAAGATGCAAAAGTACAAATCAATAATCCGCAACTTATCAAAATGTTGAACGAAACAGATTTACAGCCATCTCCTCTTGCAATAGGGTATCGAGGCATGATCTATATGGGGGAATGGCCATTGAATTATGAAACAAAAGAGCAAAGTATCAATTGGCAGTATCAAAAGATCAATACGAACCAAAAAGATAATCAGGATGGTTATGAATCTAAAAACATTCACTATAGTCAAGAAAAAGAGCGAGCAGTAAGAGGTGCCTTAACAGAGAAGGTAGATTATCCAAATCAAATTAAAGAAATGATGTTATTCGAAGCACAGAAACGAGCAGAACTACCTTTAGCTTTTGACACTGTTATTGGAGAAGGAACAGATATGAACCTCTCTTATGGGGTTCCCAGTAAAAAGGTAGGGATATTAGAAGCCTATGCCCCAGCAGTGCATGAACAGGGAAAGGTTACATTTGGGGAAGTTTATCTTAAGCTGAAGGGGTCTAAAACGAAGATCGTTATTCAAAATGTGGAAACGAAAGATGTAGGAGCATGGATTCCCGTACAGGACCGACTTTCGATTACATTCCGGGCACAATAAAGAAAAATCCACTTACTCCTCTTGGGGAGTAGCGGATTGTGATTGTGGTAGTTCAATATGCTGCAAAGACATTTGAATATTATGATCAAACATCTTTTCGGCTATGATTCTGCGTGTTTCTTTTGAAGCTGTCCAATAAACCAGATCCTCTGTTAATCCAAGCACTGTGTACTCATAACCACGGTGGTCACTATTAAGGGATGTCATGCCATAAAGTTGAAATGGCTGGATTGGCTGATCGGCAGGGTCTGTTTTTAAGTAATGGGCAAGTTCATCATTTAACTGCTCGCATGTTTCTTCTAAGAGTTTATAGATTTTTTTAGGATCTTCTTGAAAGCTGACTGTAACCTTTTCAATAACACGCATATGGTCAATGTTATAGTTTTCAATGGAATTCACTTGTCCATTGCTAATAGTAAGTAGCTTACCACTCCATTCACGAAGCTTTAAAAAACGGAGTCCAATATCTTCGACCGTTCCAAAAAACTTATCATTAATGGCAATGAAGTCACCTTTATGTAACTGCTTTTCGTATAAAAAGAAAATGCCTGCTAGCAAATCCTTAATGATACTTTGTGCACCAAAACCCAAGATGATTCCCAAAACACCTGCACCAGCTAAAACAGATCCAACTTCTAAACCGAGGAGGGTCAGTGCGAAGATAATTAATCCGATTGTAGCGGTATAATTAATCGTGGAACTGATCATCGACTCAAGCGTTTTCTCTTTTCGTTCTTCGATAAATGAAGTCTTACTGAAGAAGGAACGAACCGAGCGCTTGATAATAAAGATAGCAAGATACGTTAGAATGACTACACCAAAGAATTGGACAAAACCGTTACTCAAAAAATCGGTTATTGTATCATCCCAAGCAGCCTCATCTAAATTGAACATCATTAAACCTCCTAACGCTGTCACGTGTAACTCATTATAGCATGGGCGAAAAAAATGCTCTATAAACGTGACTAGGTGGGTTAGACAAATGAAGGGATTTTTACTACGATATAGAAGGCAGAGTTACTCACAAACGAATTTTATTAATAGATAAAGGAGTCTATCATGAATAACGAAACAAAAATTGAAGAGTTAAAATTACGTCTTTCTACATTCATGAGCCGTATCGACGAAATGGATCCAGAGACGACCTCCGTTGAAGATGTTGATAAGCTTATTTCTATGTTAGAAGAACTTGAAGAACAGTGTAAATAAGTGT
Organism: Pontibacillus sp. HMF3514; assembly: GCF_009858175.1. Taxonomy (GTDB): domain Bacteria; phylum Bacillota; class Bacilli; order Bacillales; family BH030062; genus Pontibacillus. The sequence goes on from NZ_CP047393.1 coordinate 551,868, forward strand.
TGATAAGCCAGTTCGATTTCGAACTGGCTTATTTTTATACCTTCTTACTTCAACTATTATGAAGAAACAAGTATAATGCTAAGTGTAAACGCTTAAATAAATATAGCTTTAAAATCTTATTAAATTCATTTAAACTCTCATAAGTATAAAGGCCTACTTATACTGATGTAAAGTTAGTTCTTTTTTGGTATAAATGATATATTTTGAGCAATTTATAATATTTTGGATAGCGAAATATCCTATTTTATATTAATATAAATACTAAGATAGGATTTCAGAGGCATTGACGTTTTCGCAACTATGAGTAATTACCCGTATAGGTAGTTTATTGTAAATGGGCTTAACGTCTTAAATAAAGCTGCTTGAAAACTAATCTTATACATATAAGGGGACCAAAACTATGCGAAATGAAGAAAACAGCACACAGGTTTTTTCTTCTGAGCAACTGAAAACGGTTCAAGACATGATAGGGGAAAACGAACCCTCTCTGTTTTCAGTACTACAGGAATTATCGAAGAAATATGATGAAAAAACGACGATCTTCCTTACAAAGGAATTTTGCTTAAATTGCCAGACTTACGAGAATCAGCGCGTGGGTATGGAGTTTTTGTATATGAATGGGTTTAGGGAAGAATTAAAAACTCTTGTAAATATAAATAAGGACTCAAGTAATCAGAATAATGTGGCTTGGGGAGAAGTTTACGACTTCATTCTTCATAGGAAAATAATGGCGCAATATAGAGGTGAAGTATTATCTTTTGTTGATAATTACGAAACCGATGATGAGATTTTACGATGTTTACTTATTTTTATAAAGATATATGGACATATAGATTTGTGTGAGTTCGATGTAATAGAAAATTATAGGGAAGAGTTAACGTCATTACTTCTAAATATTGATGACACCCTTCTTAGAATTTATTTTCAATTGAGAGAGAATGAACTTTTATTCCTCTTTCACTGGATGAGGAATGAAGTAGATATAGCTAGAAATTATGCTCACAATATTATTGATAATATATTTAATCAAGAGAAAAAATGCTTTATGCATATTCACTTGAGTGAAACTTATATCTTTGAAGATTTTGATCTAGCATTAGAACATGTGAACTGCGCTAGAGAAATTGCTTTAGATTATGATTTAGATTATTACGTAAAAGCTATTGATAATAATGTGATTCCTTTTATATCAGCAATTAATGGAAAGTACCAAGGGATTTCTACAAATGATATAGCTGAACAAGCTCATTTAGCTATTGCTGCAGGTGATAATGAAAAAGCTATAAAGCTACTTAAAGATATAGAAAAACGAACTCCTTTTCAAGATTATTATTATGGGTTAGCAGCTAATGACATAAGTTTACTATTAAGCTCTTATAAAAGATTTTTAAATGAGCGAAATGATCAGTTTTTTGCAAGGTTACCTTATTTAGAATTAAAAAAAAGGGGGTGGAATGAAAATGAAAAAAATTACCATGCTAATTAGTGCAGTATTATTAACTATTACAATTTCTTTTACTTCTGATCTTACTGAAAATATTGCAGAAGTAACGGCTAAGAGCAGTGATGATTCTATACAAATGATGTATGACCCTACTGTTGGTGGGGTTGGTTAACATTAGAAAGGGGCAGGTTAATCTGTCCTTTTTTATTTTTCAAGATAGGAAGTGATTCTTTGAACGAATGGATCTACATATTATCACCAGTCATTGGTTTCTGGTTTATGTTTATGCTCATGAGGTTTTACTATAAAGTTCGAGCAAAGACACCTCTTACCTTTACAGAGAAAGTTGCTCTGGCAGCATCATCAATATCACTAGCTTTTATCATTATTTGGGTAAGTTAACCAATGACGGCAGTTTTTAACCTCCCACTTTTTTAAAGATTGTGGGTTGATTTTTTTGTTTCCGTGCTTTATTATATTAAATCGTTAGAGAGATAACGCAATAAAATACTATGTGTTTATAGATTCAGAGGAGGTACAATATATGCTTGCATGGGCTGTTGTCGTATCCGTATTGGTTATGACAATTTTAAGCTTGCTTCGTGTTAATGTGATTTTTGCCATTATTGCAGCTGCATTAACAGGAGGTTTGATGGCTGACTTATCCATTACAGAGTCAGTTAAAGCGTTAGTAGAAGGAATGGGAGGTCAAGCAAAAACAGCATTAAGTTATATTTTGCTTGGAGCATTTGCCGTAACAATTTCCTATTCCGGAATCACAAAGATATTAGTTCGTAACTTAATTTCTGTATTGAGAGGGAAGCGTGCTACGCTGCTTCTTGTTATTGCTGGAGTCGCATCTTTATCTCAAAACGTAGTTCCGGTGCATATTGCATTTATTCCTATTTTAATTCCACCATTATTAAAACTATTTGATGAGATGAAGATTGACCGACGTGGTGTTGCGTCAGCATTAACATTTGGCTTAAAAGCTCCATATGTTATGATTCCAGCTGGTTTTGGATTAATCTTCCACCAGACTATTCAAGATGCTATGAAACAAAATGGTGCTGATGTTTCACTTGGTGGAATAGCACAATCTTTACTACTTCCTGGATCAGGAATGATTCTTGGTCTACTCATTGCGGTATTCTTTACTTATCGTAAATCCCGTGAGCGTACGGTTGACCAAGCAGAAGAGGCTCAAGAAGAGGCGGAAGAAGATCTTAGTGGAGAGAAATTTGGTCTTCGCCACGTATTAACTCTAGTAGCTATTGTTTTTGCACTCATTGCACAATTATATTATGGAAGCATGATTTTAGGAGCACTAACAGGACTTGTATTTATGTATCTATTCCAAGGCTTAACAAGAATGATGAATGTTGTTCCGCTTAATAAAGGAAACTCAATCATGTCACAAGGTATTGGTATGATGGGAACCATTGCTTTTGTTATGCTTGTAGCTTCTGGTTATGCAAATGTTCTTCAATCGACTGGTTCCGTTGAAGCGTTAGTCAATCAAACATCCGGAGCATTAGGTGATAACCAAATTATTATCTCCTTCGTCCTATTAGTAGTTGGTTTAGTTATTACAATGGGGATCGGATCTTCGTTTGCTACGGTTCCTATCCTTGCAGCTCTATATGTGCCAATTTGTACGGCAGTAGGCTTTTCACCATTAGCAACTGCGGCATTAATTGGTACAGCGGGTGCACTAGGTGATGCTGGTTCACCAGCTTCTGATAGTACACTTGGTCCTACATCAGGATTAAATGCAGACGGAAAACACAATCACATCTGGGATACTTGTGTACCTACGTTTCTACACTACAACATCCCATTATTCTTATTCGGCTGGTTAGCAGCTGTTATCCTGTAAATGAAGTAAAAGCCTGTTTTCTCCTTGGAGAGAACAGGCTTTTTAAATGCATAAAATCCTTATCGAATCGAACACTAAATAAAAAAGTGGGTGAACTCGATGAGGTTATTACATGTAATATTAGTTGCCATCCTCCTTAGTTTTATGCCTTTTTCTAATATGCATGCGTACGGAGATAATAGTTACGGATGGGGATATGAAAAGAGTAGAAATCATAAGCCACCCAAAACTGGATTTTATGGAGACCTTTTGAAAAAGTATGGGGGATACCATATCGATCCATCAGGAGAGAAGGTTCTTTATCTAACATTTGATAACGGCTACGAACAGGGATACACAGATGATATATTAGATGTTCTGAAAGAGAAGGAAGTACCAGCCACTTTTTTTGTAACGGGTCATTATATAAAGAGTGCTGAAGGGCTTGTTCAGCGTATGGTAAATGAAGGACATATTGTTGGTAATCACTCATGGAGTCATCCTGATTTCTCGAAAATGAGTAAAGATCGCATTAAAAATGAGCTAGTAAAGGTTGAACAGGCTGTAGCAAATATTACCGATCAGGATTCGATGAAATATTTACGCCCTCCACGCGGGACATTTAGTGAAAGAAGTTTGGCAATATCTGAAGAGTTAGGATATATTAATATGTTTTGGTCACTAGCTTTCGTGGATTGGCATACAAATGGTCAAAAAGGTTGGAAGTACGCTTACGATAGTGTGATGAAACAGATCCATCCTGGTGCTGTCATGTTGTTGCATACTGTTTCTGAAGATAACGCTAAAGCATTGGAACGTATCATAGAGGACTTACAAAAACAGGGTTACACATTTAAAAGTCTGGACGACTTGGTGTTGAAACAGATACTACCAGATCCTATGGCAGATTTCATGAACTAGAGCTCTTCATTATTGAAGGCTCTAGTTTTTTAATGCACTAGAAAATTATAAAATTTGGTGGCTAGTGTATAACTTTTTAAAGAGGTCGGGGCCGAGTCCAGTCCCTTCATTGCTAATCAGGCGCATACGCTTTTGTTCTACCTCAAGGGACATTCGTTTACAATGGCTTCTATTTCATATAACCTTACGTACAAGTAGAATAATGCGGAGGTGCAATGATGATCCCAGAAAACTTAAAACCTTTAATGGATAAATTCTCATCAGAATTAGATCAATTGCCTAATGATTTGATTAAAGGTGTTTATTTATATGGCTCGATTGCATTGGGTTCATTTGAAGATGAAAGAAGTGACATTGACTTTGTGGTAGTACTCAACCGTCCTATTCAAGAGGATGAAGTAAAAACCTTAGAAGATGTTCATGAAAACCTGCGTCAGCACCCTTATGGTAACCGTTTTGATGGTGTTTATATAAAAGAGGAAAACCTCGGAAAGTCAAACTATGAACTGGATCCTTATTTATATATTTCAGATGGGAACCTTGAAGAAGGACATTGGGATATCAATGCTGTAACGTGGTGGATTATGAAGCACCATGGAATTACGGTAAAAGGAACACCTGTAGAAGAGCTTCCTCTACATCTGGAGTGGAGCGATGTTCAAAAAGCGATGCGCTACAATATTGAACACTATTGGAAAGAGAAAAAGCTCCAGCAATTTTTAGAGGATGACTGGGTTTTATCTTGTGTTGAAACAAATGCCCGTATTTTATGCACCATGAAAAAAGGTGAGATCATTCCGAAAACTAAAGCGATGCAAGAAGCAAAGGATTGGGTCAGTGAAGATTGGTATCCTGTTTTAGATGAAGCCTTAAGAATACGATTTGATAATGAGGAAGAGTCTTTATTCTCTTCAACGCTAATGCGTGCTCAAACAGTCGTGAATTTCACAGATTATATTCGTTCGGCTTGCGAACCTTATTTTGCAGCAACTAAGTAATAAGATGTTGAAGTGGAGGAGAGATTATGTGGAAAGAAGACGTAACAGCTGAGAGCTTTTATGATTTTGATTATACACTGCTTCGATTCAGTCTAGACCCTTTATGTAAATTGAATAGAGATGAGCGATGGGTAGACATTCCTGTTACATTGGGGAATGAGCGTCATGTGGTTCGAGTGGAAGCTCACGGAACAACGAGTGAACCTAAGTTTCGAATCTATAGTGAATCCATAGATCGAAAAGAAGAACTACTAGCTCACATTCATAACTTATTTCAATGGGATCGTGATTTAGAGAAGATTCATGAGCACTTTCTTGATACAAATTTAGATCAGCTTTTCAATGCTCATCCTGGCACACCCATTGTAAAAGACTTTCATCTCTATGATTGTTTAATGAAGACGATTATTCATCAGCAGTTGAACATGAAGTTTGCTTTTACGCTTAGTACACGATTTGTTCAACAATATGGGGAGCAGATTGATGGCGTGTGGTTCTATCCAACCCCTGAGCGAGTTGCGGAAATTGATTATACTGAACTCCGTGAATTGCAATTTAGCCAACGAAAAGCAGAATATGTTATTGATACGTCTAAGTTGATTGTAGATGGTGAGTTGGATTTAGAGGAGTTAGCCGAGAAGGATGATGAAGAGGTCATGAAGCGCTTAACAAAAGTTCGTGGCCTTGGTCCGTGGACCGTTGAAAATTGGCTGCTATTTGGAGTTGGACGAGCGGATTTACTTCCTAAAGCCGATATTGGTATTCAAAATGCTTTAAAATTTTACTTTGAACGAGATTCCAAACCTTCTATCCCAGAAATAACTGAAATGAGTCAGGGGTGGGAGCCTTATCGAAGTTATGCCTCACTTACGTTGTGGAGAAGTATAGAAGGATAAATGAATACAGTATAAAAAAGACGCTTGGCAAGGACCAAGCGTCTTTTTACATGAAATTATTTAACGACAAACGGCATCTCGATTAATTTATCTCCATAACGAGCAATTAACGTGTACTCACCGCTTTTTGCTGCTTCAGTCGTTGGATCAAGTGTGCCGATTTCTTCGGTTTCCAAATCAAATGTTGCATAAGCAGTTCGTTTTTCTCCTGCTTCTAGCTCAATGTTCACCATATCCGTTGTACAATCTCTTGGTGCAACATCTCCTGTTCCTACAAATTGCGCTCTTTCTCCATCTTGTTGAATGAAGAAAAAGATTTCATCATCACAAGTGGAAGAACCTTGGTGGATATATGCTTCATCTCCATTGTTTTCAATCGTTGCTGTTACACGAATACGATCATCTTCAGAGAACGTTTTTTGGTTTAAAGAAGCTTTAAAGTTAACTTGGTCTTCTTCCAGTTGATCTGTGTAAGCTTGTTCTACCTCAAAATTCATTGCAGTTGTTTTCTTCATTTTATTACCTAGTTGTTCAGATATTAAATCTTTAATGTGTAGCGTATATTTCTGGCCCGGCATGTAGTCATACTGTGGTTCAACTAAAATATGTTTACCGTCCTCAGTTAAGGAAACATCAGATCGAATACCAACGCCATCTTCTCGAACCATGTAGACATTACGTTCATTAACAGATGCAGGATCAATTTGAGTACTCATCTCAACTTCCCACGTTTTATCAATGGCTACATTGTTTTGGGCTTCCTCCCAATTGATTTCTCCTTGTAAACTGTCCATTGGATGGAGGTTAGAAGAAGACATATAACCACTGATGTTACTACCCTCAACCTTATAAGTGATGAATTGATTGTCGAATGTACTGTTTTCGAAATAAGGGCCACCAGTGATTTCTAATTCTGTGTAGTAAGGAACACGCATTGTGACAGCGCTAGAGAAATCTAATTGAGAGCGTAAATTTCCATAATCAAGATCATTTACATTAAGGTCGACATTGTTCATGACAAAGACTTTATCGCCTTTTTCAAACATTTGCGTTGTGTACGCATCTGCCTCTTCCCACTTGTATTCAAGATCGTTAAATTTTAAGTCACCGTTTTCTAACCCGAACCCAAATTTATCAGGCGTTTCGGCTATATCTACAAAACTCTTATTTTCAATGATATTAAATACTTTTTTCTGATAAGTTATATCAATGTCTTCGTTATCTGGATTGTTTCTGTTAGATACCCCATTGTAAGCCATAATCGGAAAATACCATTGTTCAATAATATGACGGTTGTTTGCTCCGTTAATTTCAGGAAGGTTCCCTGAATCCATCAACTTCCACTTAGCATCTAAAATCTTAGCTCCAGCCTCAATATTATAGGCTGTATCTGTTTTCAGCTTCTCCTCATCAAAATCAAAGTCTGAATTTGTGATTTGCATCATCCCGATACCACCATCATCACTTACTCTGATTTCCCCATCCTTAAATTGCATCATATCACTTTCTACCGTTGCAATTGCTTTCAATATCTCAGGTGGAATATTGTATTCAATGGCAATGTTCGTTAATAATTCGTGCTTTTTCTCCCATGATAGCTCTTCATAATCTCCTTCAGCTGCATCAACATTTCCAGCAAAACCAAAAGTCATGATCACCAGGGTAAGAATCAGACTCTTTGCCCATTTCATGTTATGTAACCTCCTCTGTAATAAGTTCGGAGTTTTCTATATTTTTCCTCCTTTAATTATAAATCTATGAAACTACTCATTACAAGAAATAGCTTTAAAGGGAATTGATTTAAAGGAAAAGACGGGTACATCAAGAATATATAAGGAGAGAGTGGATGTCTGAGAAGGGGACCTACCGCATAGACACCAACTTGGAGGAGGAATTTACATGCCAGCATTTTCAGATGAAGTCACAATCGCAAAACCTAAAGATGAAGTTTTTACATTCGCTGCAAATATGGATCATTCTACAGATGTAATGCCCAATGTAGTAAAAATAGAGAAACTTACAGAAGGTCCTGTAGGAGTTGGCACTCAATACAGGGAAACACGTGAAATTAGAGGAAAAGAAGCCTCATCTGTCATTGAGGTTGTAGAGTATAAGCCAAATGAAAAGTATTCTGTAAAAAGTTCACTGGAAGGTCTAACAACCATATATCATTACACGTTTACAGAAAGAGACGGAGAAACTAAGATTCGCTTTGAATGTGAGATCAACGCTTCAACATTAAAAATGAAGCTAGTCAAACCGGTATTTAAACGAATTATGAAAAAGGAAGATGGAGATCACCTGCAATATATGAAAAAAGCAATTGAACAATCAAATGCTTAAACCCTGAAAACGCTTGGGAAACCAAGCGTTTTTTTATATTTAAAGAAAAAATTTCAAAATAAGGCTTGTTTCCACTTGAAAGTGACATCAGTGTCGTTTATAATAAATGACAAGGTTGTCGGTTAACGACGTTAGTGTCATTTATTATAGAGGAGGAGTTTAATATGGAAGAAGAAGTGAAGGAAGGGTTGTTTAGAAATAAGCCTTATCTATATCTTATAGCGTCACAAATTGTCTCAAACTTAGGGGATTGGTTGGATATGCTAGCTCTAATGGCTTTGGTCGCTTTTAAGTGGAACGCATCCCCTATGGAAATGTCAGGAGTCATGCTTTGTATTGCTGTTCCAATGATTTTATTTGGTCCAATTGCTGGGGTTTATGCTGATAAATTCGATCGTAAAAAACTAATGATATTGTCAGATATTATTCGAGCAATCGTTGTGATTGGGTTCGTGTTTGCTACATCCTTATGGCATATATACGTATTGCTTATTTTGAAAGGGATGTTCGGAGCACTTTTTGTTCCTGCTAAAAATGGGAAGTTAAAAGAGATTGTATCCGATGATCACATGCAGCAGGCGATGGGGATTAGTGCCATGATCAACAATGGTTCAAAAATTGTAGGTCCTATGCTGAGTGGTGTGCTCGTATCATCGATCGGAGTTACAACTGCGTTCTACATTGACTCTTTCACGTTCATTCTTTCAGCTCTCCTCTTAATAGGTGTGCCGAAAAGTCTATATGAAAAGGATGAAACAGAACAGCATGAAGGTGAAAAAGAAACGATGCTCCAACGTATGAATGGTGGATTAAATGTTTTAAAAGGGTTACCTGTTTTGTTTTATGGGTTGTTCATCTTAAGTTTAGCCATGCTTGCCATTCAAATCGCAGATAGTCAAATCATGATTTTGCTTAGGTTAATTGAAGGGGATCCAGTGGATGTAGCAGGTTATGCGATGGCAGCGAGTGGTGCTGGGGTTTTCATTATGTCAGCAATATGGAGTAAGAAACAACCTCCTTCACTTACATTTGTTTTAGCCTTGGGATTGTCTTTGGTTGGTGTATCTATAGCTATTACTCCTTTTCTAATTGGATTACCAATGTGGGTCATTAATCTTGCTTTTCCGACTTTATTTTTTATGGTAGGAGCTGGATTGGGTTCTATCATTGTACCGTTTAATGTTGGTGTTCAAAAAGCCACTCCTGTACAATACAGTGGAAGGGTTTTCGGAACGATTAATAGTATGACAATGCTTGCAACCATTATAGGAATGCTACTGGGTGGCGTCTTGTCTCAACTTTTAGGGGTTACGGTCACATTTATCATATCAGGAGCATTATTATTGGTTGTGGGATTATCTACATTTGGAGTTAAGAAGCTTTTAGAAAGTAGGGATCCACTTGCCGAAAGTGACGAACGAATACAAGGTGAAGCGCCGTCAGCAGCTAATTGATACAGCGAAGAAAGTGTTTGAAGAAAAAGGATATGCAGCGACAACAATGTCTGATATTGTAGCTGCTTCCGATATGAGTAGGGGTGGTGTTTATCAATATTTTTCTTCTACTGAACAGGTGTTTCGTGCGATTAACGATCAGAACGACCAGAATATTAAAGATTATTTTGAGAGACTTCTCAACGAACATAAAACAGCGTGGGATGCACTAGAGACTTATTTGGATGAGCGTGTTGAAGCAATGAAGAATCCGAATCTAGGTTTTGCTGCAGTGGCATTTGAATATTTTGTTATGAGCTCGCGTGAGACAGATCGATCTCCGTATATCCAAGAAAGATTGAAGCGAAATAAGGCAGCTTTTACAGAATTCCTCCAAGCTGGTGTGGATCGTGGAGAATTTAAGCCTATGACAGATCTAGAGTCGATCGTGATGTTTACGATTAACCTAACTGATGGCATGGTACTTTATAAGCTGGTGTTAGGCTTTGATACAGGAAAGATTGTTGAGCAAAATGACAATTTAAAAATTTATTTGAAGCAAGTATTACAAATACAAGGGTAAGGGACTTTCTCTAATATAGGGGACAGTCCCTTGTTTTTTTGATAAAATTTAGAGAGTTGTATAAATAAGGAGACCAATACATGAAGCGATGGATCCTGCTTTTACCGGTTCTTTTATTCTTTGTAGGAGTCGGTATTATAGAACAATATAATTGGCAACAGTGGTTTGATTTAATCATTAATTTATCCATTGTGACTCTATTATTCTTTTGGCTACTTAGGAAAGAAAACAATGAAGAAAAATGGGAGAGCATTCTAGAGGGTGTGTTTTTCTGTTATTTGATATTTGTACATGTCATGGTCACATGGTTATATATTGATCAATATTTTACGCATATTCATTTCAACATATCACTACATCAAATAAACTTAATCCCTTTTAAGACTTTAGGGAATGTTTATGCTATTACTGAGCTTCCAGGTGTGTACTGGAAGCAGTTTATAGGGAATCTGCTTCTGTTAACACCTCTCGGTTATTTTGTTTTGCGTTTACGTATTGTAAAAAGTGCATGGAAGGCTTTTCTATTCGTGTTTTTGTTTACAGTGGGTATTGAATGCTTACAATTATCAAGTCGATTTTTATTTCAGGCGGTAGATCTACAGATATAGATGATGTTCTATTAAATACTTTAGGCGGTTTGTTAGGGATAGCTGCATATTTTATCACTCAAAAAATAAGTTCTTTCAAAAAAGAAAAACAACAGTCCGTTCAGACTAGGGGGAGTTAGCATGAGTCGAGTAAAACGAATATTTCTTACACTTGTAATAGCTGTACCAATTGTTTTAGTCATTTCTTATTTTACAAACGATAAAGATAAAGATTGGGTCAGTGCTGACGAGTCAACAATTCAGACATTTCTACAAAATAATGTAGGGGACAACGTCCAAATGGATCGTTTTAAGAGATTAGGTGATTCTGAATTGTTTATAGCAACCTATCACCTTAATCAAAATGAAAGTGAAAAGCTGGGCTACTCATTATTCGAAGAAGTGGAAGAGGGCGAGGTGGAATATAGAAGAACCGATTTTGGTGCTACCTCTCATGCGTTCGGTGTAATTGAAACAGATGAAAAGATCTATGGGATTTTATACGGAACAGATGATTCAAGCTGGAAAAGTGCAAATGTAACTTTCGCACAAAATGAAAAAGAATATACATTTGACCACCCAGATGAATCTCCTTACTTGCTAATTGAACAACTTGACTCTTCTATTGAAGATCCGCAAGAGTATTCGATAAATTATCAACAATAAAGAGGGTCTGTCTCCCTAATCAGGAGGCAGATTTTTTGTGTTTTACAAAAATAACTTACGGATAATAAGAGAAGGTTGGATATACGAAGAGATACTCATACATACGCAAAATATAGGACTCTTCATTCATATTAAAAAATTTCTATGAAAATCCTCTAAATATGGTTTACAACCATAGAAAACCCCTCTATAATTTCAGATTGTACTACAATATTGAACGACAAAAAGAAAACATTTTCAGAAAAGGAAGATGCGTATGTTAAGAAAGCTACTATCTTTTTTCATTATTAATCTAGGGGTTTTTTGTGTGGCTGTAAACGTCCACTTCTTCCTATCCCCAAACAATCTAGCAACGGGTGGAGTTAGTGGTCTTTCCATCGTTCTCCACGATCTATTTCCAGGTCTGTCCCTGGGTTTATTTATGTTAATCGCAAATATTGTATTCTTTTTACTTGGCTTCATTTTTATCGGTTTTAACTTTGGTGCCAAGACGATCTATACAAGTTTTGCTGTTTCATTTATGGTTTGGGGATTAGAAAAGTTTGCTCCGATGAGCTCTCCATTAAGTGATGATATTTTAATTCAATTAATTATTGGACAGGCGATTGCTGCCGCTGGTATAGCTATGGTTTTCCACCAAGGAGCATCAACAGGTGGAACAGACATCCTGGCTATGATTTTGAATAAATACTTTTCTATCGAAATGGGGAAAGGCGTATTATTTTCTGATATCGCCATCGCAACGTCATCCATTTTTGTGTTCGGTCCACAAACTGGATTGTATGCATTCTTCGGGGTTATCTTGAATGGTATTGTGATTGACTACACATTACAACAGTTCAATGATAATAAAGAAATCGTCATTATTAGCCGTGAAAGCGACCTTGTACGTGAATTTATCGTAAGTGAACTGGGGAAAGGTGCTACCATTCATTCTGCCAAAGGTGCATTTACACAAGATTCAAAAGAAGTGATTACGACAATCTTGAAGCGTAAAGACTATTCACGTTTACGAAAATACATTTCAGAGATTGATCAAACAGCCTTTATAACGGTGCATGCTACAAATGAAATTTTAGGACAAAACTTTAAACGTTTGGCTTAGTCATGTGTGTTGTAGCGCTTACAATTATGGTATGATAGAAAACGAAATATTAAAGAGGAAGAGGATGAACGTCCAATCATGAGTGAAAAGAAATCGATGATTGAGCGAGTCTATCAGTCTCTGAAGGAAGCAATTTTGTTACGAAAAGTTGCTCCTGGGACACAGTTGATAGAAAAGACCATTTCTGAGCAGCTTAACGTATCGCGGACACCGATACGTCATGCGCTGACTCGTCTTGAGCATGAAGGACTTGTGAATGTTGTACCAAACAGAGGAGCTTTTGTCGTTCAACCAACGACGGAAGAGATTCAGCAAGCTTTTGTTATGCGTAGAGAACTTGAATCTATGGCTGCTCGATTAGCGATATCATCCATTACAGAGCAAGATCTTGAGAACATGAAAGATTTGATTCAACAAGAACGCGATACGTATTTAAGTCATGACATCTTGAATTATACTAGCGTCAACAAAGCCTTTCATATGTATCTGGCAAATAAAAGCGGCAACGTATTCTTGATGGAATATATGGAACGCATTCTCGATCAGATTAATGTTTATTTGATGTTGTATGATGTGTTTTATGATTCAAACATGAAAGATAGCACCCGCTTTGTTGAGCACGAATATATTGTGGATGCCTTGGCTAATCAGGATATGGATCGCTTAATTCATCTGATTGATCGCCACATGGAATTTAGCTTAGAGTATATGAAATTAGAAAAGACAACTTATCAATCATTAGAAAGTGTATTAGAAGTCTGATCACTTCCGGCTTATTTGTTGGAAGATGATCAGACTTTTTATATTGTCAATTATTCCATTATAGCCCCCTTATGTGGAAGACTTGATTTCGAGATATTGTGCGGTGAAGGTCCGTTGTTTTTATGAGGGGGAGGGGTTCAGTGAAACGGCAATACTCCTGCGGAAGACCGTCCGAGCCTCCTCGTCACTTCGTTCCTGCGGGGTCTCGGCCGCCCTTTCTACCGCGGGAGTTTGCCGTTTCCCTCACCCCTTTGCGTTTATGGAGAATAACGGACCCTAGTGTGTGAGTTCTAAACCTTACGGACATCTGTTCCGTTATTTTGAACTTTTAAGACATTTCGAGAGTCGTTACGGACATATGGTACCTTATTTGTGACAGATTGCTCTTTAATAAGGTGATTTGTAGCAATTAGCGGAATGAATGTCCGTAAGCTCTTTAGAAAAACCATTTTAAGGTGAAATAGCGGATCAAATGTCCGTAAGCATTACCTCCTCATATCGCTGCGGTTCCGTTAATCTCCATTCGGCTAAGGTGGGCTTGGGAACGGGTTGACTCCTCCGGAAAAACGGGCGAGCGAGACCCCGCAAGAAGCGTAGCGTATGAGGAGGCTCGATCGTTCGTCCGGGGAAAGCAACCCGTTCCCAAGCCCACCGTACTCCACAATAGCAACGGAACCTCCTCTCTCACTAAAACAGTTATTCCACATAACTGCCATTTAATTGAATAAACTAGATAATCGATAAAACGATTACAAAAAAGTTACATATAATCATTTAATCCTATTAAAGGGCATGAATCATCAATAATCAGAAAATACTGCGAAATACTTTTATATACTCCTTATATCTCTAAATACCATCACTGACACGTTTCAAAAAAATGGATTCTAGCGATTTGTATATACATATTGACCGCACCTTTAGTGGGAGATAGAATGTTTTCAGGAATTTTGAGAGAAACACTTTGTCTCCCTCAAAACTTCACTCTCATGGAGAAAGGAGGAGATCGTAATGATGTATAGAGTTACGGTTTACCTTCTTGGTATGGTAACGAACTTTTTTGGAGTAGCTCTGATCATTAATGCTATGCTCGGTGCTGGCTTTTGGACATCTTTTTTTGTAGGGCTCTCTGATAAATTCGGCTATACGGTTGGTTTTTGGTATGGAGTATTTCAATTTCTGTTTATTTTCGTAAATGGGTGGCTAGTCAAGCAGGCTCCTGAAATAAGAGCCGTCATTCCAGTGCTACTGGAGAGTCTCATTTTAGACTTTTGGCTAGAAATTGTATTTGCCAATATAAGCTTAGCGAATGCGCCATTCCTATTACAATTATTCACATTGCTTTCTGGCGTATTGATTGTTGGTTTGGGCGTATCGGTTTATATTTTACCTCAATTCCCACGTGCGCCTGTCGATCAACTGTTCTTAGCTGTTAGTCATCGTTTTAACCTAAGTCTAAGAATGGGCCAAACGGTTGTAGCGGCTATTGTTGCATCCGTAGCATTTTTGATCGGTGGACCTGTAGGAATTGGTACGCTTGCAGGGATTTTATTCCTCGGGCCAGCAATTCAGTATTGTTACACTCGAGTTTATCCAATGTATTATCAATTTCATCCGCAGTATCAAGATGAAACAGAGATCATATAAACATTTAACAGCTGACTCGATATAATGGGTCAGCTTTTTTATATATGCTAATATTTCAAACTTTTTAGAAAAATTGATATACTATCCTTAAGCTAGCCATTACATTCTAAGGATTTCATAAAGGAGAGGTGTAGGGATGAAACGAGAAGACTTAATTGCTCCGCAGCATTACAATCTAGTAAGTGAAGTAGAACGCTATGCAAATGATCCGAATCACATGGCGCTTTATTGGGAGGATGATGCAGGGAACTCTCGAGAGATTACATATCGAAAGCTTCTGAAACGCGCAAATAAAATTGGTAACGCTTTCTTATCACAAGGGCTAGAGAAGGGCGACAAGGTTTTAGTGATGGTGCCACGCGTTATTGAGGCATATGAAGTGTACCTTGGGGCTTTGAAAGCTGGACTAGTCGTGATTCCAAGCTCTGAAATGCTACGAACAAAAGATTTACAATATCGTATCAACCACGGTGAAGTAAAAGCCGTTGTGAGCTATTATCCATTTGTTGAACAGTTTAGTGGGATTGAACACTTGGATCAAATGAAAAAATTCGTAGTTGGTCATGATAAGCGAGACTGGTTAAATCTTGATTATTTAATGGATCAAGAAGATGCAGAGATGGAATTAGCCTCAACAACACGTGAGGATATGGCGTTTCTTTCTTATACATCTGGGACAACAGGGAATCCAAAAGGTGTTGTCCATACGCATGGCTGGGGCTATGCTCATTTGCGTACAGCTGCGAAAAACTGGCTTGCTATTGAAGAGGGAGATACCGTGTGGGCAACAGCGGGACCTGGTTGGCAAAAATGGATATGGAGTCCATTCTTATCTGTACTTGGGTCTGGAGCTACAGGGTTTATCTATAACGGAAAGTTTGATGCAAAAAAATATTTAACCTTACTACAGAATCATCAAGTCAATGTATTATGCTGTACACCAACGGAGTATCGTCTTATGGCTAAAGAAGATGATTTAGACAAATATGACCTTTCACAGCTTCATAGTGCTGTTTCTGCAGGAGAACCATTAAATCGTGAAGTGATCGATACGTTCAAAAAATACTTTGATGTAACGGTTCGAGATGGGTATGGTCAGACAGAGAATACACTGTTAGTTGGTGTTATGAAAGGCATGGAAGTTAAACCAGGCTCTATGGGTAAACCAACACCAGGTAATCGAGTAGAGATCATTGATGAAGAAGGTACGCCTGTAGGTGAAGGAGAAGTTGGAGACATCGCGGTGCATTTGGATACTCCGGCTTTATTTAAACATTATTATAAAGATCCAGAACGTACAAACATGTCTTATCGCGGCGATTACTATGTAACGGGTGATCAGGCAAGTAAAGATAAAGACGGGTATTTCTGGTTTGAGGGCAGAAGTGATGACATCATTATTAGTTCTGGCTATACAATTGGTCCTTTTGAAGTAGAAGATGCATTAGTAAAACATCCTTCTGTTCAAGAATGTGCTGTCGTAGCTAGTCCTGATGAGGTTCGTGGAAGTGTGGTTAAGGCCTTCATCGTTTTAAAACCAGGTGTTGATGCAGATAACCCAGAAATTAAACAAGAATTACAAGATCACGTTAAAGATTTAACGGCTCCTTATAAATACCCTAGAAAGATTGAGTTTCTTGAAGAATTACCAAAGACGACATCAGGGAAAATTCGAAGAGTTGAATTGCGTAAAAGAGAAAAAGAATATGGTAATGTATAAAAAGACGGCCCTTAGCCGTCTTTTTACTGCATCTTTTTATCCCACTCATGCTTCAACATTCCATACACAACATGACTTACATAATGGTCATAAAGCCATTCGCAATCACGTATGACTCCTTCTTTTGTAAAACCTAATCGTTCAGGGATTGCTTGGCTTTTTACATTTTCAGTCGCACATCTAATCTCGACGCGGTGAAATTGTAAAGTGTCAAACACGTATTCTAAGAGGGCATGAACGGCACGTGTAACAATTCCTTTTCCTTGAAACTCTTCTCCGATCCAATAGCCAATACTAGTGAATTTATGAGATTGGTTTAATTGGTGCAACCCAATTGTTCCAGCAACCTCTCCTTTATGGTATATCGCAGCATCGAATCCATCATTATTTGCGTACTTCTTCATGACGCTCTCAATAAAATATTTCGTATCTTCTACCTTTTGTGTCATATCAATCCAAGGCATCCAAGCACGTAGGTAGTCACGATTTCGATCAACTAACTGAAATAATTCTTCAGCATCATTATAATCGACCAATTTTAAGTAGGTTTCATCATCTAACCTATGTACAAACATCCAATCTCCCCCTTTTGTGATTATTTCGTATTTTATCAAAATAAAGAGAAATGTACAGATTTATGTACTCTCTAAAACATGCATAAGTTTTATGCAGATGAAGGGGTGGAATAGTCTAAAAATACTACATAAAAGACAATATAGCTATTATTGGAGAGATCCTTTGGAAAAAGAGGAGTGATGGCATGAAAGATTTACAAAAAGCATGGCGTGCAAGGAATTGGATGAAAAATAATGAAGCTTTCCTTCAAACTTGGCATGCATATGTAGGAAATGAATTAGGGTTATTTAAGAGCTTTGAAAAACCTAAAACGGTTGAGGAAGTATCTCATGAACTAGGCGTAAAAGAAGATCTGCTTCAACGTTGGGTTGATGTAGGTTCGTCGATTAACCACTTACGTAAACGAACGGGTGGAAGGTATCGAACATCAAGAAAAAATTGTGGAGAATTTTTAGAAGAAGGACAAAATGGAATTGGAGCTCTTTTGAAAGAGTTGATGGAGCTTCATATTCCAACTCTATTATCCTATCCTCTATATATGAAATCGGAAGAACGTGCACGGTTTAATCACGAAGAATTTGGAGGAGTCGTTGCTGAAACCTCGACACTATTAGAACAATTTTCGATTCGTCGAATGAAAAAGATGGTAAGAGAGAAAAATGTAACGAGAATTATAGACTTAGGGTGTGGTCACGGAGGTTATCTTCGTAAGCTTGCTGAAGCATTTCCGCATATTCAAATGGTTGGGGTTGATGTAAATAAACGTGTGATTCAACGTGCTAAAGAAGAATCGGCGGAGTATGATAATATCCAATTTATTGTTGGGGATGCGTCCTCTTGGAAACCTGAAGGTGAAAAGGCAGAGTTAATTCTACTCCATAATATCTTTCATTATCTAGAACACTCAGAACGTCTAGATCTATTAAACCATTTATCTACTTGGTTAGCGGGGGAAGGGATTATATCAGTCATTACACCAATTGATGAAGCGGAAGAAGGTCAGGCTTTTTCTTCAGCATTTAATAGCTTCTTTACAGCTCACTCTAATCTTCATGCACTCCCAAGTGAATTGGATATACATGATATGGCGACATCTGCTGGTCTGTCATTAACTGCATGGGATCCTATAGTTAAAGAAGGTGGCTGGTATGCTTTCTGGCTATCCCCGGAGGTCGAATATACTATTGA
Source organism: Pontibacillus sp. HMF3514 (assembly GCF_009858175.1). Lineage (GTDB taxonomy): Bacteria > Bacillota > Bacilli > Bacillales > BH030062 > Pontibacillus. The sequence continues at coordinate 570,595 of NZ_CP047393.1, forward strand.
AAATAGAGAAGCCTAACCGTAAATGAGGTTAGGCTTCTGTTAACTCTAATGGAAATCATAAAAAATAGCCCTAACCCAAGCTTAGGACTATCTATTATTTAATGGCCCATAAATCAAGTAACTTTCCTTCTTCACCAAATACAGGGTCAGTAGTGGGAAGTGGCACTGCTCGAATATTGTGTAACACTTCTGGTCGTTCAGATGGGTCCCCAGTGCATAAATCTCTATCTTGGCCTTCTGGATAGCCCCCCACAACTCGAAAGTCCTGAGTAGATCCATTGTTTTTGTGTCCAACGCCCGCTGGAATCATAACCACATCACCTGGGCTCACTTCGATCTCGCGTCCATGTTTTCCACCAAATTGAATCGTAGCATGTCCGCTTACAACACCTAACACCTCATGAGCTGTGCTATGGTAATGATGATAATCAAAAACAGTCCCTATCCAAATTCCGTCCCATCCTTTACGCAGAAAAACTTTATTCATTCGATCTATAAAATCATTTAATATACCGGGATATAGGACTAAAGGAAGTATCTCATTATTAGGAATTTCACCATCATCACGGAATACATATGCTAAGTATTCTGGTTCTTTCATAAATAATTTATGCCCCCCCTTTCCATTTCTTTCTAACGCTACCCTTTTAGTAGCTTTATTAAACGAATTAGGGAAGGGGAACTAGGTTCATATAAAATTGGACAAGATTATGAGATTTCGCTCATAGATGTCTAGCTCCAGCGTCCAGCAACTAGTATGCTTCCATCACCTCCGGTCGATAAGTCAACATCGATTCGCCAAGGCTCACCGTGTTTCCTTTATCTCACTGCGGCTCAGTCCAGCATATACGTTGCTAAACGGACGCTTACGCTTTTCTTATTGATCAAACGTTTGATCAATTTTGAACTTGTTTGGATCCCATCTCATCAAGTGCATGAGAGAGCGTGCTTTTAATCGGGATTTGAGTGAAGTCGATTCCTAGTTGAATAGCCACTTGAGCTACTTTAGGATTCATTCCACAAATAACGGATTTGACCCCTAGTAGTTCTAGCGATTGAATTAGTTGAAATAGATGGTGCGCTACAATGGTATCGATACTTTCTACACCTGACATGTCTAAGTAAATTCTCTCATATGAATGTTGACTGCAACGTTCTAAAGTCGTTGATTGTATATTAGAGATTCTTTTTCTATCTAAATCACCAATTAAAGGGAGGATTGCTTCTTCATTCGTAATCGGTATGACTGGAGAGCTCAGTTCATTAATGAGCTGCTCTTGAGCATGTAATTGCTTGATGTTTGTCTTATAGTAATGTTCAGTGAAATTAAGTACCATGTAATCATAGGCTTCTTGAAGAAGCTCTGTCCAACGTAAAAAATGGTCTAAATCAACTGGTGCATCTTTAAAAAACTCTTTCATTCTGTTCCAAAGAACCATTCGGTATGTTTTGAAGCTTTGGAGCGTTTCATGAATTGGGGTTTGATCAGCAACGCGTTTTTCTGAAATATTTTGTGCCCAATCTTGAATTTCGTCGGTTGGGTTCACTTTCTTAGATATAAAAATGTTCGCGATGGCGTACGTAATATCTTTGTATTGGTCTAACGCTTCTTGTTCAACGTGTTCACGTGCTTCTCTCGAATACTTTGTTTCACGTCCGTCTTGAACTTTTCGTAACCATTCGTCTGTAATTTCTTCCGCATGATTTGTTATGAAATCGTATAATTTTTGATTTTGTTCCAAGCGCTCACCTCCATCAATCTACTCCTATCATATCTGATTGATCATTGTAGCAAAAGGGATAGAAGCGACTGAATGTGCTATAACACATATAAAAAGGTGGGAAAGTCATGGAGAATCTGTTAAATCTCATAGTTAAAAAAATAGATCTTACAAGGTGTTTTATATTAAAAGAAAAAGTAGATTAGTTACTCAAGCGTGTCTTCCGTGACGACTAACAAAAATTACCTAAAAATAAGTGTTTACGTAAGCATTTTCAAATTGGTACATTTACAGAGGTCAAACGTAATTGTAATTGACCACCTTTTACCTATATGAGCCGTCGAATCCCCTCTTTCGTAAGAGATGATGTGATCGGTATTTCCTTTGACTTTGTTACTCCGTGTCCACGATCCGTTATATGTAAGAAAGTTATTTCGACGGCTCCATTGTTATCATTGGAAGTCCATTTAAAATCCCATTTCCCCATGTGCATTGTAAATGACTCCAAATACTGTCAAAACCACTCTCAAATAAGAAGACTAGTTTCTCGATTACAGAGAAGCTAGTCTTTTTATTATGGATTATACTTAGTAGTTAAAACGACTAATTCTATTAAATGTGTATTAAAATTGTATTTTTAAACATAACTGGAAGGGAATAAATTAAAAATGTAGAAATAGGTATAAAGTTGCGTTTTACAGTTATATGGATCAGTTAGGAGTTTGGAAGGGAGCTTTATCAATGATCGTGGAAATGAAAGATGGTGTTTCACTACATGTTACTAGAAAAGGCAAGGGGATTCCTTGTTTATATTTACATGGTGGTCCAGGGTATTGGAGTTATTCTTTTGAGCATTATGCAGGACCTCATTTAGAGGGACAATTAGAAATGATTTACCTTGATCAACGTGGATGTGGACGATCAGATTATGCACCTTGTCAAGATTACTCTTTAGATCGATTGATTTTAGATTTAGAAGATGTTCGACGTAGGTTAGAAATTGATGAATGGCTTGTGATGGGCCATTCATTCGGAGGCACGTTGGCTGTACATTATGCTTATCGTTTTCCTGAACGAGTGAAAGGGTTATTGTTATCTAACTGTACAGTTCATTTGGTGGATTCGTTAGCACACCAAATCCAAAAAGGGGCAGAACTTCTGGGAGAAGATATACAAATCCCTCAAAGCACTGAAGGAATATTACAAACCTTTTCACGTGTAGCTGGGCAACTAAGAAATGAGGGAAAATACGATACATTACAGTTCGTGGATGCTCAAAAAGGTACACATCAACTAGAAACGGTTGATAGGAAATTAGGAGGGGACCCAGCCTTTCAAAGGGCAGTCCTATCTAAGAAGGAATTTTTAATAGATTTCTCCTGTTACACGAAATATATAGATGCACCAACACTTGTAATGAGTGGGAGAGAGGACCATGTAGTTGGACCTGAGCACTATCGCCGATTTCAGTTTCCGAATCAGACTGTTGAGATTCTGGATGATAAACATCATCCCTACATAGAAAATCAAAAAGTTTTCCGTAAAGCAGTAAGCTCCTTTCTAAAACAAATCCCTACTGAGACTATAGAAGTATAAAAAACCGTGTTGTACAACCACTAGTGCAACACGGTTCTTTTTCATAAAAGGATATGTTAATAATAAATGCGCTGGTCATTTGAAACGAGGATACTTTTCCATACCTAGTATAAAAACATCGTCCAATAATCAATCTCTTTAAATCCAAGACGATTATAGATCTTTCCTGCATCAGGGTTATCGTAAAAGAGGCATAGTTCTTTTCCTTCTGATAAAACGTCGTAGCATAGTTTAGACATACATTGAGAAGCATAGCCTTTTCGTTTGTAATCATTTAATGTACACACACCAACGACCATGGCAGATTTTGAATTTTCAGCAGCAGTGGATGCGGCGGACATCATCGTGCCATTGTCGTCCATATAATAAGTTCGTGTGATCCCTGTTTCCATATTGCGTCGCATTTCCTCGTGGGATTCATTTGTAACAAACTCATCAATTTGACTATGTAGCTGAATGATTTGATCAATATCCTGTACACTTGCTAGTTTTACGTTCGTATGAAGGGAAGGTGATTCGAGTTTTTTGTTATTATCACATTTAGCATAGTATAGCTTCCTTTTCTTTTTTAAGTCATATTTAATGTAAGGTTGAACTTGTGAAGAAACTCGATCTAATCCAGATAGTTCTTTGAAATTTGTACTGCTGTTAATGATTTCTGCAAAACCTTGAGCATCAAATGACCCTGGAGCATATGGAATAAAGTTTTTTCGATATTTTAGCATTACTGCTCTCAATAAACCTTTTTCATCAAAGTCTCCCCATAAGGTTTGGAAGTCCTGCTCATATCCAAAAGCTTCAATATCTCCAAGAATAAATAAATTCTCGGCAGGTGCTTCGTTTAGTAGTTTCATTGTTTGCTCGTGGTCCATTTCAGTTAATTTCCGAATCATACGAATGCCTCCCTTTTAAAGATAAATATTATTATAATCTATCAAAATTAACACAATATGTAAATGGAGAAATAAAAAGTGTTGGATCCAATATGACCTCGGATCCAACACTGTATTACCTTTCCGTTTTCCTTATTTTCTTTTGCCTTTTCCTTTAACTTTTTTATTGTGCTTTTTAATGATTTTTTCTAGTTCATGTTGGATTTTGCTTTTTTCTACATCTGCATTTCCTTTATCCAATTTGGACAGGGATTTCATAATATGGTGAACGGTTGAATCGATGTGCTGTGATGTATTGCCATTTGTCTCAATGAATTCACTAAGCTGTTCATCTAGAAGATCAGCTAATTCATCAGAAGACATTTTATCATAAAGGGCAATAATATGATTTTTAACATCAGAGAGTGATTCGTCACCATCTAGGTAATCTCCGAAGATGTCTTTATCTAAGTCTTCATCATGATCTTCGTCATCTTCTTCATCTCTAGCAATAACATCTTCTTCAAAACGTGGCGTCAATTTGTATTCACCGTAATTATAATCCACAACACCAATTATCGTTGTATATTCTTTATCTACATCGACAAGGTCTTGATCAGAGTCAATGGTGAAAGTACCTTCATCATCTTCAGCTGTATAATTGTGATGAGCGTCAACATCTGTCACACGAACGCCATCGATTTCAACTAACTGTCCTTCTAGTTCTTCACCCAGGTCATCTGATTCAATATTCTTTGGTTTAGGTACACCTGCATCCTCATCTGTTATCTCAATGTTAGAAGGAGAAGGTTGAAGTTGTAGAAGGTCAAAATATTCTTCTGTACGTGCTTTCGCTTCGATTTGGTCACCAATCTCCGCGTTAATATCTTCAGCTCGAACCACTAGGCCAGCAGTTTCATCTTGAATAAAGTAGTTTGTTTTTCCACCTGCTTCAAACATAGCTGTGATGATGCCTTCGACTTTAACCAACGTACCTAAGTCAGCATCTCTAACATCCTCAATATCAGATGTTGCGATTTTATCCACAACATCCTCCTCGAATCGTGGAGTTACTTTGTATTCTCCGTTGTTATAATCCACATAGCCGATAAGCTGGGCATACGTTTCATCAACCTCTACTAGCTCCTGATCAGAATCAATTGTAAATGTTCCATGTGCATCTTTTGCTTCATAATTGTTATAGCTATCTTCTGATTCAATTGTTACATCTTCAAGCATAACGAGTTGACCTTCTAAGTCCTCCCCAATGTCATAAGATTGAATAAGGGAAGGGGTGTTATAATCACCTTCATCATTAATAACTTTAGCATCTGATGATAAAACTTGAAGAAGTCCGTAATGATTATTTATTTCACCTGTTGCTTCAATTCCTTCTCCAATTTCAGCATTAAGATCATCCGTTCTTACGACGATCCCCGCAGATTTATCTTGAATGTAATAGTTTGTTTTTGATCCAACTTCTTCTTTAGCAATAACTGTTCCAGTTACAGTTACCGTGTCACCTTCGTCAGCATAGCGAGCATCGGCAATAAGAGGATCACGTTCGAAATCTGGTTCATAACCAGCTTTTATAGCATCCTCTTCAGTCCAGAAAAAGACACGTTTATAAACGGGAACATCATCCCAATTTTCTGGTTGAACATATTCTTCAGTCTCATAGTTTCCTACAAATTTTGTGAAGCCTTTATCTTGTTCGCGTACGCGGAACTCAAATGGTAGCTCTAGTAGTGGTGTAGAATCGTCCCAAATACCATAATCTTTTTGAACGGCTTCCTTAGTTGCTTGTTGATAGGTAAGGAACGTCATATTTGATTCAAATGGATAAATAAAATAGGTCACAGCATAGCCTTGTTCTACCATTTTGAGGTTTGTGTTCAGGCCATCATCTTTACGGATAACTTCAGCTAAAAGACGGCCGTAATCATCTTTAGCTTCCTCCCCTAATTGCAGACGAACTTCATCTCCTGAATCGAGAAGGTTTTGTAAGTATTGTGTAGCACGTTCACCATGATATTTTTGTGAGTGGTCTTTATTTTGAGTGACAAGGGATGGATCATAAGAGTCTAGGTGGTAGGTTTCTGGGGTGTCGATGTTTAAGTAACGTACAGTTGTTGTGCCAAGAATAGGGTCTTGAATTTTAATTGTATCTCCATCAACAACGCGATCAACTACTGCTGTGTATTGATCTTTTTGCTCTGGAGCCTGGACTTCTGTATATTTTCCTAAATTGGAGAATGTATTTTGTGGTAAAGCAATCCATTCATTAGAAGGATCGTATGAATCATAGAGGTCTTTATCTCCACTAGTTACTGACTGTTCACGAACGAGTGTAGCATTTTGAGTTGAAACTTGATTTTGATTCCAAGCAGAACCTGGATCTTCTCCAACTTTGCCAATGGAGTCTACAACAGTTCCTTGTCGAGTCTCGGAGTCATAATCTTTGAAAAGGACAATAGCGTCGTCTCCGTTAAAAGAGTAGAAATAAGTATTTCCGGTTTGGTCAGCTGCATCTAACACATCTTCATCAGCTTCATCATGGGCAACAACATGTACTTCATCATTTTTCAATGTCCCTTCTAAATCAAGGACATTCACATATTTTCCATCGTCAGGATCTTGTGAAGCACCATTGTTAAAATGGACAAGGGTGTAATCCTCTAAGTCAACCTCATCACCCGTACCATTATAGATTTCAAGGGCTTTGTTGTAGCTGCTACCCTCAATGTACTCAGAAATGATCAATGAACTGTGACCTTCTGCCTGAACATTTGGTGTGATGGGTAGCACAGAAATAACTAAAATCAGTGCTAGTAACAAACGAAATAGGTGTTTAGGTTTGTGCAAAGCAAATCCTCCTTGTGTAATTATTATGAATCGCTTTCATTATGTTCTATTGGAAAACTTTGCACAAATTTCCAAACGACCGTCACCTAAAGGAAGGAAGTCCTTTGTCGAAAAAGATGAATAGGAAAAAAATCACATAAAAGGTTTTTGATAAGAGGAAAATAATGTGTATATAGTCATGGGATATTTTAGAAAATAAAAGATTCTTTAAAGTAGGTTTTCAAAAAATAATTCGAAAGCAGTGTTTTCCAAAAAAAGAGAGTTTAAAAAATCCCGTGTTTTTGCCGAATTTTGTCGAGATTCAGGCAACACGGGATAGGGTTTCACAAAGGTTTAAACCCAAGTAGAAACTTGGTCTATCCCCATGCGAGGAGTCTTTGTTGGTGTCCATGCTTCTTTTCCGATCGAAATAAGCATAATAGGTTCATAGCGTTCAGAGATATTAAATTCTTCTTTCAGTTTATCTCCTGAGAAGCCGCCCATAGCTAGTGTGTCATAGCCGCGTGCTTCTGCAGCTAGCATCACTTGCATTGAAACGAGTCCAGCATTCACGAGTGCTGTATCGTGTGCAGCCTTCTCGTTCTCATAAATTTTATTGATTGTAGAGCGCATATTTTCCATCATATCTTTTGTGATCACTTCTTGTTCAACCAATGGACCGAATGCCGCATCTATATTATGGTTCGCTTCTTTATCAGCTAAGATCGCCACAGTTGCTGCTGCATCTGTTACTTTTTCCTGGCCAAAGGCAACTGGAAGAAGTTTTTGTTTAGCCTCGTCATTATGAAAGACTAGAAAATGCCAATGTTGTAGGTTAAAAGAAGATGGTGCTGTTATTGAATCGTTTAAGATTGCTTCTAGCTCTTCTTGAGTAATCGTTGCATTCTTATCAAATTCTTTTGTTCCATTACGTCTATGCATAGTTTCTAACATTTTTGTGTCCATGTAATTGCCTCCTTAATCATTTCGGGTTATATATTTTGAAACTGAGATAAATGGTTAAATTTTTTGAGATCAACGTGATTTTCCACGCACATTATTGTAACGAATTTATTTTGACGTATCAATGATTTGAACTACTGTAAGTTTTACCATAAGCATATTACAATGGAATGGAAGAATAAGGAAGTTGAGGCGAAAAGGTTTTAGCTTTGGGGTTATGGGCATTCCTCTTACATTATGGAGGACGATTTGGTATTCTATTTAGTAACGCGAAATATTTAAAAGTTTTAAAATTTACCAAGGAGGATCAATCATGCCATCAACAGAGATGTTAGAAAAATATGCAGAGCTTGCCATTCACACTGGGGTCAATCTACAAGAAAATCAAACATTAATGATGAATGCCCCGGTAGATGGAGCGGAGTTTGCTAGAATTGTAGCTCGAAAAGCTTATGAAACTGGAGCAAAACAAGTACATATTAATTGGACAGACGACACAATGCAACGTCTATTCTTCGAGAATGCAGCTCAGGAAGTACTAGAAACAATCCCACAATGGTTAGTGGACCGTCAAAATTATTTTGCAGAGAATGGAGCTGCTGTGCTTTCCATTCGTTCAACGAATCCTGACTTACTAAACGGAATTGATTCTTCACGTATTGCTACTTATAATAAAGCAGCTGGTGAAGCAATGAAGAACTTCCGTAAATACGTCATGAACGATAAAATTAGCTGGTCCATCGTTGCGATTCCAAATACCGAATGGGCACAAAAAGTATTCCCAAATGACAGTGAGGAAGATGCTGTAGCGAAGCTTTGGGATCAGATTTTCACAATTACTCGTGTTGATAAAGATGACCCATTAAAAGCATGGGAAGAGCATAACGAACTTCTAGCCCAAGCAAGAGAGTATCTTAATCAAAAGCAGTACAAAAAACTAATTTATAAAGCACCAGGAACAGACCTGGAAGTAGCTCTTCCAGAGGGGCATAAGTGGAAAGGTGGTGCTTCTCCTACTGAAGATGGGATTAACTTTAATGCGAACATCCCAACTGAAGAGGTATTTACACTTCCTCATAAGTACGGTGTAAACGGTACGGTAACAAGTACTAAACCACTAAGTTATGGTGGTAACTTAATTGAAAACTTCTCTCTTACTTTTGAAGAAGGGAAAGTTGTGGATTTCTCAGCTGAAAAGGGTTATGAAACATTACAAGAACTTTTAAATATGGATGAAGGTGCACGTCGTTTGGGTGAGTTGGCCATTGTTCCGCATAAATCTCCAATTTCTCAAAGTGGCCTTATTTTCTTCAATACGCTTTACGATGAAAATGCATCTTGCCACCTTGCATTAGGTAAAGCTTATCCAAGTTCAGTAAAAGGCGGAGCTGATATGGATGAAGAGCAACTAGATAAAAACGGTGTTAATAACAGTCTTGTACACGTAGATTTCATGATGGGATCAGGCGAACTAGACATTGATGGTGTTACAGAAGATGGAACAAAAGAACCTCTTTTCCGTGATGGAAACTGGGCGATTGATTTTAACTAAAAGTATGCAGACTGACTCTCTTTTTAAGAGGGTCAGTTTTTTTGTGTGAAGAGCTCAACATCTATCATCATTCTCAATTTTAATAGATTTATTAGGTAGTAATATTCAAGCGTTTATATTAATGAGTTGGGATTAAAAGGTACCAGAAGATAGAGAATCTCGAATAAACATTTTAATTATAACAAAATTTTGAATTCTCTTTAGCTTTCTGGTAAATTCGAAGATGCGTAAAATGTAAGCGCTTTAAAGGAGGGGAGGATAAAATGTTAAAAGGAGCAATTCATGTATCAAACCGTCTCATGCAAAGATACTTACCAGATCCTTTTGTATTTGTAACGGTACTAACGTTTGTCGTATTTATACTAGGATTAATTGTTACAGGTAGTTCCCCGGTACAGATGGTTCAGTTTTGGGGTGAAGGCTTCTGGAATCTATTATCATTTTCCATGCAGATGGTACTAGTGTTAGTGACAGGGTTTGTGCTAGCAAGTAGTCCGTTATTTAAGAGTTTATTAAGCGGGCTAGCAGGAACAGCAAAAAAACCGGTGCATGCTATAGTGTTGGTCACATTAATTTCCCTTTTAGCAAGTTGGGTGAATTGGGGATTTGGGCTTGTCATTGGAGCTTTATTTGCAAAAGAGCTAGCTAGAAAAGTATCAAATGTAGATTATCGTTTACTTATTGCGAGTGCGTACTCTGGATTTTTAGTTTGGCACGGAGGACTAGCAGGTTCCATTCCATTAACGATCGCAACAGAGGATCATTTCATGCAGGATGTCATTGGAATTATATCTACAGAGCAGACAATCTTTGCGGTGTTTAATTTAGCTATAGTAGCCTCGCTCTTTATTGTGTTACCTATACTTAATGCAAAAATGCAACCTACTAAAGATGAGAGAGTAACAATTGATACTTCTATTTTAGATGACGGATCAAGTGTGCAGGCAGCTTCAGTAGAGGAGGAAACGATCACCCCAGCAGATCGAATGGAAAATAGTAAGCTTCTTGCATATGTTACAGGATTTTTAGGACTTGCATTTCTAGTTTATTATTTCTTCACTAATGGTTTCCAGTTGAATTTAAATATTGTGAACTTCACATTCCTATTCCTTGGACTATTATTCCATGGATCACCTCGAAAGTTTATTGGTTCAGTAAAAGAAGCCGTAAGTGGTGCCAGTGGTATTATTATTCAATTCCCTTTCTATGCAGGAATTATGGGAATGATGGTGGCTTCAGGGCTAGCAAAAGAAATGTCTTCATGGTTTGTTAGCATTTCTTCTGATTTCACTTTCCCATTTTTCGCTTTCTTAAGTGCGGGGATTGTGAACTTCTTCGTACCATCAGGTGGAGGACAATGGGCTGTCCAAGCACCTATTATGCTAGATGCAGCTAAAGAATTAGGTGTATCAATTCCTAAAACAGCCATGGCTGTTGCATGGGGAGATGCATGGACGAATATGATTCAGCCATTCTGGGCATTACCTGCACTAGCCATTGCAGGATTAAAAGCTAAGGATATTATGGGCTTTTGTTTAATTGTACTTCTTGTAAGTGGAGTGCTCATATCTCTTGGTTTAGTGTTCTTATAATGTTTCTAAGCATGTCACGCTCAGGTAGAGTGACATGCTTTTTTTATTCATTTATATGGCAGTAATATGGAATAACTGTTTTAGTGAGAGAGGCGGTTCCGTTGCTATTGTGGAGTGCGGTGGGCTTGGAACGGGTTGCTTTCCCCGGACGAACGATCGAGCCTCCTCATACGCTACGCTTCTTGCGGGGTCTCGCTCGCCCGTTTTTCCGGAGGAGTCAACCCGTTCCCAAGCCCACCTTAGCCGAATGGTGATTAACGGAACCGTAGCGATAATGTGAGGAAATGCTTGCGGACATTTGTTCCGCTATTTCACCTTAAAATGGTTTTTCTTAAGAGTTTACGGACATTCATTCCGCTAATTGCTGCAAATCACCTTAATAAAGAGCAATCTGTCACAAATAAGGTACCATATGTCCGTAACGACTCTCGAAATGCCTTAAAAGTTCAAAATAACGGAATAAATGTCCGTAAGGTTTAGAACTCACACATTAGGGTCCGTTATTCTTCATAAACGCAAAGGGGGGAAGGAAAAGGCAAACTCCAGTGGTAGAAAGGGCAGATGAGACCCCACAGAGAACGGAGTGAACGAGGAGGCTGAAAGTAAATTATGAAGATCGACTAAGACCGCCACATCGTGTGGCAACGTCGACCTACCCCACGTCGTGTGGGGCAGCAGGAGTATTGCCGTTTCACTGACCCCCCTTACTCTCATACAAGCAACGGACTCCTCCGAACCTATATCTCGATTCCAAGTCTTCCACATAAGGGGGCTTTAATTGAATAAGCTCCAAAGTGGAAAGCATTGCCTGATGAGAAGTATTCACTAGAAGCGATTGAGGGAATGGTGGATTCTTTAAGGAAGAAAGGAGACACTTTTAAAACCGTATCTGAGCTTTTAGATTATCAAAGAAAATAAACCAGAAAAGAGTTCCCTACAATCAAAGCGACGTTTCGTGTATAATAGAATGCAAACAGATGTTCTGTGCGGAGGGAATCATTTTGGAACAGGATTTTATTTTAGACGGTTTAAATGAAATGCAGCGACTAGCAGTGACGACGACAGAGGGACCTATTCGTGTTATAGCAGGAGCAGGCTCAGGGAAAACACGTGCTCTTACGAATCGTTATGCTTACTTAGTAGAATATTTAGGGATTGAACCTTCGAACCTCCTTTGTGTAACCTTTACAAACAAAGCAGCTCAAGAAATGAGACGTCGTGTAAAGAAATTGATAGGAGGAGAAAGGGATACAGGTTATATATCTACTTATCATGGATTTTGTGTACAAGTCTTAAGGGAAGATATTCATCACCTTTTATATCCTAAAAACTTCATCATACTAGACACGGAAGATCAGAAGACGATACTGAGAGAGATCTATGAAGAATTAGGTTTAAAATTAAGTGATAGTAAATTCAATCGTAATTTAAAGAAGATTGCTGACATGAAAGTAGATACGGGTTATGTTGAACAACTTATGGATCCAGATAAAGTTATTGATCCTTCTGACATAGAGGATCAGGATCGTAAAATTCTTCTGATGTATTTGAAAAAACAGAAACGTGTATTTGGCTTAGATTTTGATGATTTAATCAACTTTACGTTTGTGCTTTTTCAACGATATAAGAAAGTTTTGGTTAAATGGCAGGAACGTTTGCACTATATTCAAGTAGACGAGTTTCAGGATAGTTCATCCAAACAGTTCGAACTCGTGAAGCTTTTGAGTGAACAGCATGGGAACCTATTCGTTGTGGGTGACCCGGACCAGACGATTTATGAATGGCGTGGTGCTGACCCGAAATTTATCGTGAATTTTGAACAGTGGTTTCCTGACTGCCAAACAATTTTCTTAAATCAAAACTATCGGTCGACTCCAGAAATTCTATCTGTTGGTAACTCATTAATCCAGCAAAACAAGCTTCGTGTTGAGAAAAGCATGTTCACAGAGCACCCTTCAGGAGTGAAAGTGGTGCACTATCACGGGAGGAATGAACAAGAAGAAGCCAAGTGGATTGTGAAACGAATTCAGACACTCGTAAAAAAACATGGCGTCAACTACAATGATATCGCACTTCTTTACAGGTCTAACTATTTATCCCGTTTTATTGAACAAGAGCTTATTCACAGTAATATTGAGTACACCATCTTTGGTGGGTTTAAGTTTTTTGAACGAAAAGAAATTAAGGATGCGCTCGCACATTTACGTCTTATTGCATTTGGGGATGATCTATCTTTTTTGCGTATTGTAAATACCCCTAAGCGTCAAATTGGAAAAAAGAGAATTGAATTCCTGAAAGAGAGAGCTGAAACTGAAGGGCTTTCATTATATGAAACCCTTCAAAGATATGTCGATCACGAAACATTCCAACGAACAAAAGCAAGAGAATTCCTTGAGGCAATTGAAGCAATGAAAGTAAAGCGTGAGGAGTTATCGGTGTCTGACCTTTTGCAAGATACGTTACAAGCCACAGGTTACGAAGCATATATTCGAGAAGATGGAGATCAAGACCGGTTAGATAACCTTATGGAACTTCAACAATCTGTTGTGCAATATGAGCGTTCTATTGGAGAGGATATTTCATTGGAATATTATCTTCAAATGCTTACGCTCTACACAGAGAATGATCGGGAGGACCAAAAGGATTCGGTTAAACTTATGACGATTCATACAGCAAAAGGTCTGGAGTTTCCATATGTTTTCTTAGTAGGGATGACAGAAAGTGTTCTACCAAATGAGCGTTCGTTACGTGATCGAAAAGAGCATGCGCTTGAGGAAGAACGTCGTTTAGCTTATGTGGCTGTAACTAGAGCTGAAAAAGAATTGTATCTTACTGAATCAGAAGGTTTTACAGGAAGAGGTCAGAAAAAATATCCATCTCGATTCATCTTCGAAATCGAAGAAGGTTTATATCGAAGAGTCGGTGTAATTGAGGAAGAGATGGAACAAGAAGCACGTGAAGTCATTCGGGTGGCAAAACGGATTCAAACGAACAGTGAACGCAAAGCAAAATATGAAGAAGGCGATCGTGTAAAGCACCCAGTTTTTCAAAAAGGTACAGTGCAAAGTGTGGATGAGCATAAGCGTGTGTATCATGTATATTTTGAAGGTATGGGGATTACACGTCCAATCAGTTGGAACTTTAAAAAGCTAACAAAAGTTGAAGCGGAGAGAGGATCATGATGTAAATCTATTTTCAATCTACAATGTTAACTATGATAATCAAATGCACATAGAAAAGAGGGTTTCCCGATTTTAAAGGGAAATCCTCTTTTTTAATATTCCTATCATACCTACCATAAAAACGCATATACATATTTTTGGGAAGACTTGTAGCATCGGCTTAAATGATAAGGGGGAGGTGACAGCATTGAAAGAATACGAGCACCTTTTTGAGGTGAAGAAAAACATCTTCTTATCAAAAGAGGATCCTGAATTCTTGAAGAAGTATGTGAAATATCGACCTAAGGATGGACAAAAGCTTTATGAATATGCACTAGAATGGAAGATGAAGGGACATGAAAAAAACTACTTAACTTATCTATCCAAAGCTGCAAAGAACGGAAGCTTTCAAGCAGAAAAATTACTTAAACAGGAAGGAACTCATTCATCTTTTAAGAAAGTACTACCATCGCAGAAAGCCACAGGTATGTTAGGTGTATATGTGTGGGTGACCTTGCTTTTTTTTCTATTCATGATTTTGCTCTTATTGTGTGGCATTTATCTTTTTCAAAAGTTTGTTCATTACTATGAAGTCGAACATCATTTCTATAAAGAAGAAAAGACCATTATTCATGATGAAAATACTTCTCCGGTACTTCACCCCCTATCCTCTCAAACGTATTCAGTAGCAGATATCCAACAAATGGTGTTAAAGAATGCTATAATTCGTTATCAACAATCTTTTGGCTCTTTTCCAGAATCGGATCAGAGCCTCATACAAGATGCACCGAATAATTGGCTTTCATTTATTCCAGGTCATTTGGTTTATACGAAGAATGCGGATGGCTTTAGGTTAACTTCAGATGGTACGATTCCAGTGACAGATGAGAGTATACCTCTTTTGGAGCTTCACCTCTATCCTGAGACTCATCAGCTAGCTCTTACGACAAGTTCTGGTGAGAATCTTGCCTTATATAATATAGCAAAGGGAGAACTGCCTCTACCATTTACGAAGAGTGAAGTGAAGATGAGGGTGGTTGAGCCTAATGGAGGGGATGGCCCTTTAGGAACAAGAGGACTTGCTTTGCACCGCGATTATGCCATTCATGGTACCAATGATCCTTCATCTATTGGTAAAAGTGTCAGCATGGGGTGTGTACGTATGAATAATGAGGATATCGAAACCTTATTCACCTATGTATCTCTCGGAACCCCATTCAGTGTTCAAGCAGGCAAACCTGAGCCTCCGATATTTAAGGAAGGTTTACCGAAGCTAATGAATTCTAACAATATTTCTAATTCTCCTCCAAAAGAAAACTATCCTTTTCGAGAGTTTAATTGGTTTCATTAATATTTATTTAGAGCTGCTTTTAAAATGGCAGCACCATAAAAAAACTTGCCAGATGGCAAGTTTTTTATAGTTCTATGATTTTTTATTCTTAAATCTGTTCAAGAATGAAAGGGAATATATGATAAGCAATACAATGAGTAATACGAAAAATCCATTTTGAAAGCCAATCGTTTCAATCATATATCCAAATAGAGGGAAACCTATCATAATAACAAAGCTTTCTACGAGACTAATCATCGAGAAGAATGTAGAGCGAACATCACTATTTAAAAGGTTTTGAATGAAATTAGAAAAGATCGGTTCAAATAACGTGATTAACTGGGACAAGATTAGAAACGCTATAACTATTCCCCATTCAGGAGATATAATAAATAAAATGAAAAAGAGAATGTAGAGTCCATATCCATAATTCACAACGTTAAAGAATTCCCATTTTTGCTCTAAACGGTGGGCTAATTTAGCCATCGCTACACCAAGTAACCCATCTATTGTAAAGATAGCTCCTATCATGAAAGAAGAGAATCCTAGTCTTGTAAAATACTCCTGCCCATAAAACGTTAAAATAACAATCGTCGTTGTGGCTGCTAAAAACAAAATAATCGGCATATGAATGGTGGGGTTCTTCTTCCATATGAATATACCTTGTTTAAACTGATCTCTCCATTGTTCCACAAAATTCATATGCTTTTGCTTCGGTTGTTCACGTTCAGGTTCTTTTAATAATGCAATTGGAATAAATGTGATCACGTGAACAGCAATCATGCTGCCGTAAACCCATTCCCAACTTATATCTGCCATCCATCCCCCGAGTAATTTCGCTATACTTAGAGAGAGGAGGGAAAGAGCAGTCATATTCCCGAATATTCGAGTGTAGTCCTTTTCTCGGTTTTCTTGTTTGAGTGTATCATAGGCTAATGCTTCTTCGGCACCAGAACGGAAAGTCATACCAAGGCCGAGTGACATAAATGCTAGACCAAAAAGGGAGAGTGAATCACTGTAAAGCATAAACCCTGCATATCCGAGCATCGTCACATTGCCCAATAAAATACTAACTTTTCTTCCGTACAAATCTGAAATCATGCCTGTGGGAATTTCAAAGAGCACAACACTAAGGTGCATGATAGCCTCTATAATTCCGATTTGCCCCATTGATAACCCAGAGTCACTTAAATAAATGACCCATAATGCTCGATCGAATGCTAGTTGGGCAATGAATACATAAAAATAGATCATATTGATATTACGTTTTGTTAATGACATAAAAAAGTCCTCCAACACAAATAAAAAACCACAGGTAAGTACACCTGTGGTTTTAATCATTCATTTATTTAGCTAAGGCTTAATTAAAATGGCCTTTGCTTGAATTGAATCAGGCAGATTAAACTTACGCATAAGATGCTATGAAATTTTGCTTAAAAAAGACACACGTGTCCTGTTGTTAAGCAAAATCCCAAAAATTGTGCTCATGAATGCAATAAATCTTTGTATTTCATTCATGGCCACATCATACGTAAGCATAATCATACCCCCTTTGTGTCGAAGTTGTTAATCTATAATAATCGTAATAAATGATGGGTTGAATATCAACCCATCATTTATCTATGCTTTGTTTTCTATAATTACTTGGTGTCGTACCCTCATATTTCTTGAAAAGCCTGGAGAAATGGGAGGCACTTTGGTACCCATAATGGTTTGCTACATCTAAAATAGAATCTTCTGAGTTTAATAGCGTTTTCTTAATTTCTTTCATTTTTTGTTGGTGAATATATTGTTGTAACGGGATCCCGACTTCTTTTTTAAACATGCTTGATAATTGATGTGGACGTACACTCAACTCAGATGCTAGAGACTCTATAGAGACAGGTTCATGGATATTGTCAATAACTTTTTGGAGGCAAGCTTTCATTAAATAGGTATGCTCTTTGTTATGATTTTGTATTTTAGATAGATAATCATGAACAATGCTTAATTCAAGTTGAAATAGATCTTCTAAATGTGATTTTTGTTCTGTTTCATGAATGTAGTAATAAGAAGTAGATAGTGATTCTTCTTCATTCACACCTGAATCAATAGCAGCACGTGCAATAAGTGTAATGCTAGAGATCAATCGATTCTTATAGGATCGTATCGTGTCTTGGTGGCCGAAGGTTGGTTCTGGAACATCTCGGATATCTTTTACGAGCTCCGCAGCTTCCGAATCTCCTTCTTTTAGTTTTTCTAAAAAACTTCTTTCAAGTCTATACGTGTATTTATAGAGTTGCTCCTGGGTTTCATTCGTTTGGGTTGGGAACACTAACTGCTGCTGTGATTGACCAAATGATTGATCAAACGTTTGATCAAAAATGGGGGTGTTCCAATTACTCTCTAATAATGCGTGAAGAATATGACTAAAATAAATGGTTTGTTGAGCTTCTACGCATGGGATTTGTTTGTAATAGGATAATATTTTCTTTGATATATGTACATTTTCTTTTCTTCGACGAAAAGCTTGTTCAATGTCACTGGATTGAACTTCGCCGTAAACGAATGGGCCAATCCAAAAGTATCCATCTTTCATTGTATGGTGATTATTCATTTTAATAAGAATGAAATGTCGTAAAAATGAATCAGAGATAAGCTGGACCTGTTGATCTGTTTGAATGTGTTGCTGAAACAAGTTGTTCATCTCATCATCAAAGATAGGTAGAGGAGTATTTAGTTCACCTAAGGCAATCCTTGTTTGCCTGCTATTCTCCACAAATCCTACAGGCACAAGAGTCGAATAATAAAAAGTCATTAATACTCGGCGGGTTTGATCAAGGTTAGGCATTAAACATTTCTCCTTTATAGAATCAGTGGTTCAATTTTAAATAATAGCACTTTTTTATAAAGATGCATAATATATGTGTGTTTTTGTAGAATATTTGTCTATTGGATATGGGGGGGCGTAGTACGTTTGTATAGGGCGAGAAAATAAAATCCCTCGTGTTCATGTAACGAGCATTTGCTCTATACGTGAACACGAGGGACGAAGTGAAGTGTAGTGTGTGTAGGTGACGTATGCAACGTCACTTTCGCTACTTTAGCAGTCTCATCATTGCCATGTCAACATATATGTAGCCATGTAAATGATTTTCAAAGTTTTATCATGCTTTCTAGCAAATTTAATACTTTTGGATTAGGTTAAAAGGAGATTTTTTCCCATCATGGATTGATATAACATGATATGATAGAGGTAGTTGATTTAATAGAGGGGAGGGAGACTGTTGAAGTGGATTCGTTCATTGATTGTGATTCTAATAAGCATGACTGTTATCGTTATCTATCAATCACTTACATATGCAGATGAAGTTGAAACCGTATCAACCTATAAAAGCTGGAAGATCACTTTCAACACACCTATATCCCCAGATTATATTAACTCAAATTCTATCTATGTAAAGAACGAGGAAACAGGTAAGCGGGTTTCATCTGTTAAATTAAATCTATCTCAAGATCAAAAGGTTGTAACGATACAACCTACAGTTCCCTACAATCCAACAACGACCTTTACGTTACATATAAAGCAACCGATCATCTCTACCAAAGGGATGCCGATGATGGAGGGGGAGCTGAAAACGTTTAAAACAAAGGACAAGCCAAAGTATAGTGAGCAAGCTATGGAGTACTTTCAAGAAATTGCATTCGGTTCTGAATGGGGAGACACTGATTACCCAGTAAGAAAATGGAATAGTAATCCACGTATAAAGGTATTTGGGAATCCTTCTGATGAAGATATGAATGCTCTGAAAAATACCATATCAGATGTGAACGGACTACAGGATCATATTGAATTGAAGCTTGTAGAAGCGGATCCAAATATAAAAGTTTATTTTGTTCCTCTGAAGGATTTTGGTGAATATGTAGATAATCCAAAGTCTGGGAACTGGGGATTGTTTTATTATTGGTGGGAGCCTGGAGAGTTTGTTATAGATGAAGCGGAAATCCTCATCTCAACTGATAAACCTACTCCAAAAGGCAGATCACATCTAATTCGTGAAGAACTAACCCAATCCCTTGGTCTTCCACGCGATTCCTACAGCTATCCTAAGAGTATGTTTTTTCAGGATTATACTACTGTTACGGAGTACACGGAATTAGATAAAACGTTAATCCAAATGCTTTATGAAAATGAAATTAAAGCAGGTATGACGCAAGTAGAGGCCATAGAAGTTTTTCACAATTTATTGCCATAATTCACGAGCATTCTCTTATTATATAGGAGAATGCTTTTTTCGTTTTTTGGTTTCACCATTTTAAGTTGACATTACAAGTGTAAGTGTAATACACTAACATACAAGTTTTAGCAAAGATTAGTAGCTTAGTTGAGTATAGATGAGATGAGAATGAGATAGTTGAGTTGAGGTTAGAGAAGAGATTAGATAAGTAATGAATAGGTAAGGTAACAACTCCATTTTTTGTGGGGTTTATTTCCGCAATGAAATTTCCTCAACCCTCTCATTCTCCATAATCATATGGAGAGGTGAGAACAATGAATAAAATTCTTCAATTAATAGAGGAGTCGTCTGTCTATCGAACGGTTCCTGTAACGTACTCTTTTTATACAGATACGTTAACCCCAATACAGATTTATGACCGCCTTAAAGACGAAGCGGTTTATCTCTTAGAAAGTGGTGACCATGCCTCCGAATGGTCCCGATATTCCTTTATAGGACTCCAGCCTTTTTTAACGTTTCAAGAATACCAAGAATCCGTTTTTGTGACGGATCATGATAAACAAACCCATACATCGTATCCAAGCCTGAAGTGTGCTTTTGAAGAAACATTTAACCGTTTAAAGGTTAAATTGCCTGAGGTGCCATTACCATTTCAAGGTGGAGGCGTAGGGTTTGTTTCTTATGATGCTGTTTCTTCTTTTGAAAACATGAATAGGCACCGAAATGACGATCTAGAGCTTCCTGATTATCATTTTCTATTTTGTCGTACGTTAATAGCTTTCGACCACAAGACAAATCAAGTTCATGTCATTCGCTATGTTCGTACAGAAGAAAAAGAAAGTGAACAAGTGAAAACAAATGCCTTCAAGGAAGCCCAGACACAGATTTATGAACTTGTTAAACGTTTATCCGCAAGGAAACAAATGGACCTGTTCTTTATTGATAATCAAGAAGAAGAGCAGGGAGCTCAAGGTGTTACTTCCAATTACGATAAGGATGCCTTCAAGCGCGATGTAGAAACGATTAAAGAATATGTTCTTTCTGGAGATGTCTTTCAAACCGTATTATCCCAAAGATTTGCAAAAGAAATGTCTTGTAATGGTTTTGAATTATATCGTGTGTTACGACACGTGAACCCTTCCCCTTATATGTTTTATCTAAATTTTAATGAATATGAAGTAGTCGGTAGTTCACCAGAGCGTCTTATCCAGGTAGCTGACAACAAACTTGAAATCCATCCTATTGCTGGAACTCGAAAACGTGGAAAGAATCAAGAAGAGGATGAAGCGCTAGCTGATGAACTGATGAACGATGAGAAAGAAAAAGCTGAACATTTTATGCTTGTGGATCTAGCTAGAAATGACATAGGGAAGGTTGCTACTTATGGAACTGTACAGGTACCTCTTTTAACAGAAGTAACGAGGTTTTCTCATGTCATGCACATGATCAGTAAGGTGACAGGTGAATTAAGAGAAGATGTTCATCCAATAGAAGCCTTCCAAGCTGCTTTTCCAGCTGGCACACTCTCGGGTGCACCGAAAAGAAGAGCGATGGAAATTATACAAGAACTAGAGCCGAATGCAAGAGGTATTTATGGTGGTGGCGTTGTGTATTATGGCTTTGATGGAAATATGGATTCATGTATTGCCATAAGGTCCGTACTCCTTAAAGATCAGTTTGCTTATGTTCAAGCTGGAGCAGGTGTTGTTGCAGATTCCGATCCAGAAATGGAGTGGCAAGAAACAGTGAATAAGGCGAATGCTTTATTCAAAACACTTCATATTGCCGACCGCATTTTTGGAAAAGAACAGAAGGAGGACAACTACAATGCTTAAACCATTCTTAAATCGTTTAATTGATGGCGACCATTTATCAGACCAAGAAGCATATAAGGTTATGGATCACATCATGAAAGGGCAAGTCAGTACGGAGCAATTGACAAGTCTTTTATCCATTATGAGATTCCGAGGTGAAACGGTCTCTGAATTGCTAGGTTTTACAAATGGAATGCGTGAACATATGAAAACTATTCAACATCAAGAGGAAGTAGTGGTTGATACTTGTGGGACAGGTGGTGATGGTCACTCTACCTTTAACATCTCTACGGCTGTTGCGATCGTGTTAGCTGCAATGGGAGTGAAAGTTGCGAAACATGGTAATCGTAAAGTTTCTTCTTCTAGCGGGAGTGCAGATGTTTTAGAGCTTTTAGGGATTCCGGTAGAATCAACTTCTGAGCAAGCTGAAGAGAGGTTGGCTCATCAAGGTATGACCTTTTTATATGCCCCTCAATATCATCAAGCTATGAAGCATGCAGTTCCAGCAAGAAAAGCATTAGGATTCCGAACATTCTTTAACCTTCTTGGACCATTATCAAATCCAGCTAATTCTAGACATCAGGTGATTGGCTTATATGATAACTCTTTAGGTGAGAAATTGGCTGAAACATTACGTTCTTTAGGATCACAACATGTTTTATTAGTTACCGGGAAAGAAGGACTTGATGAATTTTCAATTGCAGAACCAACAGACATTGTAGAACTGAATAAAGGAGAGATTTCCCGTATAGAACTCAAACCAGAAGAGGTTGGGTTGAAGAGAGGGAACTTGAAAGATATACAAGTGCAGAATGCCATGGATAGTGCTCGGCTGATCCAGGAAATTTTTGAAGGGCGTTCTAATGAGAGTGCTAGGGACATTGTCGTGTTAAATGCAGCAGCGGGCCTTTATGTCTCAGGGAAAACAGACTCTATTAAAGATGGTGTTTCCATTGTGAAGCAGGCTATTGATAACGGAATTGTATTGAATTATTACCAATCCATTTGTTCAGGTAAGGAAGGGGTTTCGAATGCTTGAAAAAATATTAGATCAAAAACAAAAAGAAATAGAAGTTTTAACGTTGCCAGCTAAACAAACTGTAGAAAAACATTCCTTTTATGAGGCTCTTTCTAATCATAATACACTACTTGGACTCATTGCTGAGGTGAAGAAAGCATCTCCATCGAAAGGGATTATTCGTGAAGATTTTCATCCGGTTGATATTGCGAAGATGTATGAGCAAGCAGGTGCAGCTGCAATCTCGGTTTTAACTGATGAACAGTTCTTTCAAGGGAAACGTGATTTTATAACTAGCATCAAAAAAGAAGTTCAACTTCCTGTTCTACGTAAAGATTTTATTATTGAGCGTGTACAGGTGGAAGAGAGTGCGCGAATTGGGGCAGATGCCATTCTATTGATAGGAGAGGCACTAGAGCCTAATAAGCTATTTGACTTGTACCAATATGCAGAGTCATTTGGATTGGATGTCTTAGTAGAGGTTCATTCTGAAGACACGTTACGTAAGGTTCTGAAAGTATTTACGCCTAAAATCCTAGGTGTAAATAATCGAGATTTAACTACTTTTGATACTACGATCGATACAACAGCTAAGCTTGCTTCAATCGTACCAGAAGAATGCCTACTCGTTAGTGAAAGTGGATTGTTCACTCGAGAGGACTTGAAGCAGGTGAAAGAAAGTGGAGCAGAAGCGGTCCTTATTGGAGAAGCACTTATGAGAAAAGAAGAACCTGTTTCTTATATCCGTGAATTAATAGGGTGTGATCCAACACATGTCGATTAATATGAAACTTTGTGGCAACCGATCCCTTATTGATTTGAAAACATCAATTGAATCTGGAGCGGAATATATTGGTGTTGTTTTTGCTGATAGTAAAAGGCAGGTAGATCCAGAAGAACTTGCAGAATGGCTTAAACAAATACAATTTAAAAAAAATCAGAAACTTGTGGGCGTGTTCGTGAATCCAACGATAGGTGAATTAGATGGGGTTATGAAGAATATCGATTTGGACGTTATTCAACTACATGGTAATGAGGATATCGCGCATGTATTAAATATCAAAGAAAGATTCCCATGCACCATTTGGAAAGCAATCCACCATACAGACGCATCAGTTGAACTGATGAATTTATATAAAGGTGTCATTGATGGCTATGTTGTTGATGCAAAATCCAAAGAAGCCTGGGGAGGAACGGGAAAACAATTTGATTGGAAAGCTGTCCCTCAATATATTGAGGAAGCTGAAATGCAAAGTGTTCCATGCTTTATCGCAGGTGGAGTTAATCCGGAAAATGTTTTTGAATTAGCATCTTTAAAACCGCATGGAATCGACGTTTCTAGTGGAATTGAATCGGAAGGAAAGAAAGATGCGAACAAAATAGAGAAGATTATGAGGAGGTCCAAGCATGTCAGTCACATATCCTGATTCTAGAGGAAGGTTTGGTGAATACGGAGGACAATTTGTTCCTGAAACCTTAATGGCACCCTTAAAGGAAATCGATGAGGCTTTAAAAGCTGCTATGGAAGACCCATCTTTTATTGAGGATTATCATCAGGCACTAAAAGATTACAGTGGGAGGCCAACTTCTTTCACATACGCAGACCAACTTACAGAGTATTTAGGTGGCGCAAAAGTATATTTGAAACGTGAAGACCTGAATCATACAGGTGCCCACAAACTAAATAATGCTTTAGGTCAGGCACTCTTAGCGAAAAGAATGGGGAAAGAAAAAATCATTGCTGAAACAGGTGCGGGTCAACATGGTGTTGCCTCTGCTACAGTAGCAGCTAAGTTAGGGCTAGAATGTAAAGTATTTATGGGCGAAAAAGATATTGAACGACAGCAATTAAATGTCTTTCGCATGAAATTGCTTGGAGCTGAAGTGATTCCTGTCTCCTCAGGTAACAAAACCTTGAAAGACGCTACAAATGAAGCTATTCGATTTTGGGTTGCGAATTGTGAAGATCATTATTATTTGATTGGATCCGTTGTGGGTCCTCACCCTTATCCCAAAATGGTACGCGATTTTCAACGTGTAATCGGAGATGAAACAAAAGATCAAATTCTAGCTGAACAAGGATCGCTACCAGAACGTATCTACGCATGTGTGGGTGGAGGCTCAAACGCAATCGGAATGTTTTATCCATTTCTAGAAGATGATGTAGAACTTGTTGGAGTGGAAGCGGCCGGTAAGGGTGTCGACACACCGGAACATGCTGCCACAATAACGAAGGGGTCGGATGGCATTATACATGGTTCAAAAACCTATCTTATGCAAGATGAACATGGTCAAATAACAGAACCATATTCTATATCAGCTGGTTTAGACTACCCTGGCATCGGACCGGAACACGCTTATTTACACGCTTCAAAACGTGTTCGCTATGAATCTGTTACGGATGAAGAAGCGCTAGATGCATTGCAATTACTCTCTAGAAAAGAGGGCATTATCCCAGCTATTGAGAGCGCTCATGCTTTAGCGCAAGCTTTTAAAGAAGTAAAGGATATGGGCTCAAACCAAAGTATTGTCATCAATGTATCTGGACGCGGAGACAAAGATATGAGTACGATTATGAATGTACTGCAGGAGGGAGAATAATGAGCAAGAGCGCTGTGCAAACAACTTTTCAAAAACGATTACAAAAAGAAAAGGATCTTTTCATTCCATTTATCATGGGTGGAGATCCAAGTCCTGAGGCCACTGTGGAGCTTGCTCTAACCCTTCAAGGAAGTGGAGCAGACATTCTTGAACTTGGTGTCCCTTACTCAGACCCTCTCGCGGATGGACCTACGATTCAAGAGGCAGCAGGGAGAGCACTTAAACACGGTATGAATTTAAAAAAATCGATAGAGCTTGTACCAGAAATGCGCTCAAAAGGTCTTGAGATCCCTGTTGTATTATTTACGTACTATAATCCAGTTCTCCAATATGGGTTGAAGAAACTGTTTCAAGACCTAGGAGAGCATGATATTGATGCATTACTTGTGCCAGATATCCCGTTAGAAGAGAGTGTGGAATTAAAAGAATATGCTCATGAATTTGGTATTGAGCTCATTTCTCTAGTAGCTCCAAATTCTGAAGAGCGCATTCGAAAAATTGCTGAACAAGCTACCGGTTTTTTATATTGCGTCTCTTCTCTAGGTGTGACAGGAGAAAGAAAAGAGCTGAGTCCAGATATATCCTCATTCCTTGAAAAAGTTCAATCATATAGTTCAGTCCCGGTAGCTGTGGGTTTTGGGATTTCAACGAATGAACAAGTTAATCTAATGAAGCAATATAGTGATGGTGTCATCATTGGTAGTAAAATCATTAAAGTGATTAATGGGTATCATCATGAACTAGTAAGCGAGAATACTCGTCCAGGTGCATTAGAGAAAGTTAAACAAGAAATCGTAGAATTAGTTCAATAGTTTAGTGGAGACAGAAGAGTTGAGCAGAGGAGAGATAACTATGATTATCATGATCGATAACTATGATTCGTTTACGTATAATCTCGTACAATATATAGGAGAACTTGGTTTAGAAGTAGTCGTGAGAAAAAACGACCAAATATCAATCAAGGAAATGGAGAGTCTTCAGCCAGAAGCAATTGTAATCTCTCCAGGTCCATGTACGCCAAATGAAGCCGGGGTTAGCTTAGAGGTTGTGAAACATTTTGCTGGAAAGATTCCAATCTTAGGCGTTTGCCTAGGACACCAAGTAATCGTGCAAGCTTTGGGTGGCTCTATTGGACGAGTGGAACAGCTCTATCATGGAAAGGCGTCACGAATGATTCATGATGGAAAGAGTATCTATCATCAATTGCCAAATCCACTTCAGGCCGGGCGATATCACTCCTTAATTGCAAAAGGAGAAGAGGTACCAAAAAGTCTAGAAGTTACAGCTAGGGATAGTGCAGGTGAGGTGATGGGAGTACGTCATAGAGACTTCGCTATCGAGGGGATTCAGTTCCACCCAGAATCGATTTTAACTGAGCACGGAAAACAAATGCTAATCAACTTTATGGATTTCTACCGTATTGGACCAGAAACTAGAGTTGGATAAATCCTCACTTAGTTAGTAGAGAAGCACTCTCTCTGATTATGGAGTGCTTCTTTTTTGCTGTTATTCAACAAACTGGCAGTTATCTTGAATAAGGTGTGGAGTGGTTCCGTTGCCAAATAGAGAGCGGGTGGGCTGGGAAATGGGTTGCTTTCCTGCGTACGAACTATCGAGCCTCCTCATCCGCTAAACGCTCCTTGCGGGGTCTCGCTAGTCCGTTTGACCGCTGGAGTCAACCCATTTCCCAGCCCACCTTGGCGTTATTGAGATTAACGGAACCGCAGCCGAATGAGCTTGCCTAATTCAGTATCTGAAGTTGAATTTTACTGAGTAAATGAATAAATAGAGCCCTTATAGAATGCTATTTAGAGGCTTTGGATCACCTAACCTTTAATATATGAGGTCCACTTTTACAGCTATGGGTCCGTTATCCTCCATAATTGCAAGGGGTGAAGGAAACGGCGAACTCCAGTGGTAGAAAGGGCGGCCGAGACCCCGCAGGAACGTAGTGACGAGGAGGCTCGGACGGTCTTCCACAGGAGTATCGCCGTTTCAATGAACCCCTTACTCTCGCGATAGCAACGGACTCCTCTCAATTTATCTCGATTCCAAGTCTTCCATATAAGGGGGCGATTGTAGAATAAACTCCATTAAGAAAGCCTAGGGTAACCCCCTAGGCTTTTAGTGTTATGGATTCATAGAAATGTTGCTTAACGTCCATTCCCCTTGTTGATTCTTACTGTAAGTTAGGTACAGGTAATAATCTCCTTCTGGGTTTTCCTTCGTACTACGTACAGCGTATGTCATATTAAAGTGATCGTAGTTCTCTGAATGAGAGAATTGCTTTAGAACGATCACACTATCTTTCGTAAATGATCCGTTTTGGAAAGTATTTAAAGAGAAATCGAGTTTTTCACCCTCAGGGTTTGTAATGGTTAGTTTATTAGATGCAACTTCAATATTATCGCCTGTGTTTGCCTTTAAAGCTGCTGCATCACCTTGGATCATGGCTTGAAAAATCACCTGGCTAGTTGTATTGAATTGATATAGCTCATTATTATAAGCTGCATTTCGTTGCTTTTCATATTCTTTCGTAAATGAATTGAACTTTTCATTCAATTCCTCATTCTTGACTTTCAATTCATCTAATTGATTTTGCAGGTCTTCTTTTTCTTGCTCCAATTGCTTAACTTCTTTCTCTTTTGTATTCGCTCCTGCTGTATTACTACACCCTGCAAAAACCAATATGGAAAGAGAAAGCAAAAGAAGTTTCGTGATCCTCATCTCATCCACCCTTTGTGTTTATTTTTGCTCTCATAGAAATCGTATTCGACAGAAAAAAGAAGTCTTTTTTCCTAAAGTCTATCTATTACTAGAGTACCAAATTTCATAGATAATTTGAAGGAATATTCAGAATTTAATAGAGAAACTTATTGATAAAATTCGACGATATTTCCTAGGGAATATGCTGAAGATGTTAGAAAAACTCTAAATTTGGGTATTGTGATAATAGATCTAGGAGGTAATGGAAAAATGATTAATGCAACAAACTTACAATCAGATGTAGCTATATTAAAACTGATATCGAAAGCAAAAGTAGAAAATGACTATCAAACAGAAAGTGTTTTACGAGAATTTAGAAATAAAGAAAAGATTGTGTGTCCGGATTGTCTTTTTGAGTTACGAAATGGATTTTTTGTAGGCTCAGGAGATCATATTATTAATCAAAATGGAGCATTTTTCTTTTGTTCAGCAAATGGAAGTCGCAAAGAAGTAGATACAGAATTTATTTACGAATTTTGTAGAGGATGTGCAAAGTTGAATCCTTAAAATAAATACATGAGACATGGGTTACATAAAGCTAAGTAACACCAATAATTTGTTGAGGGTGATGGAGTTCTTCTAAATAACTAAACTTAGTTGGTAAAGGAGCTATGAATATAGGAGGATAAATTAAGTGAAGTATAAAGCTCGGCATTTGATCGTGTATGGTCTAATGATTTTACCTGTACTGACATTTGTGTTTACTGAAATCCAAGAATGGGTCCTTGAAAATCGTGTTAAGAGTTATTTAATTGAAGAACGAGGATACAATAATGAAGAGATTCAACAAATCACCACTAAAACAAGAAAGAATGTAACCGAAGCCATCGTTGTTTTTGTGAGCGAGCCCGAAGTTCAATACCGCTATCATTTCTTAAGTGGAGACATAAGACAAATGGGATATGGACTAGTTCAAGGGTTTTCGAAAAAACTTGACCACCAAAATCTTGAACACTTAGAATGACGTATGGCTAAGATCTCATTTGTAGTTATTTATGAATTAAAAGAGCACTGTTTCTAGTTGTGGTGGGCTAGCAACAGTGCTCTTTATTATTGGTCCGGGCGTCCCCCGATATATTGAACGGTTTTTGCAGCTTGCTCATTTGCATATTGAGCGGCTTCTTTTAGGTTAGATGACTTGGAGTATTGTGAAAGAAACGAGCCTATAAATGAATCGCCAGCGCCTGTTGTATCCACCACTTTAACGTCATGTCCTCTTATATGAAGAAGACGATCTTCATGAAACACCATACAGCCATCTTGACCTAATGTAAGAACAGGATTTTTAACAATGATCTTAAGCTTTCTCATAATATCTTCGGGCCTTTGTTTTCCAGTAAGTATAATTCCTTCTTCATAATTGGGGAATAAAAAGTCTGTTCCACGAATGAACTCATTTACATAATCATGATGTTGGTCTAGGAAATAGGTCGAGCTTGGATCTATTGCGATAGGCGTGTGATGTTTTTCTGCTAATTCTTTTGCTTTCTCCACAGCTTTTCTTGTTAGAGGATCAAATAAGCTGTAACCGGAAATATATATAAGTGTGCTTTTCTGTATTATGGAGTCGACTTGCTCAATTTGTTCTACAGTCAGATATTTGTTGGCCCCACGGTCATTAAACATTGAACGCTCACCATTATTCTCATCAACCAATATGACAATCTTTCCTGTTTCTACACTTTGATCAACTTCTAATGCTAATCTAATTCCTAATTGTTTGGCTTCTCTTATAAGAAATTCTCCATGTACATCATTTCCTATACGACCAATCAGAGTGCTTTGTTCTCCAGTTGAGGAAATCCATGCAGCTACATGATTCCCCTGACCGCCAGCTTTTGTAGTAATAGTAGATTCTGTGTCAGTAGCATAATGATTACCAGATTTCTGAACAAATAAATCGACGACTACATCTCCAATAACCGTAATCATTTAGAGTGGTACTTCACAGCTGTTTGTGCTGCGATCCTAGCATTATTTTTAACAAGTTCAATGTTTGCTTTTAAACTGTCTCCGCTTGTCTTTTCCTTTATAGATGATAATAAAAATGGAGTGATTTGTTTCCCTGTAATCCCTTGTTCATCAGCTTCGGTAATTGATTCATTGATTATTTTTTGAATATGAGATTGAGATAAAGCGTACTGCTCTGGAGCTGGAACGGCAATATGAACAGACTGATTGAGAACTAAATGATCTTTTGTTTTCATTAATTCGGCAATTTCATCTTGCGTGATTGACTCAACACCAATGCCGCTTTCCCTTGTATAGAATCCTGGGTATTCTGTTGTTTCATAACCATAAACGGGTACACCTAACGTTTCAAGCATTTCTAATGTTTTCGGAACATCGAGAATGGATTTCACACCTGCTGAGAAAACGCACATATTGCTCTGAGCTAAGGTGACTAAGTCATTCGAGATGTCGAGATGTTCAGCCACTCCACGGTGTACACCTCCAAGCCCTCCTGTAGCAAAAAAACGGATACCAGCTTGTTTCGCGGCATATGAGGTTGTAGCGACAGTGGTAGCACCTGTCTGATGTTTAGCTAACACGCCTGGTAGGTCTCTTATGCTTGTTTTCACTACATGGTCTTCTTTAGAGATTCTTTCAATTTCCTCTTGTGATAAACCTACTTTTATATAACCATCCAGAACAGCTATTGTAGCTGGTACCGCTCCTTCTTTTCGAATGATCTCTTCGACAGATAGAGCCATTTCAACGTTTTCTGGATAAGGCATGCCATGTGAAATAATGGTTGACTCGAGTGCTACAATCGGCTTTTTTTCTATGATGGCCTCTTGAATCTCATCACTTAGCCGTAATAATTTCATTGTCACTCAACCTCCTTTTTATTTATTGTAAGCGATTTTATGAGTGGTGTCAGTTTATATCATCTTCAATTAAATTATCCCACTTTCTAAGTTATGAAACACCACCACCATTATTGCTTGCGATTATGTTGGTGAGGTCAACCTTTTTGGTGAAATTATACAGTCAAAAGAGGGTCCAGAATCATATTCTATACCAATAGGAGTACTGATTTCCTATGAATAAGTCTTGGAGGAGGTTAATCATGAGCCGTTGGAGGAGCTACCGCTTATGGATAGCTATCGCAGCTCTAATCGGAATGGTGTTACAGGACTTAGGCATCATTACGATGTTGGATCGTTTTGAAGGGTATGTGAATGTGATCCTAATGATTCTTATTCTATTAGGAATTATTCGTGCCCCTGCTGGAGTGCCACCTGTTGATCTTTCAAATCAGGAAAAGAAGGAGAATCAGGATAATGAAAATCAAGGAGATACCGAACGTAACGGATCTGAGAGGGAAGACGGAGAGTGACGGAAAATATAAAGTCTATGATGTGACATGTAAAACGGATATTGCAATCCATCACTCGTTAACGGATGAAGGAGATTCAGCATCATTTGCCCGTTATCATGTAAGACACCAACATTGGCCAGGCATTGCGTATCATTTTGTTATTTTAAAAGATGGAACGATTGAATGGAATCATGACTTGGGTGTGATGAGCTTTCATGTGGGTAAGGCTAACAAACAAGCTATTGGAATCTGCTTAGTAGGGGATTTCCGTTATTATGAACCAACAAGAGCTCAAAAAAGATCATTACGACGTCTTCACACAGTGTTGAAAATGGAGATGGTGAATTACGAACGTACAAGAGGGCATAATGAATTTCTCGGATATGAATGGAAGTCCTGCCCTTGTTTTGATTATCGTGCCGTTCTTGAAGAAAAACGACAGGAAGCTGATGTGAAGCGATTTCGATTAATGACGGGTATCTTTCAATCTGCTGAAGAGCTTGTTAACGGTAAAAAAGCTCTCATGGAACGATACAGTTGGACGCTTTATGAACGTGCTGATCATACCCATTTTAATCCCCCTTTTCGAATTGTGACGGGAACTTTTATTACACAGGAGGAAGCAGAGAAACATGCCAAAGACATCGAAGAAAGCCTTGGTTGGAAAGTATATGTTATTGATGCCTGAATTCTGTATAGGCACAAATGAAAAAATGGTGCCAATCTTTATGATTGAGCACCATTAAATCTTTTCGCTAAATTGGAAGCTAGAGAGCGAGGTAAGAACTTGGCAGCGACAGCACCTACTGCATTCATACGACCTGGAATCACTACTCGTTGTCGTTTTATGAAGCCTTCAAAACCTTCTTTGGCTACAGTCCCAGCACTCATCGTACTTTCTGCTAGTTTTGCATTCTCAGCTTTTGCTGCTTTGAAGAAATTTGTTTCTGTAGCTCCTGGACATAGTGTTGTAATTTGAACATTTGTCCCTTTTAACTCACCGGCAATCCCTTCTGAGAAGGATAATACATACGCCTTTGAAGCATAGTACACAGACATATATGGACCTGGTTGAAAAGCAGCGGTACTTGCAACATTTAAGATACCTGAGAAATGACCTGCATTTGCTTGCTTCTTAATTTCAGGTAGGAAACAATACGTTAAGTCCGTAAGAGATGTCATGTTTACTTGAATCATTTCTTGTTGTTGTTTTAAGGATAGCTTTTCGAACTCACCATTTAACCCAAAGCCAGCATTGTTAACGAGTACATTAATGGAAACGTCCTGATCAAGCAGCTGCTGATAGAGCTCCTCACCAGAATGGGGTTGTGATAAATCTTTAGGTGCTACCATGACATCCACATGTGAGAGTTCCTCTTTGATTTGTTGGAGCTTCTCTTCATTTCGTGCAGTTAGGACTAAGTTATAGCCATTTGCCGCAAAAAGTTTAGCAAATTCGTAGCCTAATCCACTGGAAGCACCCGTAATTAGAGCAGTTGGTTTCATTTACATCACCTCATCCAAAAAAGTTTCCTTTTTATATGTTTAATTATTTAAACCATACAATAGGGATGTTAGAAAATCAAAAAATTATGGTTTACCTACGGAATCGACCAAAAATCATAAATAGTATGACAGCTATCACAATAACTATTGAAGTAATCAATAGGTACATGTCTCACAAGCTCCTTTTCACTACACCTCCCACACTTCATTAAGGTGGTCAGCATAAAATTCTAAAGCCTTTTGGTATGATAATATACCCTCATCTGCTCTAGTTTGAACGACTTTTTTTAGGAGTAGTTGTATAGCTTCCTCATGTTAATTTAGATTGTGTAAGACCATCAGATTAAATACATCAAAAACAAGTTCCTCTTTTTGATGGTTTCTTCCTATAAAAAAAGTGCCTCTGAGAAGAGACACTGATTTCTTTCATTTATTCTAGATTTAGGCTGCGAGTTCCTTTTTTCGTAAAATGAATACACTAATTATAAGAAGAATAGCCGTCAGGCCAATCGTTACAATGGCTGTTATCCATAAATCATTTGTGACCGACCCAGTTGAAAGGTAGCCTTTAATGTACGCATTGATTTGTGGAGGTAGCCATTCGATTCGAGTTTTGAATACCGAGTTAATAGCACTTGCTAGAAGTAAAGCGGCAACAGATAAGAAGCCGACTAAACCTGGAGTGCGAAATGCTGTGTTAAGGATGATCGAAATGGATACAATAAACATCAGCCATATACTATAAAAAGATACCGATCCGATGTAAAGAGAAAAAGGGATCTCTCCAAATAATAGATTTACATAATACCAGCTTGCCAATAATCCAATAAAAGCACTAATAAGTGTCAGTAATAATGTGCTAGCAAATTTAGCTGTTACATAAGAAGTGTAAGAAACAGGTTTCACTAGTACCATTTCTGATACACCACTTTTACGTTCAGCAGAAATTAACCCCATCGACATAAGTAAAACAACTAAGATACCTAATACATTCAACTGGCTAAAACTCATCCAAAATACTTCAGGTGGTGGAGGAGTAGGGAGGTTTATTTGAGCCCCTTCTGGTAGGTCTCCAAAGTTTTCAAGTAGAACTGGCATGTAGTAAGTGGTTAGTGGATCCATAATAGCAAGTAAAATAAAGACAAGTGGCACCCATATCCATTTAAAGTTACGAGCATTTTCTAATATTTCTTTTTGAAAAATTGTTATCCACTGCATTACTGATTCACCACCTTCATGAATAAATCCTCGAGCGATGATCGACTGACTTCAAATTTTGTAATCGGCCAGTTTTGTTCTGAAGCTAGTTTTAGGAGTTCGGTGCGAGCTTTTTCGGTATTTTTAGCGTAAATATGTAGCTGGTTGCCTTCACGTTGAACGTTCTCAATCGACTCTATTTGGATGATTGGGACTTCAAAAGATTCTGCTTCTTCACTGAAAGAAAGGTCAATGCGAGTTGATTCATGTTGGCTTTGAAGATCGTTCATAGTTCCAGATTCCACTATATGACCATCATGTAAAAGGAGTAGCTCATCACTTACTTCTTCAGCATCACTTAAGATATGAGTAGAAAATAAAACAGTGGTTTCTTGTTTTAACTCTTCTAGTAATGTAAGAACTTCACGTCTCCCAACAGGATCTAGAGAAGAAACTGGTTCGTCGAGCATAATTAGTTTGGGTTCGTGAATCATGGCTTGAGCAATGCCAAGTCGTTGCTTCATTCCCCCAGAGTATTTTCCGATGCGACGATTTTTGGCGTCCTCAATTCCTACTTGTTTTAATAGAGTTTCAGCTCGAGTAGTAGCTTCTGTTTTCGATAGATGAGCAAGCCGTCCAACATAGACTAAAAATTCTTTCCCCGTCATCCAGTTGTGAAAAACTGGGTGTTGAGGGAGATAGCCAATGAATGAACGAATATCTGAAGACGGAGAAGCACCATCTATTGATATTGTTCCTTTTGTTGGTTTCATTAATCCTGACAACATACGTAATGTTGTGGTTTTACCAGCACCATTTTGCCCAAGCAAGGATACGCATTTTCCCTTTTCTAACTGAAAAGATAAATCTTTAATGACAGCTGTTTTATCAAATGTTTTGGATAATTGATCAACTGAAACGAATGCCATTTAATTTTGTCTCCTTCCTATAATGAAGTAAAGAATAGGACCAATGATGTTCATGAGTAGTATGATGAGTACCCATAGCCACTTCGGACCATTTGGAGAATCATTACGTGCAAGATCGACGAGTGCCACAATAAGTAGGATGGATTCAATTAGTAAGATAGGCGCTATGATAACCCAAGGGACCGCTTGAAAAATTTCTTGTACGTTCATAAAAAGACCTCCTTTTTTGTCTTTACTATGTGATACGAATGAACGGGGTGAAAAGTTCAATAAATTTCATAAGTTTTTGGAACAATTAAGATTATGCTTTGTGGTAAGGATTTATCCATATTGAAGATGGGGCTTTATACAATAGAGAAGATATTGTATAATAACTAACGAAAAATAAATACGGGGCATTAGCTCAGTTGGGAGAGCGCCTGGCTGGCAGCCATGAGGTCGCCGGTTCGAGCCCGGCATGCTCCATCTTACGAAAAGGCATCAGATATGATCTGGTGTCTTTTTTTGATTGAGTGGGAGTAGGTGGGGAGGGCTTGCGGACATTAGTTCCTTTATTTGTGACAAATAAGCGTTTTTGACAATGCTTACGGACATCTGTTCCGTTATTTAAGGGTTTTCAAGCTAGTTATGTCTTATTTTTAAGAAATAACGGAATGAATATCCGTAAGCTTCTTTAAATAAGTCATTTTTCTAAAAATAACGGATCATATGTCCGTAAAGATGATGATCATCTGAGCTTATATGTTCGGTCGCGTTTATTTCCGCTTGCTACTCTGAGCATTTGTTGCTCAACCAATTTATGCAAGACGCGTCTTGCATGACGATCGCTAATATTTAAATGATTGGCAAGTTCTAATGGAGTAAAGGGGCGGAGTAATCGACGAGAGAAACGGATTACTTCTGCTTCTGTAGAAGATAAGTGTGAGGGGGTACTCGTTGAGGTGAATTTACCGATAAAAGCAAGTATCAGTTGTTGGCATTGCTTAGGTTCTTCTTTAATAGATAAATAAGCCGTAGGAAGAATAGTCCAACCCTCCAATGAGAGTAAAGAATGGCGCCAACATAAATCTTTAAAACGTCTTACATTTAAGTCTCTTGCATGAGGTCCAAACCCTTGAATTTCAATACATCCTTTTGCACCTCCAGGGCGGTAGGCAAGATCTAAGTAACGAAAACCATTATTTAAATCACGTACCTCCCATTCAGGGTACAAGTAATCAAAGTTCCCCAATGTAGGAAACCAAATTGATCTTAAAAATTCTACGGTTCCATGTCCTAAGCCTTTTTCAAGAAGTTCATGTCTTCTGTAATTTTTCTCCTCAGCAATATTCTTCTGAATCCACTCTTCATATGCTTGATCAAAATTATGCAATAAGCATTTTCCTCTTCAATTTTGATGATTGCATCTAGTGCCATTTAACACTAGTAAAACTATTATAGAATTAATTGGTAATAACTTCAATTGATATAAAGGTCCGATTTAGAGTTGTCATGAATGACAAAGAATGTAAAGGAGAGTACAATGGTTTAAGTGTGCTAAAAAATGAACTTATATTGTTACTATAATTAATAGATTTTGAGAAAGAGTGAAAGCATCAAGGAGGATACAACATGCAACCTCAGAGTTATAACAGAGCATCGATCGTGGCGTTGCTTTTAGCTGGGACGTTTATTGCTATTCTCAATCAGACGCTAATGATTACAGCCATTCCTCCCATTATGGATGAGATGAATGTCAGTGAGAACTCAGCACAGTGGCTGACTACGGTATTTATGCTCGTTAACGGGATTATGATTCCGATTAGTGCGTTTTTGCTTGAGCGTTTTACAACCCGACAGTTATTTATGAGTGCGATGGGCATTTTCGTTGCAGGTACAGCTGTGGGGGCGGTGGCACCGAATTTTGAGTTTTTACTTGTAGCGCGTGTCATTCAATCAGCCGGAGCAGGGATAATGCTTCCGCTAATGCAAACCGTGTTCCTTTTAATTTTCCCTGTGAATAAACGAGGTTCAGCGATGGGATTAGTGGGTCTCGTGATTTCATTTGCTCCAGCAATTGGTCCAACGTTATCTGGCTGGGTACTAGAAAATTATTCTTGGCGTATGTTGTTTTATATCATTCTGCCAATTGCCATTATTGATATCATTGTTGCTTATTTTGCTATGAAAAACGTAACAGAGTTAAAGAATCCGAAAATCGATATTCTATCCATTGCGTTGTCTACACTAGGTTTCGGTGGATTGCTATATGGGTTCACTTCTGCAGGAAACAACGGCTGGGATAGTTCCATTACGATCGGTTCCATAACTGTAGGTGTTATTGCTTTATGTTGGTTTATCATGAGGCAGTTACGCTTAAAATATCCTATGCTTGAATTCAGAGTGTTCAAGTTCAATATATTTACGATTACGGTTATTATCGGCATGATTGGATTTATGGGATTAATTGGGACGGAGACATTAATTCCGCTTTATATGCAAAACATGCGTAGCTTCACTCCAATGGAAACAGGGCTTGTTATTTTACCAGGAGCTTTAATTGCTGGTTTCATGTCGCCAATTACGGGTCGAATTTTTGATCGTGTTGGAGGTCGGTGGTTGTCTGTTATAGGACTTACAATCATTACTATTACAACGTTCTTTTTCACCAACTTGGATACATCCACTTCATTCTTCTTTATTACGGTGGTTTATAGTATCAGAATGTTTGGTTTCTCTATGGTGATGATGCCCGTTACAACAGCTGGATTAAATCAGTTGCCGAACCGCTTAATACCACACGGAGCAGCAGTAAGTAATACCATGCGCCAGGTTGCTGCATCTGTAGGTACGGCGATTATCGTTACGGTTATGACGAGCACAGAAAGTTTCGCTTCACAAAACCTAACCGTTGAACGACCAGATATATATGGTGTAAATATCGCCTTTATCGTCGTAACGGCTCTCTCGTTTATTGGATTAGTTCTTTCATTCTTTATTCGAAAGACTTCCCCTGAGGAAGAAGAAAGTGAAGAGCTACAGCAAGATACTGAATCGT
Source organism: Pontibacillus sp. HMF3514 (assembly GCF_009858175.1). Classification (GTDB taxonomy): domain Bacteria; phylum Bacillota; class Bacilli; order Bacillales; family BH030062; genus Pontibacillus. Next base: position 608,636 of record NZ_CP047393.1, read on the forward strand.
AAGTATTGAAAAGCAGGTTGGATATCCAATCTGCTTTTTTACATGGAAGAAAATAACTAAAAAAAGCAGGTTGATTACTCAACCTGCTTGTCTGTTTGAAAAGGTGTTGTACCTAAATATAAATTTGGATTAACAGGAACGTTGTGAACCCAGAAGGTGAAGTGCATATGAGGTCCGGTAGAGAAACCGGTACTTCCGACTTTTCCGATGATGTCACCTTTTTCGACTTTATCTCCTGCTTCTACATTGAGCTCTGACATGTGAATATACTGAGAGAACATATCCATACCGTGATCAATATAGACAGAGTTACCTGTTAGATGAAGGTTGTCGGCAAGTGCCACTACGCCATCATTTGTTGCTTTTACTGGCGTTCCTGTTGGTGCGGCCCAGTCAATAGCTGTATGACTGCCAGAGTATTCGCCATTTATATAGCGTGTGTAACCAAATGGTGTTGTTACAGGACCCTCAATAGGTTTAATGAATGCCGAATCTGCAGGAAAGAGAAATTCATCAGCTGATTGACTTCGAGCTTTATCAATTTTAGCTTGGTCTTTCATGATTTGTTCCGTGTCCCGTGCAATGTTTTGGTTTTCTTCAGATACTTGAATGTATTGCGTTTCGAATGTTTTATCTTGAATCGTTAAGGTTTTATTGCCAATTGAATAACTCCCAGAGTCTAAATTGATTGGGATAGGTAGGTACGTGTAATACCCGGTTCCAAAAGAGGTTAAGGTGTATTCTTTCCCTTGCCAGCTTACTTTTCCAGGCTTATTGTGGCGTACTAAAACGACATCGCCTCTTGATGCAACCTCAGGCATAATCGCCCATTCAGAATTCATAATACTTTCTGCGGTTTGATCAGTAGAAAAGTAGGCTGCTTCCATATTCGCTTTTTTTCGTTCTTGTAAAAGTCTTATCTCTTCTTGTTTTTGTTCCAGGGTAATTTCACGAATAACACCTGGGGCAAATGTTCCAAGAGAGGTTTCTCCATACTTTCCTGGAATGGTCGTTTTCGCTCCAGTCTGTGAAATAAATACAAAACCGATTAGTCCCATGAACAATAGGGTGGTGAATACAGCAAAGGATTTCTTCCCCGTCTTATTTTTCTGCCTTCTCTTATGAGTGTTCAAAAGGGTTATGCCTCCTTAAAATATTCCCAAAAAGTACAAGTTCTTACATACTATTATCGCCAAAACATTTCCAGATGTAAACAAAACGGGCATGCTACTTAATAACTAAAATCAACAAAAATGATTTTCTCAGTCAATCTGATATAGTAGAGACAACGATGAATAAAAGGATGAACGATATGAACCATAAATCTATTCAGGATAAGCTAAAGTCAGCTACACCTAAGCTTATTGGTCAGGATCATATTAAAAGGTACTCTCTTTTACTGCCACTTATAGAAAAAGAGGATGGAATGCATCTATTGTTTGAAGTTCGTTCTTTAAATATGCGGCGTCAGCCAGGTGAGGTTTGTTTTCCTGGAGGAAAAGTGGATGAGGAAGATGAGGATACGCAGTATACAGCTGTTCGTGAAGCGGTGGAAGAGCTAGGTGTTAGGAGAGATAGAATAAAGGATATTTACTCTTTCGGTTATATGGTGTCACCATTTGGAATGAAAGTAGATGCGTATGTGGGGTTTTTAAAGTGTGATGAACAAGATTTAACCCCAAATCCAAAAGAGGTAGCAGAAGTTTTCACAGTTCCTTTGGATTTTCTTCTTAACACAGAGCCTGATATTCATTACATACAGATGGAGGTTCAGCCTGAAGGTGAATTTCCTTACCATCTAATTCCGAACGGAGAAAACTACAAGTGGTCCAAGAGACGTTATGCGGAGCATTTTTATTACTATGGTGACCAGGTGATTTGGGGATTGACGGCTCGTATTTTACATGACTTTATTCAAGAAATAAGGAAGCAATAAAATAAAGGTTGCCATTCATCTTAGAATGGCAACCTTTTGTGGTTTTGTTCATATTAAGAAGTAACTAATTCTTTTTCCTCTACAACTTCCTTAACAGCAGCTTCAATAATTTCAAAGCCTTTTTCTAGAGCTTTTTCATCAATGTTAATAGGTGGGAAAAGCTTAAATACTTCATCATTTGCTCCAGCTGTTTCCATAATAAGCCCTTTTTCAAATGCTAATGCAGCAACTTTTTCAGAAAAACCTTCTTTGCTTACTGATATCCCTTGCATGATACCTCGGCCTTTACGTAGCCCTTTCATATCAGGGTACTTAGAAATCAGTCTATCTAAGAAGTGTGTGATTTTTTTAGCATTTTCTTGAATGTTTTTTTCAAAGGAAGGGTCTTTCCAATAATTCAGTGCTTCTGTTGCTGTTACAAACGCCATATTGTTTCCACGGAATGTACCGTTATGTTCACCAGGTAGCCAATTGTCGTGCTCAGGCTTAATCAATGTGATGGCAAATGGTAGACCATAACCACTAAGGGATTTAGACATACATACAATATCAGGTTGAATATTAGCTGGCTCGAAGCTGAAGAATGTTCCGGTTCTTCCCACACCTGCCTGAACATCATCAATGATCAGTAAGATTCCCCAACGTTTACATAAAGTTTCAAGTTTTTTCAGCCATTCAAAGCGAGCAGTGTTGAGCCCACCTTCTCCTTGAACGGTTTCTAAAATAACAGCTGCAGGGATTTCTATACCACTACCACTATCGTTTAAATAGTGCTCAAGGTAATCAATGGTATCAAATTCATGATCCATATAGTTGTCAAAAGGCATGGTAACTGCGTTCTGAAGGGGAATACCTGCACCTTTTCGTTTCATTGCATTACCTGTTACAGATAGTGATCCGATCGTCATGCCATGGAAACCGTTCGTAAAGCTAACCACTTCAGTACGACCCGTTACTTTTCGAGCAAGCTTTAACGCACTTTCTACAGTGTTTGTGCCAGTTGGTCCGGGGAACATGACTTTATATTCCAAGTTGCGAGGTTTAAGGATGGTTTCGTTAAATGTAGTTAAGAATTTCTCTTTAGTAGTAGAAGCCATGTCTAAGCTATGTGTAATGCCATCATTCGTAATGTATTCGACTAGTTTTTCCTTCATGTTTGGATCATTATGACCGTAGTTTAATGCTCCAGCACCACTAAAGAAGTCTAAGTATTCTTTATGATTAACATCCCACAACTTATGTCCTTTTGCTTTCGTGA